>JAICRP010000034.1 GCA_025966445.1 Nocardioides sp.
AGCGACCGGCCGCGCTGCATCCAGCCGGAGCCCGCCGCGAGGTCGCCGCGCAGCATCAAGAGGAACCCGAGGCCGATGGCAGCCTGCGCAGCCCGCGTCGTCTGTCCCTCGGCGACCAAGTGCTGGTGGGCGACCTCGGCGAGCTCGAGCGCCCGATCCGCTTGGCCGAGCCACCACGCCGAGTCCTGCCAGGCGACGAGGTCGTCGGCGGAGAGCTCACCGAGCTGATCGGCACGGGAGAACGCCTCGTCCGCAGCGGAGAAGCGGTTCTCGGAGTGCGCAGCGTGTGCCTGCCGAAGCACCTCAGCCTGCTCGCTCACCCTCCGATCCTTGCCTCGACCAGCGGCTGCGTCCATCGCGGCCACGTCCCACGGCGAGGGCGGGACCGGCAGTCTCGCCAGATTGGGGCCGGCCAGGACGACGCAGCCGTCGACCACCTCATTCCTCGGCGCGGGCCACCCAGTCCAGCACCTGCGGGGCGAAGTCGTCCGGCCGCTCCATCGGCGGCACGTGGGCGACGTCGGGCCACACCACGGCTCGTACGTCACGCACGCCGGTCAGGAGGTGGTCCGCGGCGAGGCGGATGGCGTCGATGTCCAGCTCGCCCGAGATCACCAGCGTCGGCGCGGCGATCTCGTCGAGCCGCTCGGGCGGCTCGGGGGAGAGCTCCTCCTCGGCCTCCCAGACCTCGTCGGGCCAGTCGACCGTCAGCTCGAACGCCCGGCGCTGCATGGTGCGGACGGCGTCGCGGACCGCTGCGGGGACGACGTCCGGTCCGCGGTGCGGGCCGTCGACCCAGGCCACCACGTTCGCCTCGGCGGCGCCGTCCAGGTCACCCGCCTCGACGGCCTTGCCCTCGAGCTCCCAGAACGCGGCCAGCTCCTCGGTCCGCTCGGTGATCAGCGAGCCGCCCGGGGCGGCCAGCACGAGGGAGGCCACGGCGCCGGGTCGCTCCAACGCCAGCTCGACCGCCACCCCGGCCCCGAAGGAGCAGCCGACGACGTGGGCGCGATCGACCCCGAGGGCGTCGAGGGTCGCGAGCACGTCGGCCCGCGGCGACCACGGTCCGGCCGGCCGCTCGGTGGACTCGCCGAACCCCCGCAGGTCGACGCGGACGACGTCGCGCTCGGCCGTCAGGGTCGGCCAGATCGAGTCCCACATCCGGCGGTCCGCGATGCCGGCGTGGAGGAGCAGCACCGGCATGGAGCCGGTGGGACCGGAGCGTTCGTAGGTGAGCATCGCCCCCAGGCAACCGTCCGCAGGCGGCCGCCGCAAGGCAATTGCGCGTCAGCGTGCCGCTCGACGGATGGCCAGGCCCAGGGCCGCGAAGCCCAGCAGCCACACGCCGATCGCGATCCGTCCGGCGACCATCGGTCCGAACACGGCGGGGAACAGCACCACGAACACGTAGACGCCGAGCGCGAGCGGCAGCCAGCGATCCGCGCCCTGGAAGAGCCCGGCGCGCAGCGCCCCCACGCCCGCCACGACCATGCCGAGTCCCAGCAGCACCATCGGGAGGCCGTACAGGCCCCCGACCAGCGCCCCGCGGCCGGTGTCCAAGTAGGAGTCCGCGGCCGTGATGGCGACGAGCTCCAGGACGGTCAGGGCGACCTGACCCGCGAGCGCCACCCACGTCCCGATCCACAGGGCGCGGGACGGGTGCCTGCGCTCCAGGATGAGCAGCCCGGCGAACAGGGGCAGCATCGCCGCGTGCTGCGCGGCGAAGACGACCTGCCAGGCCGCGAACCAGCCCGCGTCGAACGGGTAGCTGAACCGGTCCTCGGCCACCATCGGCTCCCAGGCGATGATGACCACGGCGCACACCGCGCCCACCAAGGACGCCACGGCGCCGACCAGTCCGCACGTGCGGAGCCGGTGGTCGGAGTCGGTGACGGTCGGTGTCGCGGTGGTGGTCATGGCGGACACGCTAGGAGCGCTGAAGGGTCCGCCACATCGGGGGAAACACGCATCTGCGGCACCTACAGTGGGTCCGTGTCCAGCGCGGCCGACCTCCTCGAGCGCGCGCGCGACCTCTACCGGCGAGGGGCCGTGGGAGATGCGCTCGCGGCGTGCGAGCAGGCGGCGGACGAGGCCCGTCGTACCGACGACGTCGCGGCTCTCGCGGACGCCGCCACGGTGATCCGGACGACGGCCCGGGTCGGCGTCGCGGGCCGCGTCCACGAGCTCTGCGTCGAGGCCCTCGCGCGGCTGGGTGAGAGCGACCCCGTGCGGACGGCGAGGGTGCGGGCCCAGCTGGTCGCGACCGCCAACCCGTTCGGACCGCCGGAGCCCCTGGTGCTGCCGCCCGGGAGTGACGACCCCGAGGCGACGTTCCTCAGGCTCCAGGCCTGGCACGCGGCCCGCCTGGCGATCGACCACCTGCCCGAGCGGCTCGCGATCGCCGACGAGGCCGTCGACCTGGGCAGGCGGACCGGCACCGACGAGTACGCCGCGTGGGGACGCCGGTGGCGGATGGACGCCTTCGCGGTCCTCGGCGACCGCATCGACCTGCTCGCGGAGCTGCAGGCGTTGCAGCCCCTGGTCGAGCGGCTGGACCGGCCGTCGTGGCGCGCGTACCTGACCCTCGTCGAGTGCTCCCAGCGACTGCTGGAGGGTCGGTGGGAGGACGCCCGCCGGCTCGCGGACGACGCGGTCGGGCTGGAGGGCGACCCGATGGGGGAGGCGGCGTTCTTCCGCGTCGTCACCACGTCGGCCATCGCGCAGCAGACCGGGCGTGGCCTCGCCGAGAGCGAGGCAGCAGTGGCGGTGCTGGTCGACAAGCTGCCGTACTTCGCCCGCGGCTGGATCTGCCTGATGTACAAGGCGACCGGCAAGCGCGACGAGGCGGAGGCCCTGTGGCTCTCCATCGCGCCGCACGTGGCCCGGATGCCCGAGCGGGCTCCCGAGTGGGTGATCGCCACCGTGGGCAGTGCCGAGGTGTGCGCCTGGCTGGGCGACGTCGACACCGCACGGGTCCTCTACGACCAGCTCGCGCCGTTCGCCGGGCTGCACGCGATCGGGCTGTCCCAGGCGCCGTACGACGGTCCCGTCGACCTCGCGCTCGGCCGGCTGGCCGGATGCCTCGGCGACGACGGGGCGGCGCGTGCGCACCTGACCGCCGCCCTGCGCCAGACCGAGGCGATGCACGCGCTGCCCGTGCAGGTGCTCGTGCTGGCCGAGCTCGCCGCGCTCGGAGACGCCCGCAGTGCGGAGCGCGCGCGGGCCCTGGCCGCTCGCCTGGGCATGGCGCCGGTCCTGGAGCGGCTGGGTGCGGGCGACCCCGGTCCGCTGAGCCGCCGCGAGGCGGAGGTCGCGGCCCTGGTGGCCGACGGGCTGAGCAACGCCGCCATCGCCGCCCGCCTGGTCCTCTCCGAGCGAACAGTGGAGAACCACGTCAGCAACGTGCTCCGCAAGCTCGACCTCACGTCCCGCGCCGGCATCGCCTCCTGGCACGCACGACGTTCGTGACCCGCTGGTTGAGGAGGTCGCGCAGCGACCGTCACGAAACCCGGTGAGAGGAAAGCCACCGGGTCTCGTGACGGGCCTCGACGGCCCTCCTCGACCAGCGACAGGGTTTCACTACAGTGACGGGGATGAACATCGTCTTCGTGGAGCCCGCCTTCCCACAGAACCAGCGACGCTTCGTCGCGGCGCTGTCGGGAGTGGGCGCCCGGGTGGTGGGCGTGGGGGAGTCCCCCGAGCACGAGCTGGGCGACGAGCTGCGCGGGCAGATGGCGGCGTACTACCGGGTCGGCAACGTCACCGACGTGCACCAGCTCGACGAGGCCGTGCAGTGGGCGCAGGACAAGATGTGGATCGACCGGCTCGAGTCGACGATCGAGTCCCACCAGATGGCAGCGGCCGAGGTGCGCGAGGCCCGGGGCATCCCGGGCACCACGCTGCGCACGACCTGGCTGTGCCGCGACAAGCCGTCGATGAAGGACGCGCTGCGCCGGGCCGGGGTGCCCACGGCGGCGTCGACGGCCGCCGACAGCGCCGCGGAGGTCCGCGCGTTCGCCCAGGAGGCCGGCTTCCCGTTGATCCTCAAGCCCCGCAGCGGGGCCGGCGCGCAGGGCACCGTCCGCGTCGACTCGATGGCCGACGTCGACCGCGCCCTGGGTGACTTCGGCGGCGCCGGCTCGATCGCCGTCGAGGAGTTCGTCGAGGGGCACGAGGGCTTCTACGACACCATCACCGTCGACGGCCACATCGTCCACGACTGGGCCACCCACTACTACCCCAACGTGCTCGAGGCGATGCGGCACCGCTGGATCAGCCCACAGTTCATCACCACCAACCGGATCGGCGGCTCGGCCTTCTACGACGAGGTGCGCGCGATGGGCCACCGCGTCGTCGAGGCCCTCGGCATCACCACGTCGGCCACGCACATGGAGTGGTTCTACGGCCCGAAGGGCCTGCGCTTCTCCGAGATCGGCTGCAGGCCTCCGGGCGTCGGTGCCTGGGACCTGTACTCCGCCGCGAACGACGTCGACGTCTACCGCGAGTGGGCCCATGCGATCGTGCACGGCGGCCCGGAGAACGCGATGACGCGCAAGTACGCCGCCGGCATCGTCGCCCTCCGCCCCGACCACGACGGCCACATCCGCGGCTACAGCGGCCTCGACGACGTCAACTGGCGCTTCGGCGACTGGATCATCGACGCGCACCTGCCCGACATCGGTACGGCGACCCAGCCCGTCGAGGCGGGCTACATGGCGAACGCGTGGGTGCGGCTGCGTCACCCCGACTACGACACCGCACGCTCGATGCTCGACGACATCGGGCGCAGCGTCCGGGTCCACGCCGGCTGACCGGTGAGGACCGTTCTCCTCGGCCCGCAGCGCTTCCTCACGACCGCGGGCACCGTCGTCCGCTCGGTCGCGCCCGAGGGTCCGGTGGCGACGGTGACCGCCGGCTGGGAGGACCGCGAGTCCGCCGACGGCGAGCTCGACGAGGTGATGGAGGGCCGCTCCCGCAACCTGCACCTGTACGGGCGGCTCAGCGACGTGCTGGTCAGCGACGAGCACTTCGCGACCGAGGCGCTGGCGCACCGCGACGCGATGGACGAGCTGGCCGGCCTCTACTCGCTGCGGCTCCAGCGCGCCCTGGACAGTGTCTACGCCGTGGCCCGCCGGCCGGCGCGCCCGGCGGTCGCCGAGGCGGCCTTCGCGGACGCCGTCCGGGGTGTGCGCGACATCGACGACTGGTACCTGCGGACCGTCGACCAGCTGTACGGCGAGCTGGAGGCGGCCGCGTCGCCCGAGGCCAGCGAGCCGATCGCGCGCCACCGGCACGAGGTCGCCCAGCTGCTCGGCGACGCGGCCGCCCTGGCGATCGCCGGCGGTCACGTCGGCATCCTGCTGCGCTGTCTGCGGCTGTTCGCGGTCGACCCGCGGCCCGAGGTGCCGGTCGTGGCCTGGTCGGCCGGCGCGATGGCGATGACCGAGCGCGTCGTGCTCTACAACGACCGCGGTCCGCAGGGGGTGCAGGGCGCCGAGGTGTGGGACCGCGGGACGGGACGCGTGCGCAACGTGGTGGCGATGCCGCACGCCCGGCGCCGGCTCCGCCTCGACGACGCCGTGCACGCGAGGGTGTTCGTCCGCCGCTTCGAGCCGGCCGTCTGCCTGCTGCTCGACGACGGCACGCAGGTCGAGATCGGCGCGGACGGGTCCGTGCCCGAGGATGCTCGCGTGCTGACGGAGACCGGGGCCGCCGCCTCATGAGCCGAGCCGCGTCCAAGCTGGCCATCAACCGGCTGCTCGACCGCAAGCCCCTCGACGGCGCGGCGATCGACCGCTTCATCGAGCGGCACGGGGCGCCCATCATCGAGGGCTCGCGGGCGACGTTCCTGTGGCGCGGGCACGCCGACGAGGTGTCCGTGCGGCACCGGGTGGTCGGTCTGCCCGACCCCCTGCGGCTGCGGCACGTGAAGGACACCGACCTCTGGTACGTCTCGACCGACATCCCCGAGGGCTCGCGGATCGAGTACAGCTTCGAGATCACCCGCGACGACCACACCGAGTCGTTCGTCAACGACCCGCTCAACCCCAAGCTGGCGCACGGGCCGTTCGGCGCGAGCTCGGTGTTCGCGGCGGCGGGCTACCAGGTGCCGGACTGGACGCTCCACGACCCCGAGGCTCGGCCCGGCGAGGTCATCGAGCGGAGCATCGCCAGCAAGGCGCTGCGCCGCCAGGTGGGCTACCACCTCTACCTGCCGGCCCGGTTCCGCGCCGTCGTGCGCTACCCGCTGATCGTGGTGCACGACGGGCTCGACTACCTCAAGTACACCTCGGCCAAGACCGTCCTGGACAACCTGATCCACCGCAACGAGATCGCGGAGATGGTGGTCGCGTTCGTCTCGCCCGTCGGGGACCGGCTGGTCGAGTACGCCAACCACGCCCCGCACGCGCGGTTCATCGCCCGTGAGCTGGTGCCCGAGCTGACCGCGGAGCTCCCGCTCCTCGACAGCCCCGTCGGGCGGACCTTGATGGGGTCGAGCTTCGGTGGGGTGGCCTCGGTCTCGACCGCCGCCCGGTACCCCGACGTGTTCGGCTCGCTGCTCCTCGAGTCGCCGTCGCTGGTCTTCACCGACATCGGCCAGGACCACGGCGGTGGTCCGGTCTTCGACCCGGTGGTGAAGTTCGTCAACCGCTACCGCGCCCGGCCGCGTCGGATCGCCGACCGCATCTACCTGACCTGCGGGATGTACGAGCCGCTGATCACGCCGAACCGCTCCATGGAGACGGTGTTCCGGCAGGCCGGCATGGAGGTCAGGTACGTCGAGGCGCGGGACGGCCACAATTGGGAGAACTGGCGTGACCGGCTGCGCGACGGCCTCGCCTGGCTGCACCCCGGGGACCAGAAGTTCGTCTACGAGTGAGGACACGGACATGGACAAGGTGGTCGAGCGCTGGCGGTCCGACCGGATGCAGCAGGACATCACGCTGGCCCGGTGGGGCCACTTCGGCGTCCCGGTGCTGGTGTTCCCGACTGCTGGCGGTGACGCCGAGGAGGTCGAGCGGCACCACCTCGTCGGTCACCTCGCCGGGCTCGTCGAGGACGGCCGGATCAAGGTCTACAGCTGTGACTCCGTCGCGGGGAAGGCGATGACCGTCAACGACGGCGACCCGGCGTACCGCTGCTGGCTCTTCAACCAGTTCCAGCAGGCCGTCGCCCACGAGGTGGTCCCGGCGATCCACGCCGACACCGGCGGCCCGAACTCCGTGATCGTCGCCGGCGCCTCGATCGGCGCGTTCAACGCGCTGGCCCTGGTGTGCCGCTACCCCGACCTGTTCCGTGCCGCGGTCTGCATGAGCGGGACCTACGACGTCGAGCGGTTCATCGGCGGCTTCACCGACGACCTGTTCTTCTCCTCGCCCCTGCACTTCCTGCCCGGGCTGGAGGGGCCGGCGCTCGACGCGTTGCGGCAGCGTTTCGTGGTGCTGGCCAGCGGGTCCGGCAAGTGGGAGGACACCGGCGAGTCCTGGCGGGCGGCCGGGATCCTCGGTGCGAAGGGCGTGCCCAACCGGGTCGACGACTGGGGTCCGGACTACGACCACGACTGGCCGACGTGGTGGCAGATGCTCCCGGAGTACCTGGAACAGCTGACGTGATCGAGGACCTCGCCCGGCTCGTCGCCCTTCCCTCCGTCCACGACGGGGCTCACGCCGAGGCGTGCTCGGCGGCCGCCGACCTGGTGGTCGAGCTGTTCGCCGGGGCGGGGGTGGACGACGTACGCCGGGTGCCCACCGACGACGGCAGCGACGCCGTCGTCGGGTTCACGCGCGGACCGGAGGGCGCGCCCACGGTGCTGCTCTACTCCCACTACGACGTGCAGCCCGCCGACCCGGCGGCCTGGGCCTCGTCCCCGTGGGAGCTGACCGAGCGCGACGGCCGTCTCTACGGCCGCGGAGCGGCGGACTGCAAGGGGAACCTGGTCATGTTGCTGACCGCGCTGCGCGCCCTGCCGAGGCCATGGCCGGTCGGCGTCCGCGTCGTCTGCGAGGGGTCGGAGGAGGTGTCGACGGGTGGGCTCTCGCGGCTGGTGGCCGCGTCACCGGAGATCGTCGCAGCCGACGTGATGATCATCGCCGACGCCGGCAACGTCGAGCTCGGCACCCCGACCGTGACGACCAGCCTGCGCGGCACCGGTTCGGTGCTGGTGACGGTGCGCACGATGGCCGGCCCCGGGCACTCGGGCATGTACGGCGGCGCGGCGCCGGACGCGCTCGCCGCCCTCATCGCCGTGCTGGCGACCCTCCGCGACGACGCCGGTGACACCACCGTGAACGGCCTGGACAACACCGGCACCTGGGGCGGGGCGGCGTATCCTGCCGACCGCTTCGCCGCCGACGCCCAGGTGCTGCCCGGGGTCGAGCTGCTCGGGTCGGGCTCGGTCGCGGACACCGTGTGGGCGCGGCCGGCCGCGACGGTGCTGGCGATCGACGCGCCGTCGGTGGCGGGTGTGACCGCGGCCATCCAGCACGAGGCGCGGGCCGTGGTGAACCTGCGGGTGCCGCCGGGCCAGGACGCCGCGGCTGCCCAACGGCTGCTGGTCGCCCACCTCGAGGCCGCCGCGCCGTGGGGAGCCCGGGTGACGGTCGAGCCCAAGACGCTGGGGCAGCCGTTCGCGTCGGGGACTCAGGGCCGGGGGTACGCCGCACTGGAGACGGGCATGCGGGCGGCCTACGGACGCGACCTCGTCGAGGCCGGCCAGGGCGGGGCGATCCCGCTCTGCAACACCCTCCAGGCAGCCCACCCCGACGCCGAGATCCTGCTGATCGGCGTGGAGGAGCCGGCCTGCCACATCCACGCGGCCGACGAGAGCGTGGACCCCGGTGAGCTCGGGCGCACCGCCCATGGCGTCGCGCTGATGCTGGCGGAGCTGGGGTCGTGAGTCGGTCCGTCGCCCAGGCGATCGTGGGGACGCTCCTCGGCGTGCTGGTCCTCGGGGGGTGCGCGTCGTCGGGCTCGGAGAGCGCGGCTCCCGCCGCGCCGTCGTCCTCGCCCGTCAAGACCCTGACGATGCTGCCCGCCCCGGAGAAGACCCTGTCCGGCGAGCTGACGGCCGAGCTCCAGCAGTCCAGCCGTGACGTGGCGCTCGGGCGGTTCCAGGTCTGGATCACCAACGGGCTCCACGAGGAGATCCGGCCGCGCCGCATCGTCTACCGCGACGCGCTGCTCAGCCGGCCGGTCGAGGGGGAGCGCCTGCGCGCCATCCCGTCGGGGTCCTACCGCGGCTACCCGCTGGAGCTGATCGAGCCCACGTGCGGCGGCGAGGAGGCGGGCGCGACGGTGACCGTCCTCTACGGCCCCGATGGCTCCGAGAGCGTCGAGATCCCGGTCGACGACGAGACCCAGGTCGTGGGCAGGTGGTCGAAGGAGCGCTGCGCCGAGCGCGCGATCGAGCGGCTCGCCCCGCTGGAGTGGTCGCCGGGCATCCGCGTCCAGGGCTCGGGCGCCGACGCGGTCGCGCTGTTCCGGTTGACCGCGCACCCGACCGGTCGGGAGGGGTCCTTCACGATCGACACCGTCACGGGCACCCCGCTGTACACGTCGGCCGACGGCGACTTCTGGACCGTCGACGAGTTGGTCACCGGGACGGGACCCGAGGCGACGATCGAGCTGCCGGCCCAGCCCGCCCGCTGCGACGTCCACGCGTTCGGCTCGGCGACCGGCGGGACGACGTTCTTCGTCAACGTCACGATCGACGGGGAGCCGGCGCAGGTCCGGGTCGCGATGAGCCCCGAGGTCACCGACGAGGCGTTCTCCTACGCCGCCGAGGTGTGTGGCTTCTGATGGGCGGCTTCCCGTGGAGCGCACGGACCCGACGGTTGATCTTCGTCGTGGTGATGCTGGTCGTCCTCACCTTTCCGCTCATCACCACGGTGGTCACCCGTGCGCAGATCGAGCGCTCCGGTGTCGACGTCACCGCCACCGTCATCCAGACCACGCAGAACGGGGACGCCTACCTGGTCGCCTTCCGGCTGCCGGCGGAGATCGACCCCGACCAGGACAACTACTCCGCCGAGGTCGACCGGGCGACGTACGAGGAGGCCGCCGCGAGCAAGGAGATCGGGGTCCGCGTGCTGGTGGACCGCCCGGAGGCCCACCGGGTCGACGGTGAGATCCGCAGCAAGGCGCCGTACGTCATGGTGGCCGTCGCCGACGCCCTCGTCCTGGCGGTGGGCCTGTGGTGGGTCCGAGTCGGCCGGCGCCGCCCGACCGTGCTGATCCGTGCCAACAGCCCCCTCGAGGCCGCCGACCCCGACGAGCCCGGCTCCCTCGGGCGTCAGCCCGACGACGCCTACGAGGCCGTCGGCACGGTCCTGTCGGCCGACGACGCCGAGGTCGTGCTCGACGTCGGTGACCGTCAGGTGGTCGTCACCCTCGCCGGGTACGAGAACCCCGTCCCCGTCGGCTCCCCCGCCCGCGCCCGCGGTCCCATCATCGGGTGACCCGGGCACCCCTACTTGCTCGTAACCGACGAACCGGGACAGGGTGGCCGCATGTCGGCCACCGCCTCGTCGTACTCGATCACCATGCGCCTGCACACCGCCCCGGACCACGGCGTGGTGGGCAAGGTCGCCACGGCGATCGCGCGCGAGGGCGGGATCGTCACTGCGATCGACGTCGCCGACTCCAGCCACGACCGGTTGGTCGTCGACGTGACGTGCAGCGCCGCCGACGCGACGCACTCCGAGCGCCTCGTCGAGTGCGTGCGCGAGATCGAGGACGTCGAGGTCTACAAGGTCAGCGACCGGACGTTCCTGTTGCACCTGGGCGGAAAGATCGAGGTCACCTCCAAGGTCCCGCTCCGTACGCGCGACGACCTGTCGATGGCGTACACCCCGGGCGTCGGGCGGGTGAGCATGGCGCTGGCCGAGCACCCCGAGGACATCTCGCGGCTGACGATCAAGGGCAACACCGTCGCCGTGGTGACCGACGGCTCCGCGGTGCTGGGCCTCGGCAACATCGGGCCCGGCGCGGCGCTGCCGGTGATGGAGGGCAAGGCGGCGCTGTTCAAGCGGTTCGCCAACATCGACGCGTGGCCGATCTGCCTGGCCAGCCAGGACACCGACGAGATCGTCAAGGCCGTCGAGATGATCGCGCCGGGCTTCGGTGGCATCAACCTCGAGGACATCGCCGCCCCCCGCTGCTTCGAGATCGAGGCCCGGCTGCGGGCCAGCCTCGACATCCCGGTCTTCCACGACGACCAGCACGGCACGGCGATCGTGGTGATGGCGGCACTGACGAACGCCCTGCGGGTGGTCGACAAGAAGCTCGCCGACGTCCGTGTCGTCGTCGCCGGTGCGGGGGCCGCGGGCACGGCGATCGTCACGCTGATGCTGGCCGCCGGGATCACCGACATCGTGGTCTGGGACCGCGAGGGCTGCCTCTCCTCCGACGACGCGAGCCTGCCGCACAACAAGGCGAGCCTCGCCGCGCGGACGAACCCCCGCAAGGTCCGCGGCGACCTTCACGACGGGCTCCGCGGCGCCGACGTCTTCGTGGGGGTCAGCGCGCCCGGCGTGCTCGACCCGCTCTGGATCAAGGACATGGCCACCGACGCCGTCGTCTTCGCCCTGGCCAACCCCGACCCCGAGGTCGACCCCGCGGAAGCCGACAAGTACGCCGCCGTGGTCGCGAGCGGACGCTCCGACTACCCCAACCAGATCAACAACGTGCTCGCCTTCCCCGGCGTCTTCCGCGGCCTGCTCGACGCCCGCGCCAAGGAGATCACCCTCGACATGCTGCTGCGCGCCGCCGACGCGATCGCGCACGTGGTCAAGGACGATGAGGTCAACCCGAACTTCATCATCCCCAGCGTCTTCAACCCGGCCGTGCCCCAGGCCGTCGCGGCCGCCATTCGGGGACGGGTGGCAGACTCGTCGACGTGACCACGACTCTCGGGGACTTCACCGCGACTGGCATCGACGGCTCGCAGGTCGAGCTGTCCGACTACCTCGGCCAGGTCGTGCTGGTCGTCAACACCGCCTCCCAGTGCGGGTTGACGCCGCAGTACGCCGGACTCCAGGAGCTGTACACCGACCTCGGCGACCGCGGCTTCACCGTGCTGGGCTTCCCGTGCGACCAGTTCGGCCACCAGGAGCCCGGCTCCGAGGGCGAGATCGCGGAGTTCTGCGAGACCTCGTACGGCGTGACGTTCCCGATGTTCGCCAAGATCGACGTCAACGGCCCCGACACGCACCCGCTCTACGAGTGGCTCAAGAGCGAGAAGAAGGCCGGCGTCCTCGTCGGCGGCAAGATCACCTGGAACTTCGCCAAGTTCCTCGTCGGTCGTGACGGCGCGGTGATCGGTCGCTACAAGCCGCTGACCGATCCCGCCGAGCTGCGCGAGGACATCGAGAAGGCCCTGGCCGCCGAGTAGTCGGCCCAGTCGCCCGTCTAGTGCTCGTCGCCGGCTTCGGCGGCCCAGAGGGCCGCCCCGACGATCCCGGCCCGGTTCTCCAGCTTGGCCGGCACGATCTCGGTCTCGATGCCGATCAGGTGCATGAACTCGTCGGCGTCCTTGCTGACGCCGCCCCCGACCACGAACAGGTCGGGGGAGAACAGCCTCTCCAGCGTCCGGTAGTAGACCGTGAGCCGCTGCGCCCACTCCGGGTAGGACAGCCCCTCCAGCTCCTTGACCGAGCTGGCGGCGCGGTCCTCGGCGTCGTGCCCGTCGATCTCGAGGTGGCCGAGCTCGGAGTTGGGCACCAGCACGCCGTCGTACAGGATCGCCGAGCCGATGCCCGTGCCCAGCGTGGTCACGATGACCAGCCCACCGCGGCCCATCGCCGCGCCGTACCTCACCTCGGCCAGCCCTGCGGCGTCGGCGTCGTTGACGACGTGCACGTCACGCCCGGTGGCCTTCGTGAACAGCGCGTCGGCGTCGGTGCCGATCCAGCTGGCGTCGATGTTGGCGGCCGAGCTCACCACGCCGTGCCGGACGACCGCGGGCACGGTCACGCCGACCGAACCCGAGGAGTCGTCGAAGCCCGCGAGCAGCTCGGCGAACACCCCGGCCACCGCCTCGGGCGTCGAGGGCTGGGGGGTCTTGATCCGGACCCGCTCGGCGGCGAAGTCGCCGGCCTCGAGGTCCACGGGCGCCCCCTTGATGCCCGAGCCGCCGAAGTCGATGCCGAAGGGCAGGTCGCGTGTCTCGTCGCTCATCCGGCCAATCTCCCGCACCCGCGACAACCGAGGCAACCGACCCGGCGTCACACTGGAAGGGCCCCGTTCCGGGACCCGCTGAATCGGAGGCACGACCATGGACCCATCCACCTCGCACGGACCGCGCCTGCTCGCAGCCCTGGCGGCCGGCCTGGCGATCGCCGGCACCTTCGTCGCCGTGCTGCCCCCGGCGTCGGCCGCTGACATGTGCGGCGCCGACAGCCTGTACGTCGTCAAGGGACGTCTCGAAGGGGCCGCCGGCAACCGCTATCTCACCGTCCGCCTGACCAACGTCGGTGACGACGCGTGCTCGGCCGGGACCGCCACCAAGGCCGGCTTCCGGGACTGGTCCGGGGCCCTCGGCGTGAAGGGCGCCCTGAGCGCCGGCAGCGGTGCCGTGACCCTGGCGCCCGGCGAGACGGCCACGACCGTCATCCACTGGACGGACCCCGCTCCCGTGCCCGACGACGAGTGCCAGGAGGCCGCCGCGACGCTGGTCACCCTGCGTGTGCCCAGCCTCAAGCACACGTGGCGGCTCCCGCTGAAGGCCCAGGTCTGCACGACCTCCGACTACGCCCCGGACTCCCAACCCCTCGCGAGCTGAGCCACTGGCGCCGATAACGGCAGGCCCCGGAGGCACCCGCCGTGAGACCCTTCGCCGCGTGCCCACCACCCTGACGCCGGACCAGCACCTCGCCGCCTTGCGCGACGCGGTGTCGGCGTTCGCGCGGCACGCCCAGGAGGCCGGGCTCGACGTCCCCGTGCCGACCTGCCCGGACTGGACCGTACGTCGCCTGATCGGGCACCAGGGGATGGTGCACCGCTGGGCGGCGGCCAACCTCCGCGGCCGGACGATCGAGATCGACGCGACGGAGCGGGCCGGCCGGCGGGCGCCGAGCCCGGTCGACTGGCTCCGGGACGGCGCCATCGACCTGGTCGCTGCGATCACGACCGCCCCCGACGACGTGCAGACGGTCGTGTTCCTCAACGACGCCCCCGGCCCGCGGGCGTTCTGGGCGCGGCGGCAGTGCCACGAGACGACGATCCACTCCGTCGACGCGCTGGCCGCCGCCCTCGGCCGCTACCCGACGTCCGCCGACACCGCGATCGACCCCGGTGTCGCTGTCGACGGCATCGACGAGCTGCTGGCCGGATTCATGACGCGCAACAAGAGCCGCCTGCGCAGCGAGTCGCCGATGGTGGTCGGGGTGGTTGCCGAGGAGTCGCCTACCGGCTGGCTGGTCGAGGTCGGTCCGGCGCCGGCCGTCGTCACGGTGGTCCCGAGCGACGAGGTCGCCGACCGCTGCGACGTACGCCTCGAGGGTCCGGCCGTGGCGGTGTACCTGACCCTGTGGAACCGCTCCGACGAGCTCGACCTCGTCGACCTCTGGAGGTCCGCCCCCGTCACGTGGGGATGACGGTCAGGTCACGATCGGGTCGCGGGACCGAGATCGCGGAACGCGCCTCGGCACAGCCCCGTCGCAGCCGACATGACGACACCACTGCGGTACGCCTGGATCCCGTTCGTGACGGCGAGTGCGCTCGTCCTGACCGCGTGCGGGGGTGAGGACGACACCGGTGGCCGGGACGCCACCGACGTGCAGGGCAGCCACGCCCCGCCCGCCCAGCCGAACGAGCCGGGCACCACCTTCGAGGACGAGCGGGTCAGCGGCTACGTGGACGCCGCGAGCGACCCGCTCTCCACGTTCGCCCTCGACGTCGACAACGGCTCCTACCGGATCGCGCAGGCGTACGTCGCCCAGGGCACCCGGCCGCCGCCGGAGTCGGTGCGCGCGGAGGAGTGGGTCAACGCGTTCGCGTACGGCGACCCGGCCCCGACCGAGGCCGACCTCGCCGTCCGCGCCGAGTCGGGCGTCCGGACCGACGCCGGCGGCGCGCAGCTGGTCCGGGTGGCTGTCACCGCCCGCGAGGTCGCAGCCGCGGAGCGACCGTCGGTCAACCTGACCCTGGTCGTGGACCGCTCGGGCAGCATGGGCGAGGGCAACCGCATCGGCCTGGTGAAGGACTCCCTGGCGTTGCTGGCGGAGTCGCTGCGCCCCGACGACACCGTCTCGGTGGTCAGCTTCGACGACCGGGTCGAGCTGCTCCTCCCGCCGACCCCGGTCTCCGAGAGCGAGCGCGTGCTGGCCTCGGTCGAGGACCTGTACCCGCGGGGCAGCACCAACCTGGCCGACGGTCTGTCGCTGGGCTACGAGCAGGCCCGGTCGGCGTACCGTCCCGGCGGCATCAACGTCGTGGTGCTCTGCTCCGACGGGGTGGCCAATGTCGGCATGACCGGCCCCGAGGGCATCACCGCCAGCATCGCGGAGGCCGGCCGTGAGGGCATCCACCTGGTCACCGTGGGCTACGGGATGGGCAACTACAACGACCACCTGATGGAGCAGCTCGCGGACCAGGGGGACGGCTTCTACCGGTACGTCGACACCTACGAGGAGGCGCAGGTCCTCTACGTCGACGAGCTCACCAGCCTGCTCGCCCCGGTCGCCGACGACGCACGTACGCAGGTGTCCTTCGACCCCGAGCTCGTCTCGTCCTACCGCCTCGTCGGGTACGAGAACCGCGCCATGGACGACCACTCGTTCGCCGACCTCTCCGCGGACGCGGGCGAGCTCGGCGCCGGGCACCACGCGAGCGCGCTGTACGAGGTGTGGACGACCCCCGGCGTCGCTCCGGGCACGACGATCGGCACCGCCCAGGTGCTCTGGAAGACGCCTGGCACGAACGCTCCCGCCTCCGCCGGCGCGCCACTGCTCGCGGCCGACCCCGACGCCCCGATGTCGGACTCCCTGGCGCTGGCCACGGCCGTGGCCGACCTCGCCCAGATCGCCCAGGGTGACGGCGTCGACGGCCGGCCCCGGGCCAGCGCGTACGACGTCCAGGCGCGCGCTGCCGAGCTCGCGACGCGTGGGGTGCCGGGCGCGGCCGAGCTGGCGGAGCTCGCCCAGCGGCTGGCCACCCTGGGTTGACAAAAGAAGGCAATTTGTAAAGCATCGAGGAATGGCAGCCAGTGGCCCCGTCTCGACCGGATCCACCCAGCAGTGGACGGACAGCAAGCGCTCCCTGTGGCTGATCGGCCTCGTGGTGCCGTCGCTGGCCTTCGTCGGCTTCGGCATGTGGGCGCTGACCGGATGGGGGATCTGGTTCTGGATCGGCCCGATCGTGATCCTCGTGATCGTGCCGGCCATCGACCTGGTTGCCGGCCTCGACCGCTCCAACCCGCCCGACGACGTGATCGAAGCGCTCGAGAAGGACAGGTACTACCGCTGGATCACCTACGCCTTCCTGCCGATCCAGTACGCCGGGTTCGTCGGGGCGATGTGGCTCATCTCGACCAACGGTGACCTGTCGGTGGTCGACAAGGTCGGCCTGGCGGTCTCGATCGGCTGCATCGGCGGCATCGGCATCAACACGGCGCACGAGCTGGGGCACAAGAAGGAGGCCAACGAGCGCTGGCTGTCGAAGATCGCGCTCGCCCAGAGCGGCTACGGCCACTTCTACATCGAGCACAACCGCGGGCACCACGTCCGGGTCGCGACGCCGGAGGACCCGGCGTCCGCCCGGGTGGGCGAGAGCTTCTACGCCTTCTGGCCACGCACGGTCGTCGGCTCGGTGCGGTCTGCCTGGAACCTCGAGAAGCGGCGGATCGCGCGCCGCAAGCAGCACCCGTTCCGGCTCTCGAACGACGTCCTCAACGCCTGGCTGATGACCGCCGTCCTGTGGGGCGGCCTGGTCGCGTGGCTCGGC
This sequence comes from Nocardioides sp., assembly GCA_025966445.1. Lineage (GTDB taxonomy): Bacteria > Actinomycetota > Actinomycetes > Propionibacteriales > Nocardioidaceae > Nocardioides. The sequence continues at coordinate 16,942 of JAICRP010000034.1, forward strand.
GTCGACATCACGCCGTACCTCCTCGTCCAGGCGGTCGTCGGGCTCTCGCTCCTCGAGGTCGTCAACTACATGGAGCACTACGGGATGCTGCGTCAGAAGGTCGGCGTGGGCGAGCGGCAGCGGTACGAGCGGGTGGACCCCTCCCACTCGTGGAACTCCAACAACATCGCGACCAACGTGCTGCTCTACCACCTGCAGCGGCACAGCGACCACCACGCCAACCCGACCCGGAGGTACCAGACGCTGCGCGACTACCAGGAGTCCCCCGTGCTGCCGACCGGGTACGCCGGCATGATCGTGCTCGCCATCGTTCCCGCCGTCTGGCGCCGTGTGATGGACCCCCGCGTGCTCAGGCACTTCGACGGCGACCTGTCCCGGGCGAACATCAGCCCGGGGAAGCGCGACAGGATCCTGGCGAAGTACCCGCCGCCCGCGTCTCCGAGGGTCGAGGAAGGCGCCCCGGCGCCTCTCACGAGACCCCTGGAGGGGGAGGTCCTGACCGCCCGATGTCCCGGCTGCGGGTACACCTACGACGTGGTGACCGGCGACGAGCGCGAAGGGTTCGCCGCCGGCACGGCGTGGGCGGACATCCCCGACACCTGGTGCTGCCCCGACTGCGGCGTGCGCGACAAGGTCGACTTCGTCCCCGTGGAGGCATCCGTCGTACCGTGAGCCAGGTGAGCACCGTGAGCACCGTGACCACCCACGAGCGCATCGTGGCCGCGGCGGCCCAGCTGACCAGCGAGTCCGGGTGGGCCGCGATCACCATGACCAAGCTCGCGGACCGGGTGGGCGTCAGCCGGCAGACGGTCTACAACGAGATCGGGTCGAAGCCCCAACTGGCCGAGGAGATGGTGCTGCGCGAGCTGGCGCTGTTCCTGGCCGAGGTCGAGCGCGCCTTCGACGCGCACCCGGACGACTTGGTGGCCGCCATCCGCGGCGCCTGCCGGGGAGTGCTCGAACTGGCG
>JAICRP010000088.1 GCA_025966445.1 Nocardioides sp.
CCAAGTGCTTCGCCTCGGACGTCGCGATGGAGGTCACCACCAACGCCGTGCAGGTGCTCGGTGGCTACGGCTACACCCGCGACTATCCCGTCGAGCGGATGATGCGCGACGCCAAGATCACCCAGATCTACGAGGGCACCAACCAGGTCCAGCGCATCGTGATGGCCCGCCAGCTGCTCAACGGGATCCAGTCCGAGCTGCCGTGACCTCACCACTCGACCCCCGCTCTGCACGGACTCACGGCGCACGAGGCGTTCGAGGCATGGGGCGGTCGTGACAGGTCGACGTCCGGATCGGACCGCCGAATAACCTGACGGGGTGACGGCTGAGCTGAAGACCATCGAGATCCCCGTCCCCGACGGCACGGCGGAGGCGTACCTCGCCGGTCCCGAGGACGGCAGCGCTCCCGGCGTCCTGTTCTTCATGGACGCCTACGGTCTACGCCCCCAGATCGCGGACATGCTGGGGCGCATCGCGGGGTGGGGCTACACGGTGCTGGCGCCGAACGTCTTCCACCGGCACGGGTCGGTCGCCGACCTCGTCGACGACCGCGACCACGCGATGGAGCGGGTCCGGGCCCTGACCCCGGACCACCTGGCGGCCGACGCGCCGTCGTACCTCGCCGCCCTGCACGAGCGCTGTGCCGACGGCGGCATCGGCACCACCGGCTACTGCATGGGCGCCCGCCTCGCGGTCCGCACCGCCACCGGGCACCCCGACCAGGTCGCGGCGGTCGGTGGGTTCCACGGGGGTGGTCTGGCGACCGACGACCCCGACAGCCCGCACCTCGGCATCCCGCAGGCACGCGCAGAGTTCGTCTTCGGGCACGCCGACCACGACCGGTCCATGCCGCCAGAAGCAGTCGGCCGGCTCGGCGATGCGCTCTCGGCGGCGGGGCTGCTCTTCATCAACGACGTGTACGCCGGCGCCCCGCACGGCTACACGATGAACGACACCCCGGCCTACCACGAGGAGTCGGCCGAGCGGCACTACCGCGTGCTCGAGGCGCTCCTCGAGCGGACGCTGGGGTGACCGGACCGCAGGAGGTCGCCGAGTCCGCGGCCGCGGCGATGTGGGCCGGGGACCGTGCCAGCCAGGCCCTGGGCATGGAGATCGTCGAGGTCGGCCCCGGTCGGGCGGTGGTCCGGATGACCGTGCGCGAGGACATGGTGAACGGCCACGCCATCGGCCACGGCGGCCTCACGTTCACCCTGGCCGACTCGGCCTTCGCATTCGCCTGCAACAGCTACGACCGGCGTACGGTCGCCGCCGGCGCCGAGATCAGGTTCCGCGCCCCGACCCACCTCGGCGACGTCCTGACCGCGACCGCCACCGAGCGCAGCCGCGAGGGGCGCTCGGGCGTCTACGACGTCGAGGTCACCGGCACCGGGCCGACCGGAGCGACGGTGGTGGCCACCTTCGTCGGCCACAGCCGCGAGATCGGCGGCTCGTTCGCCTAGCGGGGCAGGCCGGAGGGGGAGCAGAGCTCCTTGCCGATGCTGGCGGTGTCGTCCTGCTGGATCTTCTGGAACATCCGCTCGGAGCGAACCTCGTCCCAGTGGACCGCGAGGTCGGAGATCGGGACGCCGCAGGTGAGGCCGTTCTCGCCGTCGACCTGGGTCATCGCGGCCGCGAACTTGGCCGCGGTCACCGGACCGGTGTCCTGGTCGATGTTCACGAAGTCGGCGGCGGCCATGTTGAGGTTCCACCAACGGACGGGGTTGATGACCGACCAGGGCGAGACCGCCTCGTTGCCGACGGCCGAGACGACCTCGCGCTGGTGGGCGGCTCGGTCGAGGTCTCCGAGCTCCTGGGCGTGCCGCGACCGCGCGTACGCGAGGGCGACCTCGCCGTCGACCTCCTGGCACCCCTTCTTGATGCGGAGGTTGGCGTCCGCGTCGACCATGTCCTCCTTGGGACAGATCTCGATCCCGCCGACGGCGTCGACGAGGCCCACGAAGCCGCCGAAGCCGATCTCGACGTAGCTGTCGACCTTGATGCCGGTGTTGTCCTCGATGGTCTCGACCAGCAGCTGCGGGCCGCCGTACGCGTAGGCCGCGTTGATCTTGCTCGTGCCGTGGCCGGGGATCTCGACCAGGGAGTCACGCGGGATCGACATCAGCAGGTTCGGGCCCGAGCCGGTGTGCAGCAACATGATGGTGTCGGTGCGCTGACCGGTGGCGCCGCCGGTGCCGAGCTCCTTGCGCTCCTCGGCCGAGAGATCGGCTCGTGAGTCGCTGCCGACCAGCAGGTACGTCGTCCCGGGCTGGTCGCCGGGACGCTCACCGGTCGGCATCGCCTCGACCTTGCTGACCTTGTTCCAGGCGATCAACGGGACCACGACCAGGAACACCAGCCACAGCAGCAGGAGCAGGAACACGTAGCGGAACCGGAAGCGGAACCGGCCGCGCTGCCGCTGCCCCGGCGTCGGGGCCAGGGGCGGCGGGGTCGGTCGGGTCGACCGTTCGGCCGTCTGGCGTTCCTGGTCGGACTTCAGCTGCGCGCGCCGCTGGCTGCCGCTGAGGGCGGCCTTCGACTGCGACGGCGGTTGGATCGACATGACCTGGGTGTCCTGGGGGGGCTGGGGGGTGGGCTGGACGGGCTGCTGGGGTTCGGGGCGGCCGGCGGCGGCCGGGGGTGGCTGGGGAGGCGGCTGGCCGAAGCGCTGGCTCAGGTCCTGGGCGGCCTCGCTCGCCTGGGTGTCCTCGGGTCGGCGCTGCCTCGGCACGGGGCGCGTCGCGTCGTCGGAGGCGCGATGCTTGCCGCTGGCGCCACCCGTCGCGCCGCTGCCCCCGGCGCCGTACAGCCACTCGAACTCGGGCGTGCCCTCCTCGGGTGCGCCGTCGCCCGGAGGACGCCCGGGAGGGGAACCCGTCATGGCGGTGAACCTACCTGCTGAGGCCTTGCGGACCGCGTCGGCGCGTCGAACGCGGCTGGGGCCGCTGTGACTGGTGATACTGACGGGGCAATCTCGTGCTCCTTCCCCAGCTAGAGAGGCACCCAGCGATGCCGCCCGCATCTTCCCCCGGGTCCGACCTCGCCCTGTCGCGCGCCACGACCCGCGAACGGGCCGCCCGCGTGCGCTACCGCCGGGCGCTGATGCTGATGACGATGACCCTCGTCGTCCCCGGCTCGGCCCAGCTGGCCGCGGGCAACCGGAAGGTCGGCCAGATCGCCATCCGGATCTGGCTGGTGCTCGTGGCCTTCGCGGTGCTGAGCATCCCCACCGGGCTGGTGTGGCACGAGTACGTCTTCTGGCTCGCCTCGGACACCGCGCTGCTTCTCCTGCTGCGGTTCGCGCTGATGGCGCTGGCGGTCGGCTGGGCCGCCCTCCTCGTCGACGCCTGGCGCCTCGGGCAGCCGCTGAGCCTCTCGCTGAACCACCGCCGCGCCGTGGTCGGCTTCAACGGGGTGCTGTGCTTCTCGGTGGCCGGCACGCTGCTCTTCGGCGCCCACATCGTCGGGGTGCAGCGCGACTTCATCCTGACCATGTTCGCCGGCGAGCACGTCTCGGACTCCCACCACGGCCGCTACAACGTGCTGCTCCTCGGCGGCGACTCCGGCGCCGGCCGCTGGGGCCTGCGCCCGGACTCGATGACCATCGCCAGCATCGACGAGGAGACCGGCCGCACCGTGCTGATCGGCCTGCCCCGCAACATGGCGAACTTCCCGTTCGCCAAGGGCTCGGTGATGGCGGAGCAGTTCCCGAAGGGCTTCGACTGCGAGGGCTGCTACCTCAACGGCGTCAGCACCTGGGCCCAGGACCACGCCGCCCTCTTCGGCAAGTCCAAGCAGCCGGGCGTGGACGCCACGATCATGGCCATCGAGGGCATCACCGGCGTCGAGATCAACTACTGGGCGATGGTCAACCTCCAGGGTTTCCGCGACCTGGTCGACGCCGTCGGCGGCGTCACCCTCAACGTCCGCCAGCCGATCCCGGTCGGTGGCCTCGGCAGCGACGTCACCGGCTACATCCAGCCCGGTACCCGCAAGCTCGACGGTCACGACGTGCTGTGGTTCTCCCGCGCCCGGGAGGGTTCCGACGACTACTCCCGCATGGCGCGCCAGAAGTGCGTGATGGGTGCGATGCTCCGACAGATCAGCCCGCAGACCGCGGTCAAGAACTTCGAGGCGATCGCCACGGCGTCGTCCGCGATGATCTCCACCAACATCCCGCCGGGCGAGGTGGACCGCTTCGTCTCCCTCGCCCTCCAGGCCAGGAGCCAGAAGATCTCCACCGTCTCCCTCGTGCCCCCGATGGTCGTGACCGCCCACCCGGACGTCCCCACCATCAAGAAGATGGTGGCCGCCGCGATCGCGCGGGCCGAGGGCCGTACGCCGACCACACCGGCCGACGCCGAGCCCGAGACGACGCTGGCCGCGCCCGCCGACACCCCCACCTCCGAGGCCCCCGCCGAGACGCCCGCGTCCACTCCGGCCGACACCACGTCGCCGGCCGCGACCGAGCCGGCGCCCCAGCCGGAGGTCGTCACGGGTGGGTCGGTCGGCAACCTGTCGGACGGCTACGCCGCCAACCAGACCGACGACCTCGGCGCCAGCTGCTGACACACTGGCCCGCGTGACCGAAGCACCCGCGAACCTGCGCATCGTCGCGGTCGTGGTGACCTTCAACCGGCTGGCGCTGCTGCAGCGGCTGGTGCCGCGGCTGCTGGAGACCGAGGGCCTCGCCGAGATCCTGGTGGTCGACAACGCGTCGACCGACGGCACGGGGGAGTGGCTGGCCTCCCAGCCGGTTCCGGTCGTGCCGATGGCTCTCACCGACAACCGCGGGGGCGCGGGTGGCTTCCACGTCGGCCTGGCCGCCGCAGTCGACCGGGGTGCCGACCTGGTCTGGCTGATGGACGACGACGGCATCCCCGAGCCCGACTGCCTCAAGGTGCTGCTCGACCACGACGAGTTCGACTTCTGGGGACCGAGCGTGCTCGCCGAGCAGGACCCGTCCCGCCTGTGCTTCCCGATCCGGCTCCCGGGCCGGGCCGCGGTCGTGCACCGGATGGCCGAGGTCGAGACGGCCGCCCGCGACGGCGTGATCGCGGACGTCGTCATCCCGTTCAACGGCGTGCTGGTCACCCGCGACCTCGTCGAGCGCATCGGCACCCCCCGCGAGGAGTTCTTCATCTGGGGCGACGACGTCGAGTACCTCTGGCGGGCCCGCCGGGCCGGCGCCCGCACCGGCACGGTCGTGGCCGCGCGGTTCCTGCACCCGGCCACCGACGACCTCGGGACGCCCATGGCGTTCGGCCGGACGACGTACAACCACAGCCCCAGCGACCTCAAGCACTACTGCATGGCGCGCAACAACCTCGTCAACCTCCGCGACTACCGCGGCTGGCCGGCGGCGCTGGCGTTCGTGGCCAAGACCGCGTGGTTCTACAGCTTCACCCGGCCGAACCCCGCCCGCCTGCTGCTCAGTGCCCGGGCGATGCTGGCCGGGCTGCGCGGCGACTTCACCGGCCACCGGAGGTACCTGCGTGGCTGAGCCCGCCGAGACCGTCGCCGTCGTCGTGGTCACCCACAACCGGGCCGACCTGCTCGCCCGGATGCTCGACGCCCTGGTCCTCCAGACGTACCCGATCGCCACCGTGATCGTGGTCGACAACGCCAGCGGCGATCACACCCCTCAGGTGCTCGCCAAGATCGAGGACGGTGGCGACCTTCCTCTGACCATGATCCGGAGCGAGGAGAACGTCGGCGGAGCGGGCGGCTTCCGGATCGGCATGGAGACGGCGTACGGCGGTGGCTGGGACCGCATCTGGCTGATGGACGACGACGTGGTGCCGGCCCCGGACTGCCTGGCCGTCCTCATGGGCGTCGACGCCGAGCACTCCGACTGCCTGATGTGCGTCCGCGAGGACCTCGACGGGAACCTGGTCGAGAAGTCCGCGACCAGCTTCGACCTGCGCAACCCGCTGGCGATCAAGCCCAAGACCTCGAGCGTCGAGACGACGTACGGGACCCGTGAGGCCATGCCGCCGCTCGCGGAGATCGAGGTGGTGGCGTTCGAGGGACTGCTGGTGCGCCGCGAGGTGGTCGAGGCCGTCGGGCTGCCCGACGCGGAGTTCTTCATCTTCTACGACGACGCGGACTTCGCCCTGCGGGCCCGCAAGGCCGGCTTCCGGATCTGGGCCGTGCGCGACGCGGTCCTGGTCCGGCAGCTGCCCTTCTCGCAGCGGCACGCGCTGGACACGTGGAAGGGCTTCTACATGTACCGCAACCTCTTCGTGGTGCACTTCCGCCACGGCGAGAACGCGCTCGTGCGGGCCAAGCCGTACGCCATCACCGCCGCCGTGGTCGCGCTCAGCCCGCTGCGGGGCGGCCGGGCGGAGGCGGGCAATGTGATCCGTGCCATCCGGGGCGCCAGAGCCATGCAGCGCGGGCGCGCGAGTGGCGTCGTGGAATCGGGAGAGACAACCACGCCTCGCTAGACTCGACAGGGTTGTCTGCCCGTTATTCATCACGAAGAGAATTGTTCCGGGCGAAAAAGTCAAGGAGAGCCCTACGTGTCCGACCTCCCCGACCTCGTCGTCGTCGGCAGCGGGTTCTTCGGCCTCACCATCGCCGAGCGCTGTGCCAGCGACCTCGGACTGAAGGTCCTGGTCCTCGAGCGTCGCCACCACCTCGGCGGCAACGCGTACTCCGAGAAGGAGCCGACCACGGGCATCGAGGTGCACAAGTACGGCGCCCACCTCTTCCACACGTCCAACGAGAAGGTGTGGGAGTACGTCAGCAGGTTCACCACCTTCACCGGCTACCAGCACCGGGTCTTCGCGAAGTACCAGGGGCAGGTCTACTCGTTCCCGATGAACCTCGGACTCATCAACCAGTTCTTCGGCAAGGCGCACACCCCTGACGAGGCGCGCGAGCTGATCGCCAAGCAGGCCAGCGAGTTCGACACCGACACCGCGCAGAACCTCGAGGAGAAGGCGATCAGCCTGATCGGGCGGCCGCTCTACGAGGCGTTCGTGAAGGGGTACACCGCCAAGCAGTGGCAGACGGACCCCAAGGAGCTGAGCCCGGACATCATCACCCGGCTCCCGGTCCGCTACACCTACGACAACCGCTACTTCAACGACACCTACGAGGGTCTGCCCACCGACGGCTACACCGCGTGGCTGACCCGGATGGCCGACCACCCCAACATCGAGGTGCGGGTCGAGACCGACTTCTTCGACGTGGCCGACGACTACAAGGGCAGGGTGCCGATCGTCTACACCGGCCCCGTGGACGAGTACTTCGGCAACTCCGAGGGCCGGCTCTCCTGGCGGACGGTCGACCTCGAGCAGAGCGTGATCGACGTCGACGACTTCCAAGGCACCTCGGTGGTCAACGCCAACGACGAGGACGTGCCGTACACGCGCATCCTCGAGTTCAAGCACTTCCACCCCGAGCGCGTGAAGACCCACCTGCCCGGCAAGACCGTGATCGTGCACGAGTACAGCCGGTTCGCCGAGGACGACGACGAGCCGTACTACCCGATCAACACGGCCGAGGACCGCGCGAAGCTGCTGAAGTACCGCGAGCTCGCGAAGGCCGAGCCGATGGTGCTGTTCGGCGGCCGGCTGGGTACGTACAAGTACCTCGACATGCACATGGCCATCGGGTCGGCCCTCTCGATGTACGAGAACAAGCTCAAGCCGCACTTCGCCGACGGCGCCACGCTCACCTCTGGAGGGGTCGACGAATGAGCACGACGACAGCCGAGACCGTTGACCAGGCGGCGCCGACCGTCCGCCGCCTGCTCCAGCGCCAGATCCTCCCGATCGACCGCGACACCGACGTGTTCGCGCTGTACGTCGACCCGGAGGAGCCGCGGCTCGACGCCGACCGCTACGACATCGGCGGCAACCGAGCCGCCAAGGACCTCAACAACGCCGCCATCCGGCAGTCCACCTCGACCGGCCGCGCGGTGCACCCCGACCAGATCCTGTCGCGCACGGCGTTCCGGGTGCAGCAGGGCAGCAAGATGTCGTTCGGCACGTACTTCAACGGCTTCCCCGCGTCCTACTGGCGCCGCTGGAGCGTCGTCAGCGAGGTGCGGCTGTCGGTCACGATCGCCGGCCGGGGCGCCAGTGTGACGGTCTACAAGTCCACGGCCAACGGCCGCTCGCAGCGCGTCGACGCCGCGACCGTCGACAGCAGTGGCGCTGGTGACACCCGGGCCACCTTCGACTTCGACCTGACGCTGACGCCGTTCGTCGACGGCGGCTGGTACTGGTACGACGTCGTCGCCGGCGACGAGGATGCCGTCGTCGAGACGGCCGAGTGGACCGCCGAGGTGCCGGCAGACCGCGAGCGGCACGGCACCGTCGACATCGTCATCACCACGGTCAACAAGCCGGACTTCTGCGCCAAGCTGCTCACGCAGATCGGTGAGGACGAGACGCTGCGTCCCTATCTGGACACGGTGTTCGTCTCCGAGCAAGGGACCCAGAAGGTCGCCGACCACGAGCTCTTCGCCCTCGCGGAGAAGTCCCTCGGTGACCTGCTGGTCATCAACGAGCAGGGCAACCTCGGTGGTTCCGGCGGCTACGCCCGGGGCCAGCTCGAGTCCGTCCGCAAGGGCACCGCGACCTACGCGATGATGATGGACGACGACGTCGTCTGCGAGCCCGAGAGCATCGTGCGGGCCATCACCTTCGGCGACCTCGCCCGCCGCCCGACGATCGTCGGCGGCCACATGTTCTCGCTCTTCTCGCGCTCGCGCCTGCACTCGTTCGGCGAGATCGTGCAGCCGTGGAGGTTCTGGTGGCAGACGCCGCTCGACGGCTACTCCGACTGGGACCTCGCCGCCCGCAACATCCGCTCCTCGCGGTGGCTGCACAAGCGCGTCGACGTCGACTTCAACGGCTGGTTCATGTGCCTGATCCCTCGAGTGGTCCTCGAGCGGATCGGCCTCTCGCTGCCGATCTTCATCAAGTGGGACGACCTGGAGTTCGGCCTGCGCGGCAAGCAGCACGGCTTCCCGACCGTGACCTTCCCTGGCGCGGCCGTGTGGCACGTGCCGTGGACCGACAAGAACGACGCCGTCGACTGGCAGGCCTACTTCCACCACCGCAACCGCTTCATCTCGGCGCTGCTCCACTCGCCGTACCCCAACGGTGGCCGGCTGGTGCGCGAGAGCCTCAACCACCAGATCAAGCATCTCGTCTCGTTGCAGTACTCCACCGTCGAGATCCGGCACCAGGCCCTGCTCGACGTGCTCGCCGGCCCGTACGCCCTGCACGAGCAGCTGCCCGGCAAGCTCGGTGAGGTCAACGCGTTCCGCAAGCAGTTCACCGACGCGCAGCTGCACACCGATCCCGACACCTTCCCGCCGATCCGGCGCACCAAGCCGCCGCGCAAGGGCAAGGGTCCCGGCACCGAGATCCCCGGGCGCCTCTCACAGCTGATCACGGCAGGGCTCGCCCCGATCCGCCAGCTGCGACCGGTGCGGGAGCTCTCGAAGGAGCACCCGGAGGCCGAGCTCACCGCCATGGACGCCAAGTGGTACCGGCTCGCGACGTACGACTCGGCGATCGTCTCGATGAACGACGGCTCGTCGGCCGCGCTCTACCGGCGCGACCCTGCGCACTACCGCGAGCTGCTCAAGAAGACCTTGGCGATCCACGCCGAGCTGCGCCGGGAGTGGCCGCGGCTCGCCGAGGAGTACCGCGCCGCGCTCGGCGACATCACCTCCCCCGATGCGTGGGAGAAGACCCTGGCGCCGTGGATGACCGCTGGGGCCGACGACGCCGAGGCGGCTGATGACTGACACGCTCGAGCCGGCCGGCGAGCGGCCGCACGACGCGGCGAGCCGGGCGGCCGCACTGGCCGACGTACCGATGATCTCGCCCGCGCCCGTGGGCGGCCTCCGCGGTCTCGTCAACCACCGCTACCTGCTCAAGCTGCTGGTCAAGCGCGAGGTGACCGCGCGCTACACCGGGTCGTTCCTGGGGATGCTGTGGTCCTACATCAACCCGTTCACCCAGTTCCTGATGTACTCGTTCATCTTCGCCCTGATCGGGCGCGGCATGAACATCGAGCACTTCGCCATCCACGTCTTCGCGGCGCTGATGGTCGTCAGCCTGTTCACGGAGACGGTGTCCGCCGGCACCCGCTCGATCGTGCGCAACGCCTCGCTGCTGCAGAAGAGCGCGATGCCGCGCGAGCTGTTCCCGTTCGCGTCGCTCCTCGTGTCGATCTACCACCTGTGGCCGGAGTTCGTCATCCTGGCCGCGGCCCTGTTGTTCGTCGGTTGGTCACCGGACCCGACCGCGATCGCCGCGGGGGTGCTCGGCTACCTCCTGATCATCCTGTTCGCCCTTGCCCTCGCGGTGATGCTCAGCGTGAGCCAGGTCTTCCTGCGCGACACCGGTCAGGTGGTCGCGGTGGTCAACAACTTCATCCGCTTCGGCGTGCCGATGATGTACCCGTACGAGATCGTGGCCACCCGCTTCGCCGGCCACACCGACCTCTACCTCGCGAACCCGATCGCCGTCGCGGTGCTGCTGGTGCAGCGCTGCTTCTGGGTCCCGACCACCAGCGACCCCGAGGCGACCGCGGTGACCGCCATGCCCGACGACCTCTTCACCCGCGGCTTCATCGCCCTCGGGGTGGGTCTGATCCTCCTGGTCGTGGCCCAGCGGGTCTTCAACCACTGGGAGACCAAGATGCCCGAGAGGCTCTGATGACCGACTCGATCATCGTCCAGAACGTCTCGAAGCAGTTCACCAAGTCGTACCACCGCACGCTCAAGCAGGTGACGGTGGCGATGGCCCGTCGTCAGCAGGTCTCCAACTCGTTCCTGGCCCTCGACGACGTCTCGTTCCGGGTGCAGCAAGGCGAGGCGATCGGCCTGATGGGCCTCAACGGCTCCGGCA
>JAICRP010000217.1 GCA_025966445.1 Nocardioides sp.
GCCACGGGCACGCCCACGAGCGAGCCGTACTCGGTCCAGGAACCGTCGTAGTTCTTCACGTTGGGCTCGTCGAGGAGCTCGTGGAAGACGAACCAGGTGTGCGAGGAGCGCTCGCCGATCCGGCAGTAGGCGATCGTGTCCTTGCTCCAGTCGACACCGGCCTCGGTGTAGATCTGCTTGAGCTCGTCGTCGGCTCGGAACGTACCGTCGTCGTTGGCCGCCTTGCTCCACGGCACGTTGGCCGCGGTCGGGATGTGACCCGCGCGCTGGGCCTGCTCCTGGGGCAGGTGGGCCGGGGCGAGCAGCCGGCCGGCGTACTCGTCGGGGCTGCGCACGTCGACCAGGTTCTTGACCCCGATCGCGGCGACCGTCTCGTCACGGAACGCGCGGATGCTCGTGTCCTGGTCCTTGGCGGTGTACGACGTCTCCGCACGGGAGGGCAGGTCGGCCACCAGCTCGCGGGAGTCGAGCTCCCACTTCTTGCGGCCGCCGTCGAGCAGCTTGACGTCCTCGTGGCCGTAGAGCTTGAAGTACCAGTAGGCGTAGGCCGCGAACCAGTTGTTGTTGCCGCCGTACAGCACGATGGTGTCGTCGTTGGCGACGCCCTTCGAGCTCAGCAGCGCCTCGAACTGCTCCTTGTTGACGAAGTCGCGACGGACCTGGTCCTGGAGGTCGGTCGTCCAGTCGAGCTTGATCGCTCCCTGGATGTGCCCCTTGTCGTAGGCGGTGGTGTCCTCGTCGACCTCGACGAGGACGATCTTGTCGTTGTCGAGGTTGTCCTCGACCCACTGGGCGGAGACGAGAGTGTTCTCGCGGCTCATCGGGTGCTCCTTGTTGGTGTAGCGGGGATCTGCGGTGAGTGGGGAGAGGCCAGCGCGCGCCGGCCGAGGAGGTAGACCTCGCAGCCGAGGCAGAGGCCGATCGTGGCGTTGAGCAGGGCGGCCACCAAGGCGACGCCCGTGGCGACATGGCCGAGGGCGGTGGCGCCTGACAGGAACCCGGCGAGCGCCACGAGCGCGAACACGAGCCCGACGCCCTGGGCGAATCGGGGCGGCTCGGGGTCCTCGAGATGGGCCGGCGGCGCGAGCCGGGGCCGGACGGCCGCGCGGAACACGGCCGCGACCGGAGTGCGCTGCACGCCCCGCGCCACCGCGGTGGCGAACAGAGCCGCCTGGGCCGCGAGCAGGGCGATCCCCAGCGGACCGGGGGCGGTCAGCAGCACCGCGACGAGCACGACGCTCGTGACAGCGGCAGCGAACCGCTGTCCGCGGGGGTCGATCTGTGGGGACGGCATGGTGCTCCTTCGGACGTCGGCGACTGACGGGCGCCCGGGCACTCGGAACGGGCAGGGCGCGGGTCGCGACGACGAGGAACGGAGCCTCAGGCTCGGACGCGACCGGTCAGGACATTCGACACAGCGCCGAGCGCACGCGGCAGTGGTCGACTGCCCGGCGCTTGGTCAGCATGGTCGAGGACATGACGGCCACTGTAGGGGCGGCCGATGGCTGAGGCGTATCGGTTGTCTCGACATATGGACCTGAGGTCCACGATGCGGACATCAGGTCCGGTCCAGGGCGACCAGGACCTGGTCCCGCTGGGGCTGCCCGGACGCTCGCGACACCTCACGACCCTCGGCGTCGAGGATCAGCGTCGTCGGCGTGCGCAGCACCCGCAGGCTCCGGACCGCGTCGAGGTGGTGCTCGGCGTCGATCTCGACGTGCGTCACGCCCGGCACGAGCTCGGCCACCTCGCCGAGCACCCGCCGGGTGGCCCGGCACGGCGCGCAGAAGGCGGAAGAGAACTGCACCAGGGTGGCCCGCTCCCCCAGGGGGACGGCGACCCCCGCGCTGGTCAGCACGGTCGCGGCGGTCTCGCCCGACGTCGTACCGGCCCCGACGCGTCTGCGGCGGTTGCCACGGAATTGCCCGTCCGTTGCGACGCGGTACATCGCGAAGCCGACGACGAGCAGGACGCAGACCAGCAGCACCCACTGTCCGGTCGTCACGTCTGGCCCAACCGCGTCGTCAGCCGTCGCATTCCGCAGCGCTCAGCCACCGGCGAAGGGCGGCAGGAACTCGACGGTGTCACCGGGCGCCAGCCGGACGGTCGCCGCGTCCCGGGAGCCGACGGGACGGTCCCCCACGAGCACGGAGCAGACGCCGAGCACGGCCTCGAGGTTGGTGCCCGGATGGAGGGCCACTGCCAGCCTGCGCACGTCGGCCAGGGTCATCGGCCCGTCCGCCGGCACGGCGTCCTCGGCGACACCGGCCGCGGCCCGGGCGGACGCCCAGTACCTCAACGTGACGACGCCCCCAGGTGTCTCAACATCGTCGCCGGCGGCCACGCGCTGCTCCATGGCCCGATATCCTTCCCCATCGGCCAAGGACGTCCGAGCTTCCCCTGACCCAGCCCGTGCCTCGCCCACGCGGAGGAGTGCTGAATGAGCACCCTGCTCCTGCTCACGAACGCCCTGCAGCCCTCGGTGGAGGTGCTTCCCGGCCTCTCCCTGCTCGGCCACCAGGTGAAGATCCTTCCTTCGGAGGGCAGTGCCCTCCTCGAAGCGCCGGACGCCGACCTGTTGCTGGTCGACGCGCGCCTCGAGCTGGCCCACGCGCGCGACCTCTGCCGGCTGATCCGGACGACCGGCACCGACATTCCTGTGCTCCTCGTGGTGACCGAGGGAGGCCTGGCCGTCGTCGCCCACGACTGGGGCACGGACGACGTCGTGCTGCACACCGCCGGTCCCGCAGAGCTCGAGGCCCGGATCCGGCTGGCCATCGGCCGGCTGAACGCGCAGCGCGAGGCCGACGACCCCGAGGCCCACGTCATCCGGTCGGGCGAGGTGGTGGTCGACGACGCGTCGTACACCGCCAAGGTCGGCGGCCGTTCGCTCGACCTCACGTTCAAGGAGTTCGAGCTCCTCAAGTACCTCGCCCAGCACCCGGGCCGCGTCTTCAGCCGTCAGCAGCTGCTCCAGGAGGTCTGGGGCTACGACTACTTCGGCGGCACCCGCACCGTCGACGTGCACGTGCGCCGGCTGCGGGCCAAGCTCGGCCCCGAGCACGAGACGCTGATCGGGACCGTGCGCAACGTGGGCTACCGGTTCGTGATCCCGACGATCGAGAAGGCCGGCGTCCCGGCCCAGGTCCGCGACGCCCAGGACGCCTGACGCCTAGAGTCGCCCGGGTGGACGACGCCGGGCTGCGAGCGATCGAGGACATCAGCCGCGCGAGCACCGACGCGGACGGGTCCGATCCCCTCGACGAGGGCGCCTGGCGTCGGCTGCGACTCCACGCCGACGAGCTCGAGGTGACCCTCGAACCGGGTGCCGGGTTCGCGGTCGTCGACGGCGGCCTGCTGCACCTGGTCGTGGCTCCCGAGCGCCGCCAGGAGGGCATCGGGACGCGACTGCTCGCGCAGGCGCTCGGCGAGCGCGCCGGCCCCTGGCAGGCCTGGTCGCACGGCGACCACCCGGCCGCGGCGGCCCTGGCGCGGCGGACGGGCTTCGACCGGGTCCGCGATCTGTGGGTGATGAGAAGGTCGCTCGCCGACCTGACAGAGAAGCCCTCTGGCGCCGCCGGCGGGGTCATCGTGCGATCGGTCCTCCCCGGAGACGAGGCGGAGGTGCTGCGGGTGCACGCCGCCGCCTTCGCCCATCACCCCGAGCAGGGCTCGATGGACGCAGACGAGCTCGCCGAGCGGATGGCGGAGCCGTGGTTCGACCCGGCCGGCCTCCTGGTCGCCGCGTCCGGGGACCACGTGCTGGGCTTCCACTGGACGAAACGACACTCGACGACGCTCGGCGAGGTGTACGTCGTGGGGATCGACCCCGCGTCGCAGGGCCTCGGACTCGGCAAGGTGCTCGTCGACGCGGGCCTGCGGCACCTCCGCGACGGTGGAGCCGAGGACGTGCTGCTGTACGTCGAGTCCGACAACGTGCCGGCCGTCCGGCTCTACGAGAGGCTGGGCTTCACGCACGCCCCGGCCGACACGCACGTGATGTACGTGCGGCCGGCCTGAGCGAGGTTCGACGTGGTCAGCGGGTCCGCGAGCTGAACGACGCGGCGCTGTGCGGCCGCGACTTCCCGCCTCCGGGGGCGGCTGCCTGGCTGCGACTGCGACCGCGACCCGCACCACGACGACCGGAGCCGCCGCCGGACCCACCGCTGCCGCCGCCGGAACGACGCGGGCGACCCGAGCCGGAACGGCCCTGCGGGCGCTGGTTGGACGGGGTGGCGTCGGGAGACGGCTTGAGGCCGCCGGCCACCAGCGTGCGCTGGCCCGGGGCCAGCCTGCGCAGCACCTCGTCGCCGAGGCCGGCGACCCTGGTCGTGGTCGCCTTGACGCCGGCGGCACGGGTCAGCGTGCGCACCTCGCGCACCTGGTCGTCGGTCATCAACGTGATGACGGTGCCCTCGGCGCCGGCGCGGGCCGTACGACCGGAGCGGTGCAGGTAGGCCTTGTGCTCGGCGGGCGGGTCGGCGTGGACGACCAGGGCCACGTCGTCGACGTGGATGCCGCGGGCGGCGACGTCCGTCGCGACGAGGGTGGTGGCCCGGCCGGAGTGGAACAGCTCCATGTTGCGCGTGCGGGCGCCCTGGCTGAGGTTGCCGTGCAGGTCGACCGTCGGCACGCCGTTCTGGTTCAGCTGACGGGCGAGCGACTTGGCGCGGTGCTTGGTGCGGGTGAACACGACGGTGCGGCCGGGCGCACTGGTCAGGTCGACCAGCACGGGGACGCGCTGGTCGTGCTGGATGTGCAGCACGTGGTGCGCCATCGTGGCGATCGGGGACTGCGCCGAGTCGGCCTGGTGGGTGACCGGCGAGCGCAGGAACTGGCGGACGAGGCCGTCGATGGCCTGGTCGAGAGTCGCCGAGAAGAGCAGCCGCTGGCCGGTCTTCGGGGTCTGGCTCAGCAGGCGGCGGACCGAGGGCAGGAAGCCGAGGTCGGCCATGTGGTCGGCCTCGTCCAGCACGGTCAGCTCGACGTCGGAGAGCCGGCAGTGGCCCTGGCCGATGAGGTCCTCCAGGCGGCCGGGGCACGCGACCACGATGTCGGCGGTCTTCAGGCCGCGGACCTGCGGGTTCTGGCCGACGCCGCCGAAGACCGTCTGGGACGTGAGACCGGCGGCCGCGGCGAACGGCGTGAGGGCCGCCTCGATCTGGCCGACCAGCTCACGGGTCGGGGCAAGGATCAGTGCGCGGGGCGCACCCGGACGGCTGCGACGCTGGTCGGCCTTGAGGCGCGCCACGAGCGGCAGCAGGAAGGCGTAGGTCTTGCCCGAGCCGGTCCGGCCGCGGCC
>JAICRP010000185.1 GCA_025966445.1 Nocardioides sp.
CCGGCGCGTGCGCGGGCGGGGGCTGGATGCCCAGGAACTCGACCGCGGTCTCCGGCTGGCTGACGAGGTGTCGCGTCACCCCGCCCACGGTCATCCCGGCCAGCGCCGACTCGCGGTCCCAGGCCTCGGCCACCTCGGGGGCGGCGACGAGCCCGGCCAGCGCCGCGGTGGCGTGGAGCAGCGCGTCGCGGTCGAGGGTCCCGGCGAAGGTCAGCGGCATGCCGCCGAGGATAGGGAGGCTTCCGGACGAGTCCCGTCCGGGACGTCAGTACATCCAGGGGAAACGGGACCAGTCCGGCTCGCGCTTCTCGAGGAACTGGTCGCGGCCCTCGACGGCCTCGTCGGTCATGTACGCCATCCGGGTCGCCTCGCCGGCGAAGAGCTGCTGGCCGACGAGCCCGTCGTCGGGCAGGTTGAAGGCGTACTTCAGCATCCGCTGCGCCTGTGGCGACTTGCCGTTGACGATCCGGCCCCACTCGAGGCCGGTCGCCTCGAGCTCGGCGTGGGGAACGGCCTTGTTGACCACACCCATCCGCACACCGTCCTCGGCGGAGTACTCCTGGCCGAGGAAGAAGATCTCGCGGGCGAGCTTCTGACCGACCTGGCGGGCGAGGTACGCCGACCCGTAACCGCCGTCGAACGACCCGACGTCCGCGTCGGTCTGCTTGAACCGCGCCTCCTCGGCCGAGGCCAGGGTGAGGTCGCAGATCACGTGCAGGCTGTGGCCGCCGCCGGCGGCCCAGCCGTTGACCAGGCAGATGACGACCTTCGGCATGAAGCGGATCAGCCGCTGGCACTCCAGGATGTGCAGCCGCCCCAACCTTGCCGGGTCGACGGACTCGGCGGTCTCGCCCTCGGCGTACTGGTAGCCCGTCCGGCCCCGGATCCGCTGGTCCCCGCCGGTGCAGAACGCCCACTTGCCGTTCTTCTCCGACGGCCCGTTCCCGGTCAGCAGCACGCAGCCCACGTCGCTGGACGTCCGTGCGTGCTCCAGCACCCGCAGCAGCTCGTCGACCGTGTGCGGCCGGAACGCGTTGAGCACGTCGGGCCGGTCGAAGGCGATCCGCACGGTCCCGTGGGCGCGCGCCCGGTGGTACGTCACGTCGGTCAGGTCGTCGAAGCCGGCGACGTCGTCCCAGGCGTCCGGGTCGAACGTCTGTGAGACACCCTCGATGGCGGTCATGAGGGCGACGCTAGTGGCCGCTAGCGTGCCCGGGTGACCCCACCCGATCCTGCGGCTCGCGTCCGCCGCACGAGCAAGCCCCGCCCCTCGCCGATGCTCGTCCCGGACGGCGCGGTCCGGGTCTGGACCGACGGCGCCTGCTCGGGCAACCCCGGCCCCGGCGGCTGGGCCTGGGCGCTCGACGAGACGACGTTCGCCTCCGGTCGCGAGGACCCCAGCACCAACCAGCGCATGGAGATCCGCGCCGCGCTCGAGGCTGTCCGCGCGAACCAGGGCCCGCTGCTCGTGGTGAGCGACTCGACGTACGTCGTGAACTGCTTCCGCGACCGCTGGTGGCAGGGCTGGCTCGAGCGCGGCTGGACGACCTCCGCCAGGAAGCCGGTGGCCAACCGCGACCTGTGGGAGCCGCTCATCGGCCTGTACGTCGACCGCGGCGACGTCGCCTTCGGCTGGGTGAAGGGCCACTCGGGGGACCGGATGAACGACCTCGTCGACGCCCTCGCCGTGGCCGCCTGCCGCGACTCCGCTGGTTGAGGAGGGACGAAGTCCCGTCACGAAACCGCCGTGACTCGGAACACGTCGCCGAGTCTTTGGATCGATCCAAGGAATCCCGCACCATGGAAGGGCAAGGCAACTCACCCATCCGAAGGAGCATCCGATGACGACGATCAAGCGTCTGCTGCGCCGTCTCGACGGTTACACCCTCGAGGCGTTCAACACCCCGGCCACCCGCGCCCGCACCCGGGGCCGGCACTCGGCCCGCTGAGGAATCTCTGGGCGTCGGGCGCCGTTGAGGCTGACATGACTCTTCTCGTGGGCGAGTACGTCCCCAGCACCGCCAAGTGGGTACGCGACCAGGTCGAGGAGTACGAAGCCTCGGGCGGCGCCAGGGCCAACACCCTGCGCGGCGGCAAGGACCCGATCGTGGTCATCACCTCGGTCGGCCGGAAGTCCGGCGCCCTGCGCAAGAACCCGCTGATGCGGGTCGAGCGCGGCGGGAAGTACCTCGCCGTCGCCTCGATCGGTGGCGGCCCCACCAACCCGGAGTGGTACCACAACTTCCTCGCCAACCCCGTCGTCGAGCTGCAGGACGGCCCGGAGCCGAAGCTCTACCGGGCCCGGCTGCTCGAGGGCGCCGAGCGCGAGGACTGGTGGGCGTACGCCGTGCAGACCTGGTCGACGTACGGCAAGTACCAGGAGAAGACCGAGCGCCAGATCCCGATCTTCCTCCTCGAAGAGGTCTGACAGGCCGGTCCGCCGGTTGGACCGGACGAAATCCGGCCGCAACGTGGGGGATCTAGGCTCGGCCCCATGAGCCTGCTGCTCCGGGTCGAGCTGCCCGACGTCCCCGGGTCGCTGGGTCGTCTGGCGAGCGCGATCGGCTCGGCCGGCGGCGACATCGAGGCACTCGAGATCGTGGAGAAGCGGCACGACGGCACCGCCGTCGACGACGTGCTCCTCGAGACGCCGGTCGGGGTGATGCCCGACTCGATCGTGTCGGCGTGCAACGCCCTCGACGGCGTCCAGGTGGTGTGGATCAGCCGCTACGCCGCGGGCAGCAACCTGTTCCTCGACCTCGAGGTGGTCGAGGAGCTGACCTCGAGCCCGGCGACCGCGCTCGCACGGCTCGTGGACATGCTGCCGATCACCTTCCGCTGCGAGTGGGGTGCGTGGGTCGGCCCCGGCGACGAGGTGCTGCACGGCACCGAGGGCGCCCCGACGCTGATCCCGTACGTCGCCCTCGACAAGCCCGCCCGCCTCGAGGAGGTCGACGGCGAGGACCTGGTCTGCGCGGCCCCGCTCACCGGCAAGGAGGTCGTGGTCCTCGGCCGCCGCGGCGGCCCGGAGTTCCTGGAGTCCGAGCTGGCTCGTCTGGGCCACCTCGCCGGACTCGCCGCATCCATCGCCGACCGGGGCTGACCCGGTCGCGCGATTCGTCAGCAGCACTGACGCTGCGAAGACCCTCCGGACCCCTGACGCATCGGGGTCAACCGGGTCAACCGGGTCAGACGTCGCGCAGCCGCTCCGCCAACCCGGAGGCGCGTGAGGCGCGACGGGTGACGGCGGCGCGGACGGCGGCCTCGGTGCCGACCACACGCACGTGCTCCTTGGCCCGGGTGACGGCGGTGTAGAACAGCTCGCGGGTGAGCAGCCGCGAGCCCTCCTCCGGCAGCAGCACGGTGACCCGGTCGGCCTGGCTGCCCTGGGCCTTGTGGATGGTCATCGCGTGCATCGTCTCGACCGCGTCGAGGCGGCCGGGCGCGAAGTCGCGCAGCCGCTGCGTGCCCGCCCCGGAGATGAACACCCGCCGGCGCAGTCCTTGTCGGACCACCACGCCGATCTCGCCGTTGTAGACGTCGAGGGCGTAGTCGTTGGTGGTCGCGAGCAGCGGCCGCCCGACGTACCACTGGCCGCCGAGGTCGCCGACCTCCTCGGCCAGCCAGCGTTCGACGAGCCCGTTCCAGCGGCGTACGCCGAACGGTCCCTCGCGGTGCGCGCACAGCAGGCGGTGCCCGTCGAGGGCGTCGACTGCACCCCGCGCGTCCTCGGAGTCGGCGTGCTCGCGGATCCGCGATGCGGCCGCGACCAGCTCGGGACGCAGGGCGGCCACGAGGTCGTCCTCCGCGGACGCCTCCACGAACGACACGTGCTCGGTCGAGGTGCGCAGCACGTCGAGCACCAGGTCGGGGTCCTCGGCCCGGAGCGCGGCTCCCAGTGCCTTGATCTCAGGCTTGGACCGGAAGTTGGTGGTCAGCTCCACGACGGGAGAGTCGGCGTGGTGCTCATACCCCCGAACCAGGTCGCTCAGCACGGCACCAGCCCCGACCGAGGTCAGCTGCTCGGGGTCGCCGACCAGGATCAGCCGGCTGTCGGGCCGCAGCGCCTCGAGCAGCCGCGCCATCATCGTCAGCTCCACCATCGACGACTCGTCGACCACGACCACGTCGTGCTTGAGCCGGTTGCCGCGGTCGTGCCTGAACCGGGTCGCGTTGTCGGGCCGCCAGCCGAGCAGCCGGTGCAGGGTGACGCCCTGCGGGTGGCCGAGCAGCGCGACGGCGTCCGGCACGCCGGTCAGCCCGGCGAGCTCCGCGGTCACCGCCTCCTGCAGCCGGCTCGCGGCCTTGCCGGTCGGCGCGGTCAGCGCGACCGAGATCCGCTCGCCGCGCGCGGCGGCCTGGTCGGCCAGCAACGCCAGCATCCGCGCGACGGTGGTCGTCTTGCCGGTGCCCGGGCCGCCGGTGAGGATCGTCGTCCACCGGCGCACAGCCGTCGCGGCGGCCTCCACCTGCTGGGGGCTCGCGTGCTCGCCCCGTACCTGCGCGACCGCAGCCGCCAGCCGTGCCTCGTGGACGACCGGCGCCGGCTGCGCCGCCCGGGCGAGGAGGTCGTCGCACACCTGGGTCTCGAGGCGGTGGTAGCGGTCGAGGTACAGCAGTCGGTGGTCCCACCGCAGCACGCCCGCCTCGACGAGGCTCGACCGCCTGACGGCCTCCGTCCAGGCCCCGGCGTCGGGCCACGGCAGCTCGGGGGCCGCGGCCCGGCCCTCGTCGAGCGACAGGCACACCGAGCCGCGGCGGACCGCACGCACGGCGAGCGCCAGGGCGAGCAGCACCCGCTCGTCGTCCTCGCGGCCGAGCGCACCGACGCGCGCGGCGACGTGGAGGTCGGCGGAGGTGAGCAGCAGGCCGTCGTTGAACGCGGCGAGCAGGCCGGTGCGCCCGCGCGCGAGACGCCAGTCGTGCTCGCCGGTGGGTTCGAAGAGCTCGGTCATCTCGTCACCATTCGCCCCGCCAAGAGGTCCGAGAGCTCCTCGACGAGCGGAACGGGCGCGCGCCAGGTGAACACGCCGCACGGGACCCCGTCGACGACGGGGGTGTCGGGCCCGCACATGCCGCGGACGTAGAGGTAGAGCACCTCGCCGAGGTGCCGTTCGGGGTCGTAGCCGGGCAGCCGCCACCGCAGGAAGCGGTGGAGCACGGCGGCGTACAGCAGGGCCTGGAGCGGGTAGTCGGAGTGCCCCATCGCGGCGTCCATCGCTTCGGGCCGGTAGGCCGCGGCGGTGAGCGGCTCGTCGAAGGGGCCGAGCCAGTTGGTCTTGTAGTCGACGACGTGGAACCGCGGGCCGTCTTCCGTCGGCACGCGAAGCACCACGTCGACCGACCCGGTGAGGTAGCCGCGCAGCGCCTGCTCACCGAGCGGGCCGCGCAGCGGCCCGGCGTACGCCCGCACCGGGTCGCCGTCGGGCAGGTGCCGCTCCAGAAGGGAGGCGAGGTCGCCCAGCCGGACGTCCGCCGTGCGGTCACGCACGTCGCCGCCAGCCAGGGGCAGCTCGAAGTCCATCTCGCGCAGCCGGTCCGCGAGCGGGACACCACGCAGGGTCACCCCGCCCAGCGGACCGTCAGGACCGCCCAGCGGCGAGTCGCACACGGCGACCAGCGCGTCGGCGAGCTCCTCGCGGTCGAGCTCGACCGGCCACCAGCCGCGCTGCTCGTCGATGTGGCCGAGCAGCTCGGCCCGGAAGTCGCTCGCGGCCGGGTCGGCGTGCTCGAGCACCGCGTGCACCAGCGAGCCGAACGTCGCCCCCACCGGCAGGTTCGCCATCGGGGAGGGCACGTCTGCGCCATCCGCTGGTCGAGGAGGTCGCGCAGCGACCGTCACGAGACCAGCGGGCGACAGAGTCTCGTCGTCCTTGCCGACCACCTCCGGCTCGCTGGTGACGGCGTCGACCACGGTCTCCGCACGCACCGCGCTGAGCGAGGAGTACGACGTCCTGCGCCAGGCGGCGTCGACGGTCCGGGTGAACGCACGCACGCCGAGCACCGGAACCTCCTCCGCCGGCGCCGGGCCCCGGAGGTCCGGCGGGGTCGCGAGCTCGGGGGCCGGGCCGCCGCGGTCGCGCCACTGGCCGAAGAGGGCCACGACGTCGTCGTCGGACGGGACCTGCGGCTGTTCGGGGACCTCGGACGAGCCGGCCGGCCTCATCAGCATCCGGTGCAGCGGCGAGGCGAGGGCGTTCTTCGTCGGTGACCACCAGCAGACGACCTGGGACTGCGCGCGGGTGAGGGCGACGTACAAGAGGCGCAGCCACTCGCCGGCGTCCTCCTCCTGGGCCCGGCGGACGTGGTCGGCCCACCCGGCGCCGCCGGCCCCGACGTTGCGGCAGCGCCGACCGGCGTCGTCGTGGAAGCGCGGCAGGTCGGGCTCGGCGACGTGGCGGTCGGAGACGGCGGGCAGGTAGACGACGGGGTACTCGAGGCCCTTGCTGGCGTGGATCGTCACCAGCTGCACGGCGGCGGCGTCGCTGTCGAGCCGGCGGGTGCGCTCGAGCCCGCGGCCGGCGCGGCCCTCGCCGACCTGCTCGCGCAGGCG
>JAICRP010000111.1 GCA_025966445.1 Nocardioides sp.
AGCTGGATCGGCGGCGTCCTGCCGCCACCCCCACCGCCGACCCCGAGCCCCACGCCGACGCCCGCCCCGACGGTCACGATGTCGCCGACCGACACGCCGTCGACGCCGACCGACTCACCCACGGTGACCGACACCGCCACGGTCACGGCGACGCCCTGAGTGCGCCTTCCGGTCGCGCCTGGACCACGGCGGTCGTCGCGGACGCGGCGGTGGTCGTGGTGTTCGCGGCCATCGGCCGGGCGAGCCACGACGAGGGGCTACGACTGGCGGGCGTCTGGCACACCGCCTGGCCCTTCCTGCTCGGCACCGCACTGGCGCTGGCGTGGGCGGCGTACGCGAAGGACGACCCGCGCACGGTCAAGATCGGCATCCGGGTCTGGCTCCTGACGCTCTTGGTCGGCATGGTGCTGCGCCGGCTGACCGACGCCGGCACGGCGCCGTCCTTCGTCGTGGTCGCAACGCTGGTCCTCGGCGCGCTGTTCGTCGGCTGGCGGCTGGTGGCTCGCGCCCGCCGGTGGACGCACCCCTTCACGCGTCGCTGAGCGCCTCGCGCCCGTGCGGGCTCAGCCACACGGAGGGGTCCGGGCCCTTCGGCACGATCCCGCTCGGGTTGATGTCGTCCTGGACGCGGTAGTAGTGCTGCTTGATCTGGTCGAAGTCCGTGGCGTCACCGAACGCCGACGTCTGGAACAGGTCACGCGCGTAGCCCCACAGGGCCGGCATCTCGGTGAGCTTGTTGCGGTCGCACTTGAAGTGGCCGTGGTACACCGCGTCGAAGCGCGCCAGCGTCGTGAAGAGCCGCACGTCCGCCTCGGTGATGGCGTCGCCCATCAGGTAGCGGCGGCCGGTCAGCCGCTCCTCGAGCCAGTCCAGGGTGGCGAAGAGCCGGTCGTACGCCGCGTCGTACGAGCGCTGGGTCCCGGCGAAGCCACAGCGGTAGACGCCGTTGTTGACCTCGGTGTAGACCCGCTCCATCACCGCGTCCATCTCGTCGCGGACGGCCTCGGGCCACAGGTCTGGCGCGTCGGGACGGTGGTGCTCGACCCACTCGAAGAACAGGTCATGGGTGATCATCGGGAAGTCGCTGGTGACGACGAACCCGGTCGGCACGTCGACCATCGCGGGCACGGTGACGCCCTTGTCGTACTGGGGGAAGCGGCGCTCGTAGGCCTCGCGCAGGAAGTGGATGCCGAGCACCGGGTCCTTCCCGCCCTCGTCGAGGTCGAAGGTCCACGACCGGTCGTCGTGGACCGGACCGGCCAGCCCCATGGGGATCGCGTCCTCGAGGCCGAGCAGGCTGCGCACGATGATCGACCGGGTCGCCCACGGGCACGCCTTGGCGGCGGCCAGCCGGTACCGCCCCGGCTCCACCGGCCAGCCGTCTCGTGCGTCGCGGGTGATCCGGTCCGCGACGTAGTCGGTGTCGCGTTCGAAGTCGTCGTCGACGCGGTAGGGACTCATGCCCCCTCTCGTACCCACTTTGCGACGAGATCGACCACCCGGTCGTTGGCCTCGGTCTCCGCGATGGTCACCCGGGCGCCCTCGCCGGCGAACGGGCGGACCATTATGCCGACCACGTCGGCAGCCTTAGCGTAGTCGAGGGTGCGGTCGCCCAGCTCGAACCAGACGAAGTTGCCCTGCGGCTCCGGGACGGCCCAGCCCGCGTCGGCGAGGCCGGCGACGACCCGGTCGCGCTCGGCCACCAGGGCCTCGACGCGCTCGAGCAGCTCGGGCTCGCGTTCCAACGACGCGACGGCCGCGGCCTGGGCGACCCCGGAGACGCCGAACGGCAGCGACACGGCGCGCAGTGCGCCGGCCAGCGGCGCCGGCCCGACGGCGTACCCGACCCTGAAGCCGGCCAGCCCGTAGGCCTTGGAGAACGTCCGGGTGAGCAGCACGTTCTCGTGGCGGCGGTAGGTCGCGACGCCGTCGACGGGGTCCGTCATCCGTACGAACTCGACGTACGCCTCGTCGACCACGACCAGCACCTGCGGCGGGATCTTCGCGAGGAACGCGTCGAGCTCGGCCTGGGTGACGGCCGGGCCGGTGGGGTTGTTGGGGGTGCAGACCAGCACCACGCGGGTGCGCGCGGTGACGGCCTCGGCCATCGCGTCGAGGTCGTGCCGGCCGTCGGCGAGCACCGGGACGCGGACCATGCGGGCCGCGGCGGCGGTGACCGCGATGGGGTACGCCTCGAAGCTGCGCCAGGCGAAGACCACCTCGTCGTCGGGGTCGCAGAACGCCTGCACCAGCTGGTAGATCAGCCCCACCGAGCCCGTCGCCAGGGCCAGCTCCTCGGTCGGCACGCCGAGCTTGGCGGACAGCGCCTCGTACAGGGCGGTGCTGCCCATGTCGGGGTAGCGGTTCATGGTCTGCACCGCACCGAGGGCGGCCTCGACGACGCCGGGCAGGGGCGGGTACGGGTTCTCGTTCGACGACAGCTTGTAGGTCGTCAGGTCCGCTCGCGGCGCCGGCGGCTTGCCCGCGACGTACGGCGGGATCTGGGCGATCGAGGGTCGCGGCTGCGGGGAGGTCATGTGCAGCACGTTAACGACGGTGCTGCCAGGGCCGGATCAGCACCATCAGCACCACCCCGACGCCGACCCCGATCAGAGCGCCCGAGACGTTGTCGACGACGTCGGTCAGGTCGCAGGCGCGGTCGATGCGGGCGAGCTCGAGCTGGGTCAGCTCGATGGCGACCGAGTAGGCCGCCAGGCCGACCAGTCCCAGCGGCACCAGCACCCAACCGATCCGCCAACGGGACGCACCCAACACCAACAGGGCCGCGGCGGGGATGAACAGCACGGTGTTCAGCAGCCGTTGGCCGCCGGCGAAGATCCAGAACCCCTCTGGCGCCGGGCCGCCGATGTCGGTGGAGCAGGACGTCATCCGCCCCTCGGCCGACACGATTCCGACGTCGGCCTCGGTCGGCACCAGGGTCACGACCGCGATGACGACCAGCGACCACCAGAACCCGGCGATCGCCCACGCGCTCACGGTGCCGACCTTGTCGCGCAGCACCAGCGCGACCAGGGCGAAGATGACGCCTGACACCCCGATCAGGAGCAGCATCACCTCGATGCCGCCCGCCGGTGCCATGGCGCGAGGCTACTGACCTACGGCAGCACGACCTCGCCGCCGGTGGGCAGCACGCGGAGGTCGCGACCGAGACGGACGTCGATCGGGTTCGTCAGGCAGCGGATCGAGCCGCCACCGAGGTGGAACTGGGAGATGTCGACGAGCACCACCTCGAAGCCCCAGTCCTCCAACCGGGCCCGAACGCCGTCCGGGCAGGCCGGCATCAAGACGGTCCGGCCGATGACGACCGAGTTGGCGGCGAACGTCGTGAGCGCCTCCTCCTCGGAGATCACGAGCGGCTCCGGCACGAGGGCGAGCAGCGCGGCCGCGGACTCGTCGTCGAAGGCGGCGGGGCAGACGATCGCCCGGCTCTCGTCGAGCGGGCAGAAGGCGAGGTCAAGGTGGTACATGCCCGGGTGGGTGATCCGCAGCCCGCGGACCCGGACGCCGAGGTCGGTGGCCAGCACCTTGAGGCCGAGCTCGTCGGTGCGCGGGCCGTAGCCGACGACCAGCTCGTCGCGCCACGCGAACGCGTCGCCCGCCTCGAGGTGGGCGCCGACACCGTCACGGCCGGCGTACGACGTGGTGAACCCACGACCGGCGAACCAGGTCGCGGCCGAGGAGGTCTCCATGCGGCGCTGCGCGTAGCGCATGTGCGAGAGCACGACGTGACCCGCCGAGGAGGTGACGAAGCGTCCCTCCGCGGGCTCGACGACGAACCCGAGGTTCATCGCGTACACCATGTCGGGGGCGTCGGCGCGCTGCTCGATGACCTCGACCTCACCGCCGGCGGCGCGGATCGCGGCCACCAGCCCGTCCCACTGCGCGCGGGTCAGGGTCGGATCGGGCTGCTGGGCGGGGTCCATGAACGGGTTGATCCGGTACTCGACCCGGAAATGATCGGGACGCACCATCACGTAACGACGGCCCCACGACAGCTCCACCGGACACCTCCCACACGTATTGTCTGACAATCTGACAACCCGCAGTGTGGCACACCGATGTCGCCGATGCCGAAAGTTGTCAGACACTGGGTCCATGACGGGGGAGACGCAGACCGCCGAGACGCCGTTCGGCTCGCTCGTCTCCATCGGTCTCGAGCAGACCTCCACCGTCGACCGGGTCGTCGAGGAGCTGCGCCGCGCGGTGTTCGAGGGGGAGCTGGAGTCCGGCACCCCGCTCCGGGAGGTCGCCCTCGCCGAGTCGCTCGGCGTCTCCCGACCCACGGTCCGGGAGGCGCTCACCGTCCTGGTCGCAGACGGCCTGGCCACCCGCGAGCCGCACCGCGGGGTCGCCGTGGCCACCCCCGACCCCGAGTCGATCGGCGACGTCTCCCGGGCCCGCGGCGTGCTCGAGCTCGCCGGCGTCCGGCACTGGGACAGCGCCGACGAGGCCGACCGGGAGGCGGTCCGCACGGCCCTCCAGGAGTACGGCGCGGCGGTCGCCCGCGCCGCGGAGTACGGCGAGCTCAACCGACGGCACCTGGCCATCCACCTCTCGCTCGTCGGGCTGACCGGATCACCGCGACTGGTGGCGATGGCCGCCCAGCTGACCGCCGAGCTGAGGCTCGCGCTCGCCCAGGTCGACCGGGTCCGCCAGAACGCCTCCGACCAGGCCGCCTCGCACCAGCACCTCCTCGACCTGCTCGAGGCCGGTGACGTCGACGCAGCCGCGGCCGAGCTCGAGGAGCACCTCCAGGGAGCCGAGAGCGCCATCCTCGAGCGCCTCGGCCTCGACCCCAACCCCTCTCCCGCCGATCAGTAGGCTCCCCTCGTGGGTTTCATGCGGTTCGTCACGTGGCTGGTCACCAACGCCGTCGCGCTGGCGGTGGCCGCGTGGCTCTTCGAGGGGATCTGGTTCAGCGGGCCGACCAAGGGTCAGGCCGAGATCGAGGAGAAGCTGCTCCCCCTGCTGGTCGTCGCCCTGATCCTCGGCGTGGTCACGGCGATCGTGAAACCCGTGCTGACCCTGCTCTCGTTGCCCCTCGTGGTGCTGACGGTCGGGCTGTTCCTGGTCGTGATCAACGCGTTCATGCTGCAGCTCACCGCGTGGCTGTCCGGCAAGCTCGACATCGGCTTCCACGTCGACGGCTTCCTGACGGCGGTCGGCGGCGCGATCGTCATCACGATCGTCACGTGGGGCGTGAACCTGCTGATCGACCGGTGATCCCCGCCCCGCGCGACCCCGGCACCTACCGCGTCGCCCTCGTCTGCCTCGGCAACATCTGTCGCTCGCCGATGGCCCACGTCGTCCTGGAGTCACGGCTCGACGACGCCGGGCTCGGCGACCTGGTCGAGGTGACCAGCAGCGGCACGGGCGGCTGGCACGTCGGCAACCCGATGGATCCGCGAGCCGCAGCCACGCTCACCCGGGCGGGGTACGACGCGACCCGTCACCGCGCCCGCCAGTACGAGGCCGCGTGGGTCGACCGCAACGACCTGGTGCTGGCGATGGACCATGACAACTTGGACAACCTGATCGCCCTCGGCGGCGTCTCACCGAGAGTGATGCTGTTCCGCGACTTCGATCCCGTCGAACCCGGTGGGGACGTACCGGACCCGTACTACGGTGGGGACGCCGGGTTCGAGGAGGTGTTGTCCATGGTCGAGCGGACGTCCGACAACCTCGTGGCAGCCCTGTCGGCCCTGAAGGCCCTGGGCGGATGACCCGGCAACCGCTGGTGGCGCGGCACGCCGAGGAGCTGCTCGGCTCCGCCGTGGCCGCGACGGCCCCGGTGGCCGGTGGCGACGTGTGCGTGGCCACCAAGCTGCGGCTGTCCGACGGCACGACGGCGCTGATGAAGACCCTCAACAACGCGCCGCCGCAGTTCTTCGCCAGCGAGTCTGCCGGGCTCGCCTGGCTGGCCGAGGCCGGCGGCGTCTCGGTCCCCGACGTGCTGGCCGCCGACGACGGCTGCCTGATCCTGCGCTGGGTCGAGCCGGGCCGCCCGTCGGCCGACGCGGCCACGGCCTTCGGTCGCGCCCTCGCGGCGACCCACCAGGCCGGCTCCGCGACGTACGGTGGAGACACGGACGGGTTCATCGCCAGGCTCCCGATGCTCAACAAGCCCGCTTCCACCTGGGCCGAGTTCTTCGCGCAGCGGCGCGTGCTGCCATACCTCAAGCTCGCCCGCGACAACGGTCGGATCGGCGACGACGACGCCCAGCGCGTCGAGGGCGTGGTCTCTCGACTGGCGCAGCTGGTGCCCGAGGAGCAGCCGGCTCGCCTGCACGGCGACCTCTGGAACGGCAACGTCCTCTGGGGCACCGAGCAACGCGTCTGGGTCATCGACCCGGCCGCCCCCGGCGGCCACCGCGAGACGGACCTGGCGATGCTGGCGCTGTTCGGGCTGCCGCACCTCCCGCGGGTGCTCGACGCGTACGCCGAGGCGACGCCGCTCGCCGACGGCTGGCAGGACCGCGCCGGCGTGCACCAGCTGTACCCGCTGCTCGTGCACGCGTGCCTGTTCGGCGGCGGGTACGGCGTCCGGGCCGGCGCCACCGCGGCCCGCTATCTCTAGCCGGGCATCCCCCCGAGCCCGGCAGGCGTGATCCAGGCGTACCCGCCCACGACCTCGCGGCCGACGGAGACCGAGCTGCGCAGCGACGGGGCGTTGTCGGGATGGATGGTGCCCCAGAGGACGTCGCCGTCCCCGGCGGGGAGCTCGTCGACGAGACGCTGCAGGACGCCCGGGGCCAGCCGGCGGCCGCGGCGGTCGGCATCCAGGCACAGCTCCTCGACGCTGAAGCCGCTCATCCCGTGGGCGTCGTCGCGCACCGCGGCGACCACGCCGGCCGGCTCGCCGTCGAGCAGCACCTCGAAGAGCAGGCCCTCGCCGGCGCACGCCGCCAGCGACTCGGCGTCCTCGGCCCTTGCCCACATGAGCAGGTCGAGGTTGCGCCGGGCCAGCTCGGTGTAGATGGCGGCTGCCCGTGCCGCGAGGGCGGCCGGGTCACCGGGCCGCAAGGAGACGACGTCGTACGACGGCGCCCGCGGCCGACCGCGGAGCTGGGCGACCGGCCCCGCGACGACGTACTGGTCGACCGAGCACCGCGGCCCGAACCGCTCGTCCGTCGCGACCTGCTCCGTCAGCCCGGCCGGGTCCGGTGCGTCGACCCGCAGGCACAGCGGGTCGAACGAGGCGAAGCACGGGAGGAGGGCGGTGGCGACCGTGGCGAGGCCGTCCGGGGTGGGAGGCTCGGTGGTCGCCACCACGTCGACGAACGGGCGGGTGACGTCGAGCGCCCGGAAGCGGATCCCGGCCACCGCCCACCCGCCGGTCGGCAGGTCGATGCGGCGGTTGGACCAGTCCAGCGGGTCGGCGCTCGCGTCGATGCCGACGCCGTCGCGGAACTCGGCGCCGAACACGATGTCGCCGACCCGATCGGCCTCGTCGGCCAGCCCGGAGGCGAGGTGCCGGACCAGCCGCGCGTCGTCGTACCACTCGCGGAGCCGGGGCGAGACCCACGCCAGTCGCGCCCGCGCCAGCTCCGTCAGCAGGTGGTCCATGGGAGGACGCTCCCAGACGACGATCGCACGTCGTCCTCAGCCTCGGTTCAGGGACTGCTGGCAGCATGAGCCCGTGACCCCGATCGGTACTCCCTTCTCAGCGGGAGGCGTGAAGCCACGCGTGCTGGTCGTGGACGACGACAAGGCCGTGCGCGAGTCGCTGCGCCGGTCGTTGGAGTTCAACGGCTACGAGGTGTCGCTGGCCACCGACGGCGCCGAAGCGCTCGCCGGCATCGCGTCGAGCGACCCCGACGTGGTGATCATGGACGTGATGATGCCGCGCCTCGACGGCATCGAGACCACCCGCGCCCTGCGGACCGCCCAGAACGACGTACCGATCCTGGTGCTGACCGCGCGCGACGCGGTCGGCGACCGCGTCGAGGGGCTGGACGCGGGGGCCGACGACTACCTGACCAAGCCGTTCGCCCTGCAGGAGCTGCTGGCCCGGTTGCGCGCGCTGCTGCGGCGGGTCGTGCCGCCCGAGGGCGACGACGCCGAGGTGCTCGCCTTCGCCGACCTGACGATGGACCTCGCGACCCGCGAGGTGCTGCGCAACGGCCGCGACATCCCGCTGACCCGGACCGAGTTCGCGTTGCTCGAGATGTTTCTGCGGCGGCCGCGGCGCGTGCTGGAGCGCGCGTTCATCCTCGAGGAGGTCTGGGGGTACGACTTCCCGACGACCGCCAACTCGCTCGAGGTCTACGTCGGGTACCTGCGCCGCAAGACCGAGGCCGAGGGCGAGGCCCGGTTGATCCACACCGTGCGTGGCGTCGGCTACGTGCTCAAGGAGTCATGAGCGCGCCGGGCTCGTCGAGGTCGGGCTGGCACTACCGGCGGTCGCTGGCCAGCCGGGTGATCCTCCTGACCACGATCGCGGTCGGCTTCGCGGTCGCGCTGGTGGCCCTCGCCGTGTTCCTCACTGTCCGGATGCAGATGCAGTCGTCCCTGGACCAGTCCCTGCTCGACCGCGCGCGCCAGGCGGCGACCGCGGCGCCGTTGCTGGACGAGGCGTCGATCCGGGTCCCGTCCTGGGCCACGGGTGCGGCCGACGTCCGCATCATCTTCCTGACCCCCGGCCTCGAGCCGCGGTCCCTCGACGAGGGCCCCGACATGACGCTCGGTGCTCAGGAGTACGCCGTGGCGAGCGGCATGCTCACCGAGTCCATCCGCACGATCAGCGCGGGCGGCGAGCACTACCGCGTCGCCGCGGTGCCGACCGCCGACGGCCGTGCGCTGATCCTGGCCCAGTCCCTGGAGCCCCAGGAGCGTGTGCTCAGCCGGCTCGGCCCGGTGATGCTGCTGTTCGGCCTCGCGGGAGTCGTGGGCGCCGCCGCCGCCGGGTGGGGCGTGGCGCGCAATGGCTTGCGACCGGTACGCCGGCTGACCGCGGCGGTCGAGGAGATCGCCCGGACCGAGCAGCTGGCCCCACTGCCGATCGAGGGGGACGACGAGATCGCCCGCCTGGCCACGGCGTTCAACGCGATGCTCGCCGCCCTCGAGGCCTCGCGAGACCGGCAACGCCGACTGGTGGCCGACGCCGGCCACGAGCTGCGGACGCCGCTCACCTCCCTGCGCACGAACCTCGACCTGCTCACCCAGGCCGACAAGGCGGGCGGGCTTCCTCCCGAGCAGAAGGCCGAGCTCCTCGACGACGTCCGCGCCCAGATCGAGGAGCTGTCGAACCTCGTCGGCGACCTCGTCGAGCTGGCCCGCGACGAGCCGCTGACCCAGGTCGTGGAGACCTTCGACCTCGCCGAGGTGGTCGACCGGGCCGTCTCCCGGGTCCGGCTCCGCGCGCCGCGCAGCGAGTTCGACGTCGCCACCCTGCCCTGGTGGGTGGAGGGCGAGTCCGGCGCCGTCGAACGCGCCGTCACCAACCTGCTCGACAACGCCGCCAAGTGGGGACCGGCGGACGGCACGATCACGGTTCGGCTGGCGAACGGGACCCTGACCGTCGACGACCAGGGACCTGGGATCGAGCCCGACGACCT
>JAICRP010000265.1 GCA_025966445.1 Nocardioides sp.
AGACCGTGGCGGTCGTCGGGTCCGGCCCGGCCGGCCTGGCGGCTGCGCAGCAGCTGACGCGCGCGGGCCACACGGTCGCCGTCTACGAGCGCGCCGACAAGATCGGCGGGTTGCTGCGCTACGGCATCCCCGAGTTCAAGATGGAGAAGGCCGTCCTCGACAAGCGGCTCGACCAGATGCGGCGCGAGGGCACGGTCTTCCGCGCCGGCATCGACGTGGGGGAGGACCTCACCGCCGACCAGCTGAAGGACCGGTACGACGCGATCGTGCTGGCCGTCGGGGCCACCCTGCCCCGCGACCTGCCCGCCCCGGGCCGTGAGCTCGACGGCATCCACCAGGCGATGGAGTTCCTGCCGCAGTCCAACCGGGCCTCGCTCGGCGTCGAGGTGCCCGACCAGATCACGGCCAAGGGCAAGCACGTGGTGATCATCGGCGGCGGCGACACCGGTGCCGACTGCCTCGGTACGTCGACCCGCCAGGGCGCCGCGTCGATCACGCAGCTGGAGATCATGCCCGAGCCTCCCGGTGAGCGGCCCGCGAGCCAGCCATGGCCTACGTACCCGATGATCTTCCGCGTGTCGTCGGCCCACGAGGAGGCCGGCGACCGGGTGTACGCCGTGTCGACGCAGGAGTTCCTCGGCGACGAGTCTGGTCGGGTGCGGTCGCTGCGCCTGGTCGACGTCGTCTTCGAGGGCGGCCGGCCCGTCGAGGTCGCGGGGACCGAACGGGAGATCCCGGCCGACCTGGTGCTGCTGGCGATGGGCTTCACCGGGCCGCAGACGGCCGGCCTGGTCGAGCAGCTCGGGTGCGAGCTCGACGAGCGCGGCAACGTCCGCCGCGACGCGACGTACGCCTCCTCGGTCGACGGCGTCTTCGTCGCCGGCGACTGCGGTCGCGGCCAGTCGCTGATCGTGTGGGCGATCGCCGAGGGCCGGGCCGCCGCGGCCGGCGTGGACGCGTACCTGACCGGCTCCACGGCGCTGCCGTCCCCGATCCCGCCGACCGAGCGTCCCCTGGCGGTCTGACCTTCAGGCCGCCGCCGCGACGAGAGCCACCAGGGGCGGCAGGCTCGAGGCCGCGGTGCCCAGGACGCTGCCGCCGCGCGGACGCCAGTAGCCGAGGGCGTCGGCGACCCCCATCGCCAGGCTGGCGAGCAGCATGTAGACGCAGGCCGTGAGCACGACGGCCTCGCCGACCACCTCGTCACCGGCGCGGTAGATGGTGAGCCCCACGAGCGTGCCGACGCCCACGAGGAGGTTGCGGCAACCGACCACGAACGCCCACATCCGCACGTCCTCGACGTTCTCGGCCTCGACGTGCAGGAACCTCATGGCGCCGGGCCTGCCGAAGAGGAACATCTCGACGGGTGCGGCACCGAGGTAGGCGAGCGCTCCGACCAGGGCGGCCACCTGGGTCACGGTGTTCATGGGCCCACCTCCACAAGTCCGAAGTTCGGACCAAACGGTAGTCCGAAACTCGGACCTTTGCAACACTGTCCCCGTGACGGATCCGAGCGAGCTGAACTTCGGGCTGCTGCTGTTCATCCCCTACCGCTTCATGGAGTCCGCGGTGCTGGACGCGGTGCGTGAGGGCGGCCACGACCTTCCGCTGAACCAGGCCCGGGTCTTCCAGCGCATCGACGCCGGGGGCTCGCGCCTCTCGGAGCTGGCCGAGGCCTCGCAGCTGCCGAAGCAGACCGTCGGCTCGATCGTGGACCAGCTGGAGCGGGCCGGGTACGTCCGCCGGGTGCCCGATCCCGACGACGCCCGCGCCAGGCTGGTCGTGGTCGCGGACAGGGGGAGGGACGCCATCGAGCTCGGGCGTCCGGTCGTCGAGGGGATCGAGGCCGCCTGGCGGGAGCACCTCGGCGAGACGGAGTTCCGCGAGCTGCGGCGCATGCTGGAGGCGCTGGTGGACGTCACGGACTTGGATCGATCCAAGGTTCGCTAGGCTGGAGGACGTGCGCAAAGCCAAGATCGTCTGCACCCTCGGCCCCGCTGTCGGCTCGACGGAGAAGATCCGCGAGCTGGTGGACGCCGGGATGGACGTCGCCCGGTTGAACATGAGCCACGGCAGCTACGAGGACCACGAGCGCAACTACCGAATGGTGCGGCAGGCGTCCGACGAGAGCGGCCACGGTGTCGGGATCTTCGCCGACCTGCAGGGCCCGAAGATCCGCCTCGAGCGGTTCGCCGACGGCCCGGTGAAGCTGAAGAAGGGCCAGCAGTGGACCATCACCACCCGCGACGTGCCCGGTGACGCCGTCGAGTGCGGGACGACGTACAAGGGCCTGCCCGGTGACGTGCACGCCGGCGACCCGATCCTGATCGACGACGGCAAGGTACGTCTGGTCGTCGACTCGGTCGACGGACAGGACGTGCACACCACCGTCGTGGTCGGCGGCAAGGTCAGCGACAACAAGGGCATCAACCTCCCCGGTGTGGCCGTGTCGGTGCCGGCACTGTCGGACAAGGACGTCGAGGACCTGCGCTGGGCCCTGCGGATCGGCGTCGACTTCATCGCGCTGAGCTTCGTACGCAGCGCCGGCGACGTCGACGACGTGCACAAGGTGATGGAGGAGGAGGGCCGCCGGGTCCCGGTCATCGCCAAGATCGAGAAGCCGCAGGCCCTCGAGGCGATCGACGGGATCGTCGAGTCCTTCGACGGCGTGATGGTCGCGCGCGGCGACCTGGGCGTGGAGTGCCCGCTCGAGGA
>JAICRP010000047.1 GCA_025966445.1 Nocardioides sp.
CGTCGAGCAGCCCAACGGACAGTGCGCGCCCGGCCGCGACGGCGGCCAGCGCCGCCGTCTCTCCGCCCCGTGGTGACCACTGCATGCCCGAAGCCTCCCAGTGCCGGCCGGGCCGGATACGTGGAC
This sequence comes from Nocardioides sp., assembly GCA_025966445.1. Taxonomy (GTDB): domain Bacteria; phylum Actinomycetota; class Actinomycetes; order Propionibacteriales; family Nocardioidaceae; genus Nocardioides. The sequence goes on from JAICRP010000047.1 coordinate 127, forward strand.
GTCCTACCATCGACGCAGCGTGCGCGCCGCAGTCGTCGCGCACGGTCCGTCGACGAGGAGTGGTCCCATGCGAGATGCCGTCATCTGTGCCGCCGTGCGCACGCCCGTGGGGAAGCGCGGGGGAGGGCTGTCGGGCGTGCACGCCGTGGACCTCTCCGCGCACGTCCTGAACGCGCTGGCCGAGCGGTCCGGTCTCGACCCGGCCGTCGTGGAGGACGTCTTCTGGGGCTGTGTCAGCCAGGTCGGCGAGCAGACCTTCAACATCGGCCGCAACGCGCCCCTGGCGGCCGGCTGGCCGGAGTCGGTGCCCGGCACGACGATCGACCGCCAGTGCGGCTCCTCTCAGCAGGCGGTGGCCTTCGCCGCGGCGACCGTGATCAGCGGCCAGGCCGACGTCGTCGTCGCCGGCGGTGTCGAGTCGATGAGCCGGGTGCCGATGGGCTCCGACGGCGGCGCGTGGGCGGCCGACCCGGCCACCGCGCTGACCACCGGCTTCGTGCCCCAGGGCATCGGCGCCGACCTGATCGCCACCCTCGAGGGCTGGTCGCGCACCGACGTCGACGCCTACGCCGCCGAGTCGCACCACCGCGCCGCCAAGGCCTGGGCCAACGGCTACTTCTCCGAGGCCGTCGTCCCCGTGCGCGACCGCAACGGCCTGACCGTGCTCGAGCACGACGAGCTCGTCCGTCCCGACACGAGCGTCGAGGGGCTGGCCGGTCTGAAGCCGTCGTTCGCGGACCTGGGGCGCGACGCGGGCTTCGACGACGTTGCCCTCGAGAAGTACCACTGGGTCGAGCGGATCGACCACGTGCACCACGCCGGCAACTCCTCGGGCATCGTCGACGGCGCCGCGATCATGGCCATCGGCACCGAGGAGATCGGCGCCGAGCTCGGCCTGACCCCGCGCGCCCGGATCATCTCCGTCGCGGTGTCCGGGGCGGACCCGACGATCATGCTCACCGGACCGGCCCCCGCCGCCCGCAAGGCGCTGGCCAAGTCCGGCCTCGACGTCGCCGACATCGACCTGTGGGAGATGAACGAGGCCTTCGCGGCCGTGGTCATGCGCTTCATGAAGGACATGGGCATCACCCACGAGGTCACCAACGTCAACGGCGGCGCCATCGCCATGGGCCACCCGCTCGGCGCCACGGGCGCGATGATCCTCGGCACCCTCGTCGACGAGCTCGTCCGCCGCGACCAGCGCCGCGGCCTCGCCACGCTCTGCGTCGGCGGAGGAATGGGCATCGCCACCATCGTCGAGATCGTCTGAGAGAAGGACCTCCCTGTGACCACGACTCCTGTCGACGCGCCCGCCGTCCGTTACGAGAAGGACGCCGACGGCATCGTCACCCTCACGCTCGACGACCCGAACGCCAGCGCGAACACGATGAACGGGGCCTACCGCGACGGGATGCACGCCGCGGTCGACCGCCTGTACGAGGAGCTCGCGGCCGACGAGTCTTCGGTGACGGGCGTCGTCGTGGCCAGCGCCAAGAAGTCGTTCTTCGCCGGCGGCGACCTGTCGCTGATGATCCAGGCCAAGCCCGAGGACGCACCGCGTCTCTTCGCCGAGGTCGAGGGCATCAAGGCCGACCTGCGCCGCCTCGAGAAGCTGCCCAAGCCGGTGGTGGCCGCGATCAACGGTGCCGCCCTGGGTGGCGGCTACGAGATCGCGCTCGCCTGTCAGCGCCGCATCCTGGTCGACGACCCGAAGGTCGAGATCGGCCTGCCCGAGGCGACGCTCGGACTGCTGCCTGGCGGCGGCGGCCTCACCCGGGTGACGAGGATGCTCGGCATCCAGTCGGCGCTGATGGACGTGCTGCTCCAAGGCACCCGCTTCAGACCGGCCGACGCGCTGAAGAAGGGACTCGTCCACGAGCTGGTGGCCTCCCGCGAGGAGCTGGTCCCCGCCGCGAAGCAGTGGATCCTCGACCACCGCGACGACGAGGCGGCGGCGTTCAACGCCTGGGACCTGCCGGGCTACAAGATGCCCGGCGGCACGCCCAAGTCGCCCGCCCTGGCCGCCTTCCTCCCCGCGTTCCCCGCGCTGCTGCGCCAGCAGACCAAGGGGGCGGACTACCCTGCCCAGCGGGCGATCCTCTCGGCCGTGGTCGAGGGTGCGAGCGTCGACTTCGACACCGCGTCACGGATCGAGTCGCGCTACCTGACCAGCCTGATCGTGGGCCAGAACGCCAAGAACATGATCCAGGCGTTCTTCTTCGACCTGCAGGCCATCAACGCCGGCAAGCTGCGCCCCCAGGGCATCGAGACCTTCCGGGCGACCAAGGTCGCGGTGCTCGGCGCCGGGATGATGGGCGCCGGGATCGCGTACTCGTGCGCCCGGGCCGGCATGGAGGTCGTCCTCAAGGACGTCTCCGCCGACTCGGCCGAGCGTGGCAAGTCGTACTCGGAGAAGCTCCTCGACAAGGCCATCTCGCGCGGGAAGTCGACCGAGGAGAAGAAGGCCGAGCTGCTGGCCCGGATCACGCCGACCGCGGACGCGGCCGACCTGAAGGGCTGCGACCTCGTCATCGAGGCGGTCTTCGAGGACCCGAGCCTCAAGCACCAGGTCTTCGCCGAGGTCGCGCCGTACGTGAACCCCGACGCGCTCCTCTGCTCCAACACCTCGACCCTCCCGATCACGCAGCTGGCGAGCGGCCTGGATGAGAGAGCGCGGCCGTCGTTCATCGGGCTGCACTTCTTCAGCCCCGTCGACAAGATGCCCCTCGTCGAGATCATCAAGGGCAAGGAGACGTCGGAGGAGGCGCTGGCCAAGGCGTACGACGTCGTCCAGCAGATCCGCAAGACGCCGATCGTCGTCAACGACAGCCGCGGCTTCTACACCTCGCGCGTCATCGGCTTCATGGTCAACGAGGGCCTCGCGATGCTCGCCGAGGGCGTGCACCCGCAGTCCCTCGAGCGGGCCGCGACCCAGGCGGGCTACCCCGTCGGGCCGCTGCAGCTGACCGACGAGCTGAACATGGAGCTGATGCTCAAGATCGCCAGGGCGACCGCCGACGCCGCCGCCAGCGAGGGCTTCGCCTACACCGAGCACCCCGGCAGCGTCGTCGTCCGGCGGATGGTCGAGCTCGGCCGCCCGTCGCGGCTCAAGGGTGCCGGCTTCTTCGAGTACGGCGAGGACGGCCGGCGCGCGCGGCTCTGGTCCGGCCTCGCCGAGGAGTTCCCGGTGGCCGCGACGCCCATCCCGTTCCAGGACGTCAAGGACCGGATGCTGTTCGCCGAGGCGCTCGAGACCGCCAAGTGCTTCGAGGAGGGCGTCATCACGTCGTCCGCGGCGGCCAACATCGGCTCGATCATGGGGATCGGCTTCCCGCCCAACACCGGCGGCGCGGCGCAGTTCATGACGGGCTACGAGTCGGCGTCCGGCGAGATCGGGCTCGCGGCTTTCGTGGCCCGCGCGGACGAGCTCGCCGCGGCGTACGGCGACCGCTTCCGGCCCACCGACCGGCTGCGGGAGATGGCCGCGAAGGGCGAGTCCTTCCCGGCGTAGCCCCTCCTCGCGACAATGGCCGACGTGGTCGAGGTCGAGGTCGTGGTGGCGCACCACGAACGCGCGACCCTGCGCGTCGGCGACGTCTACCTGAAGGTCGACGCCGACCGGGCGGCCGCCGACCGCGAGGTCGAGGCGATGTCGACGGCGCCGGTCCCGACTCCCGAGGTCCTGTGGCGCCGGCCACCCGTGCTCGCGCTCGCCGCGCTCCGAGGGTCGGCGCTCGGCCGGCTCGGCGAGCCCTCGACCGCGACGTCGGCCGCGTGGGTCGCGGCGGGTGCCGCCGTACGGGTGCTGCACGACGCCCCGCTGCCGTCCTGGGCCGGAGCCAGCCTGGAGGAGAAGGCAGCGAGCCTCGACAGCGAGTGCACCTGGCTCCTGGCGAACGACGTGCTTCCCGCCGACCTGGTCACCCACAACCGGCACGTCGCCGAGGCTGCGCTCCGGCCGTGGACACCGGTGTTCATGCACGGCGACCTGCAGGTCGCCCACGTCTTCGTCGAGGATGACGAGGTCACCGGCGTGCTCGACTGGTCGGAGGCGGGGCAGGGCGACGCCCTGTACGACCTGGCCAGCCTGACGCTCGGACACCCCGAGCACCTCGGCGACGTCGTCGCCGGCTACGGCGCCGACGTCGACCTCGACGTGATCCGTGGGTGGTGGTCGTTGCGGAGCCTGACAGCGGTCCGCTGGCTGGTCGAGCACGGCTTCGACCCGTCGTTGCCCGGATGCGAGATCGACGTGCTGAGAGCCCAGCTCTGAGCCTGCGACGAAGGGCCCCGGTCGTCAGCTCCGGTAGGTCTCCCAGGCGAACTGCATGCGCGCGGCCTGCTCATCGGTGAACTCGGTCAGGCAGACGTCGAACGAGTAGTCCATGAAGTTGTGCACGGGGTCGAGACCGGGGTCGTCCGGGCAGCTGTCGCGCGGGTCCTCACCGGGCTCGGGGCAGAGGAAGTTCGGCGACGCCTCGGCGGGGGTGTCGGCGATCTGGTCCCCGCCGTTGTAGGCCGGGTTGTCGGTACACCCGCCCTGGAACGTGTGGTAGAGCTCGAGCCAGTGGCCGACCTCGTGGGTCAGGGTGTCGCCCTGCTCGTAGGTGCCGTCCGGGAACACCCGGGTGTCGCCCTCGGTGTTGCCTTCCGGCTGCGGCACGCTGCGGAAGTCGATGATCACGCCGTCCAGGTAGCTCGGCAGGGGCGCGGGGTACGAGGTCGCCTCGCTGAAGTCGGAGGGGAAGGTGGCCCAGCCGAGCAGGTGCTGGCCCAGCGACGCAGAGTAGACGTCGAGGGTCGCCTGGTCATTGTCCGTCAGGAGGCGCTTCATGTTGACCTCCTTGCCGCCTCCCCGGACGGTGCTCATGGCCGAGCCGTAGGCGCCGACGAGGTTCCACCATTCCGGCTGGACGGTCTCGGTGTTCTGCACGAGCTCGAACTGGAAGCCAGTGCCCGCGTAGCCGGCGTTCAGTGCGTCGATCTGCGCCGCGATGCGGGCGTCGGAGAGGTCACCGCCGCCGTTGCCGTTGGTCTTGAGGATCTCGTGGAAGCGCACCGGCACGGTGACCGCGAAGTTGGGGTCGGGCTCGGTGGGGATCGACGCCGCCGCAGCACCCTTGCCCCCAGCGGCCCTGGCGGCCGTGGCCGCGGCGATCTTCAGCGGGTCCTTCTTCACCACGTGGAGGTCATCGCGTGGGATCGCACCCGTGGGCGCCTTCGGGACGGCGCCGTAGTCGATGCAGTCGACGCGATCCTTGGCCGGCTTCTGGGCCGAGGCCGGAGCCGCACTGGCCCCGATCGCGAGGGCCAGCGCCGCCGTGGCGACGCCTACTTGTCGAACCAGGGTCCCGTTGAGAGTCATGCCCATCCCCTTGCAGTCGTGATGGTGGACCGTACTCCGGGGGAGGTCCTCCAGTGAAGGCCCCGGGTTGTTCCTCACGACCACGACGGCTTCGTCCGCGGCGGCGTCCTCGCGCGGCGTGTCGCCCGAGATGGCTTTGCCAAATCGCTGACCGAACGGGCCGCGGCGGGCAGAATCTTCCGGGTGAGTGAGCCGGTCGTCGACATCCGCGGTCTCCACGTGCGCTTCGGCGAGGTGGAGGCCGTGGCCGGCATCGACGTCCAGGCGCACGCGGGCCAGGCGACCGCGCTCCTGGGTCGCAACGGAGCCGGCAAGTCCACGACCATGCGGGTGCTGGCGGGGCTCGTCCCGCCGACCGCGGGATCGGTGCGCGTCGGTGGCCTGGACATGCGCACGCACAACCTCGAGATCAAGCAGATCAGCGGCTACTGTCCCGACGTGGGCGGCCTCGTCCCCCGCGCGACACCGTGGGAGCACCTGCAGCTCTCGGCCCGGCTCCGGCGGCTCGACGACTGGGAGGACCGCGCCCGGGACCTCCTCGAGCGCTTCGAGCTCGGCGACGTCGCACACCGGGTCACGGGTGGGTTCAGCCACGGCATGGGCCGCCGGCTGAGCGTCGTGCTCGCCGCGCTGCACGAGCCCCGTCTGCTGCTGCTCGACGAGCCGTTCGACGGCGTCGACCCGATCGGCGTCGAGGCGACCATGGACGTCATCGCCGACGCCCGGGCCCGGGGCGCCTGCATCCTCGTCTCCACGCACCTGCGCGAGCTCGCGATCCAGGCCTGCACCGATGTGACCGTCCTGCGCGGCGGGTCGCGGGTGGCGACCGTCGACTCCGCCGAGATGGCGGGGGAGGAGGGGGCCCGTGCCTACCGGGCTCTCCTCGACTAGCGCGCCGACCTCGCAGGCATACGCCTCGCCCGGCCTGGTACCGGCCGCCCGGCGCGCCGTCGAGGACGTCGGCCACCTGCTGCGCTTCCGGACCGCGACCGTCCGCCGTCGCCGGGCGCTGCCGACGGCGTTCGCGGCCATGGGCGGGATCACTCTCGCCGTCTGCACGCTGCCGGCACTGTTCCCCGGCGCCCACGAGGACGGCCGCGCGCGCGACGTGCTCCTGCTGATGCCGACGATGTTCGCGGCGTTCTTCGTCCTGACCGTCGTGTCCGGGGTGTCGTCCGGTGGTGGGCGCGAGCTGCTCGCGCGCGACCAGGGGGTGACCTTCCCGGTCAGCCCCACGACCGACCACCTCGGTGCCCTGCTGTTGGCGCCGCTGAACGTCGCCTGGCTGTTGCAGGCCTGGGTGATCCTGGGCAGCGCGGCCTTCGCGCTGGGGCCGGCCCACGCGTTCCCGGCGATGGTGGCGATCGTGCTCTGGCTGGTCGCCTGCACCGCGATGGCGCAGGTCCTCGCGTGGACGATGGAGGCGATCCGCCGCCGGTCGTACGGGCGGCTCGCCGTCCGTACGATCGTGGCCGCCTGCGCCCTGGCGTTCGGTGTCGTGCACGTGACCGGTCGCCTCACCGACCTCCTCGACAACCTGCCCACCGTGTGGCTGGTCGCCCGCACGACCCAGGGCTTCGGATCCGCCTGGCTGGGTGGCCTCGCTTTCGAGGTGGTCGTGATCGTCGTCGCGGTGGTGCTGGGCGCCGTACCCGCCCATCTCGCGGCCCGGCGTCCGCCGCGGGACGAGGCCCGGCTCGAGAGCGGCCACTACACCCCGCGCCGGATGTCGCGCACCGTGGTCGGCACGATCGTCAGCATCGACCGCGCGTCGGTGTGGCGCTCGGTGCCCATGCGCCGCGGCATCACCGTCCTCGGGGTGGGCCCGGGTCTGGTCGCGATCCTCGGCAGCATGACGTGGGCGAGCGCGACGATCCTGCCCGGGCTGGTCGCCTCGGGCGGCGCCCTGCTCTTCGGCGTCAACGCCTGGTGCCTCGACGGTCGGGGGCTGCTGTGGCGCGAGAGCCTGCCCGCGCGACCCGACCAGGTCTTCGCCGCCCGGGCGATCGTGCTGGCAGAGTTCGTGCTGGTCGCGACGATGGTCACCCTCGCGCTGGCTGCGGTACGCGCCGGCCTGCCCACTCCGGCAGAGCTCACCGCCATCGCGATGCTGGTGGCGGTCGTCACCGTGCAGGTCCTCGCGGCCGCCATGCGGTGGTCGGCGCAGCGCCCCTTCCCGGTGGACATGCGCTCGGCCCGGGCGACCCCCGCCCCACCCGGCGTGATGATCGGCTACTCCTCGCGCCTCGCGCTCTCGACGACCTTCACGGGCCTGTTCTTCTCGTTCCTCGCCCGGGCCGACGACTGGCGCCTGGCCATCCTGTTCGCCGTCCCCCTCCTCGCCTGGTCCACGTACCGCCTCCACCGCGCCCGCCTCGTCTGGCTCGACCCCGTCCAGCGCGCCCGGGTCGTCCTCGCCGTCGCGGCGTAGGGGCGTCGGCTTTCTCCGGTCGGCCGGAGAAACCCGAACATGGCGTGGCTCGCGACGCACGCCATGTTCGGGAAACCCACGCCAAGTCGACCACCGAGGTCCACGGATACGCTGCCCGGCATGGACTTCTCCCCGTCGCCTCGGGCCGCGGACCTCACGGCCCGGGTCCGTACGTTCCTCGCCGAGGAGGTCGAGCCGGTCGAGGGGCAGTACCACCGCGACCTCGCCGCGGCCCGCGAGAACGGCACACAGTGGACGCCGCTGCCGGTGCTGGAGGACCTCAAGGCCAAGGCCCGCGCGCAGGGGCTGTGGAACCTCTTCCTGCCGAAGGAGCACGCCGGCGAGTACGCCGCGCGGTTCGGCACCGACGGCGGCGAGGGGTTGTCGAACGTCGACTACGCGCCGATCGCGGAGCTGACCGGGCGCTCGGCCATCGCCCCGCTGGTGCTCAACTGCAACGCGCCCGACACCGGCAACATGGAGGTGCTGCTGCGCTACGGCTCGGAGGCCCAGCGCACGGAGTGGCTCGAGCCGCTGCTGGACGGCCGGATCCGCTCGGCGTTCACGATGACCGAGCCCGACGTCGCCTCCTCGGACGCCACGAACATGGAGGCGACCTGCGTCGTCGACGGCGACGAGGTGGTCGTCAACGGCACCAAGTGGTGGTCCACCGGCGTCGGCCACCCGGACTGCAGGATCTTCGTCTTCATGGGCGTCACCGACCCCGACGCCGACCGGCACCACCGTCACTCCATGGTGCTCGTACCTCGCGACACCAATGGCGTGAGGATCGAGCGGCTGCTGACCACGATGGGCTACCAGGACGAGCCGATCGGGCATGGCGAGGTCTCGTTCACCGATGTCCGGGTGCCGCTGGCCAACGTCATCTCCGGACCGGGCGAGGGGTTCGCGATCGCCCAGGGGCGGCTCGGCCCCGGCCGCATCCACCACTGCATGCGGCTGATCGGGCTCGCCGAGCTCGCCCTCGAGCTGGCCATCCGGCGCGGGACGACCCGGACGGCGTTCGGCAAGCGGCTCGTGGACCTTGGCGGCAACCGTGAGCGGATCGCCGACGCCCGCATCGCCATCGACCAGGCGCGGCTGCTGGTCCTCAACGCCGCGTGGAAGCTCGACGAGGGCGGTCCGATGAACGCGCTGTCGGAGGTCAGCCAGATCAAGGTCGTGGTCCCCAACATGGCCCAGGCCGTCATCGACTTCGCCATCCAGGTCCACGGCGGCGCCGGCATGTCCGACGACTTCCCGCTCGCGATGGCCTTCGTCAACGCCCGTACTCTGCGGCTCGCCGACGGTCCCGACGAGGTGCACCGCGGGATGGTCGCCCGCCTCGAGCTCGGCAAGTACGCATGAGGATCCTGGTCACCGGCGCCGCCTCCGGGCTCGGCGCAGCGCTCACCCGCGCCTGGCGGCTCCGCGGCGACGACGTGCTCGCGACGGACCTCGCTGGCCAGGACGTCGACCTCACGCTCGACATCACGAACGACGACGACTGGGCCACCGCCTTCGAGGAGGTCCAGACCCGCTGGGGCGGGCTCGACATCCTGGTCAACAACGCCGGCGTCGCCGGCGGCGGACGGCTCGACGTGGCCACCCTCGACGAGTGGCGCTGGATCACCGAGATCAACCTGTTCGGCGCCGTCCGCGGCACCCGCACGTTCGTCCCGCTCTTCAAGCGGCAGCGTTCCGGGCACATCGTCAACGTCGCCTCGCTCGCCGGGCTCGTGCACCCCGCCGGCATGGCGTCGTACAACGCCGTCAAGGCCGCCGTCGTCGCGCTCACCGAGACGACCGGTCACGAGCTGGCGGCGTACGGCGTCCGGGCGAGCGTCGTCTGCCCCTCCTACTTCCGCACCAACCTGATGGACTCCCTCCAGGGTGCCGACACCGTCCTGGCCGGGGTGATGGCGCACCTCGTCGAGTCCTCGCCCCTGAGCGCGCACGACATCGCGGCGTCCGTCATCGCCGGCATCGACGCGGGCCACGAGCTGATCGTCCCCGACGTCGCCGCGCAGAGCGCGTGGAAGATGAAGCAGACCGACCGCATGAACTACGAGCTGATGATGCGCGCCCAGGCCGACAAGCTGCACCGGCTCGCAGGAGAACCATGAGCACGCGCGACGAGAGCCGCCCGGTCCGGGACGAGGACGCGTTCGACGTCGAGGCGGTCGCCGCCTGGCTGCGCGAGCACGCGCCGTCGTACGACCTCGTCGGCACCCCCGAGGTCCGGCAGTTCCCCGGCGGCGCCTCGAACCTGACGTACCTGCTGACGTACCCCGGCCGCGACCTCGTCCTGCGCCGGCCCCCGGCCGGCGTGAAGGCCAGGAGCGCCCACGACATGGCCCGCGAGCACGACATCCAGGCCGCGCTCGCGCCCGTCTTCCCGTACGTCGCCACGATGGTCGGGCTCTGTCGCGACGAGGCGGTGATCGGCTCGGAGTTCTACGTGATGGAGCGCCTGGAGGGCACCATTCCCCGCCGGCGCCTGGGTTTCGAGGCGACGCCGGACGACGTGGCCACCCTCTGCGGGCGCGCGTGGGACGTGCTCGTCGACCTGCACGCCGTCGACGTCGCAGCCACTCCGGCCCTGTCGGAGCTGAACCGGGGTGAGGGCTACGTCGCTCGGCAGGTCGGCGGATGGACCGACCGGCTGGCGCGGGCGGCGACGGACGACCTCGGCGACTGGTCGCCGGTCACCGGCTGGCTCGCCGCCCACCAGCCCGACGACCGCGGGCAGTGCCTGATCCACAACGACTTCCGGTTCGACAACCTCGTCCTGTCGCCCGAGGAGCTGCGGGTGACCGGCGTCCTCGACTGGGAGATGGCGACCGTCGGCGACCCGCTGATGGACCTCGGCGGTGCGCTGGCCTACTGGGTCGAGCCGGGTGACGACGAGTTCTTCCAACAGTTCCGGCGCCAACCGTCGACCACCCCGGGCATGTGGACCCGGTGGGAGGTCGTCGACCACTACGCCCGACGGACCGGTCTCGCGGTCACGCCCGAGCAGTGGCGGTTCTACGAGGTGTTCGGGCTGTTCCGGCTCGCGGTGATCGCCCAGCAGATCTGGTACCGATACGCCCTCGGCCAGACCCACAACGAGGCGTACGCCGTCTTCGGTCCGGCGGTCGCGTACCTCGAGCAGCGCTGCCGCCGCCTCCTCGGGGTCTGAGGTGGGCCAGGTCCTCCTCGTCCGCCACGGCCAGGCGTCGTGGGGTGCTGCCGACTACGACGTGCTCTCGCCGCTCGGGGAGCGGCAGGCCACCGCGACCGGGGCGTTCCTCGCCGGCGCCCGGCCCGCCTCGGTGGTGCACGGCCTGATGCGGCGCCAGCGGCGGACGGCCGAGCTGATGGCCGGGGCGGCCGGCTGGTCCGTCGCGCCCACGGTCGACGGGCGTTGGGACGAGATGGACCACCTCGCGGTGCTGGACGCCCAGCCCCGGGACTTCGACGGCGAGCCGGACGCGCACCAGTTCCAGGCCTGGTTCGAGAAGGCCACCGCCCGCTGGCTGTCCGGGGCCCACGACGGTGAGTACGCCGAGTCCTGGTCGGAGTTCCACGACCGCGTCCTCGCGGGCCTCGGCGCCCTGGGTGAGGGCACCACCGTGGTCGTCACGTCCGGCGGCCCGATCTCCGTCGTCGTCGCGCACCTGCTCGAGTCACCGGCGGCCTACCGACGCATCGCACCGGTCGTCGTCAACGCGTCGGTCACCAAGGTCGTGGTGGGTCGCCGCGGTCACACCCTCGTGTCGTTCAACGAGCACGGCCACCTGCCGGGAGATCTCCTCACCTACCGCTGACGCGGTTGCCCGGCTCGGCTCGACGAGAAACAAGCAGGCTTGACTGTTTGTTCGTACGGCGTCACGATGGCCGGGTGCCCGCCGTCACCGTCCGCGTCCCGCAGGAGGAGCGCACCCGCGCGATGCGCGCGCGGCTGATGGAGGCGACGGTCGAGCTGCTCGTGGAGCGCGGCTTCGCGGGCACGTCGACGACGTCGGTCTCCGAGCGCGCCGGCGTCTCGCGGGGCGCCCAGCTGCACCACTTCCCGACCAAGAACGACCTGGTCGTCGCCGCGGTCGAGCACGTCACCGAGGTCCGGGGCGCCGAGCTCGCGGCCGCCGCCGAGCGAGGGCTGCCACGTGGGGCGCGACGGACCCGCGCCGTCCTCGCGCTGCTCGCCGACCACTTCACGTCCCCCGTCTTCACTGCCGCCCTGGAGCTCTGGGTGGCGGCGCGCACCGACGAGTCGCTGCGCGCGGCCGTGGTCCCCCTGGAGCAGCGCGTCGGCCGGCAGACCCACCGGATGACCGTCGAGCTGCTGGGCGCCGACGAGTCGCGCGCCGGCCACCGCGAGCTCGTGCAGGCGACGCTCGACCTGGTGCGCGGCCTCGGCCTGGCCGACACGATCACCGACGACGCTCGGCGTCGCAAGCGGATCCTCGACCGCTGGGCGCTCACCCTCGACCAGGCCCTCGCTCGATGAGCGGTGTGCTGAGCGTCGTGCTCGCCGACCTCGCCGCCGAGGGCGACCGGCTGGAGTCCCTGGTGTCCGGCCTCGACGAGGCCGGCTGGCGGTCCCCGACCCCGGCCGCAGGCTGGGCCGTCGCCACCCAGGTCGCCCACCTGGCCTGGACCGACGCCGCGGCCTTCGCCGCGGCCACCGACAAGCAGGCCTGGGACGCGCTGGTGCTCGAGGCGATCGCCGACCCCGAGCACGCGGTCGACACCGCGGCGCTCGCCGGCGGCGCGGGCCCGTCGGGCCCGCTTCTCGACCGCTGGCGCGCCGGACGCGTGCGCCTGGCCGAGGTCCTGCGCGCGTACCCGGTCGGGCAGAAGATGCCGTGGTACGGCCCGCCGATGTCGGCCACCTCGATGGCCACCGCCCGGTTGATGGAGACCTGGGCGCACTCGCTCGACGTGCACGAGGCCTTGGGAGAACAGCCCGAGGTCAGCGACCGGATCCGGCACGTCGCGCACCTCGGCGTCCGCACCCGCCGCTTCTCCTTCGCCGTGCGCGGCGAGACCGCGCCGGACGCCGAGCCTCGCGTCACCCTCTCCGCGCCGTCGGGTGACGTCTGGACCTGGGGACCGGAGGAGGGTCCGGAAGCGGTGACCGGTCCGGCGTACGACTTCTGCCTGCTCGTCACCCAGCGGGTGCACCGCGCCGACACCGCGCTCGTCGCGACGGGTCCGGGCGCGGACCGGTGGCTCGACATCGCGCAGTGCTTCGCCGGTCCGCCCGGTGAGGGGCGGTCGGCGCGTGGCTGACATCAGGATCGGCAACTGCTCCGGCTTCTACGGCGACCGGCTGTCCGCGATGCGCGAGATGCTCGAGGGCGGACCGCTCGACGTCCTGACGGGTGACTACCTCGCCGAGCTGACGATGCTGATCCTGGGTCGGGACCAGCTCAAGGACCCGTCGCTGGGGTACGCCCGCACGTACGTGCGGCAGGTCGAGGACTGCCTCGGCCTCGCCCTCGAGCGTGGGGTGAAGCTGGTCTCCAACGCGGGCGGGCTCAACCCCGCCGGACTGGCCGCCCGGCTCGCCGAGGTCGCGACCGGAATGGGGCTGTCGCCCTCGATCGCGTACGTCGACGGCGACGACGTCCGCAGCCAGGGCTACCCCGGCGCGCTGACCGCCAACGCCTACCTCGGCGGATTCGGCATCGCGGCCGCGCTCGCCGGGGGAGCTGACGTCGTCGTCACCGGCCGTGTCACCGACGCGTCCCTCGTGGTCGGTCCGGCCGCTTGGTGGCACGGCTGGCAGCCCACGGCGTACGACGCGCTGGCCGGCTCCGTCGTCGCCGGGCACGTCATCGAGTGCGGCTGCCAGGCGACGGGCGGCAACTTCTCCGGCTTCGCCGACGTCGAGCGGTCGCGGCCGCTGGGCTTCCCCGTCGCGGAGGTGGCGGTCGACGGCTCGTCGGTCATCACGAAGCACCCCGGCACCGGCGGCGCGGTCACCGTCGACACCGTGACCGCACAGCTGCTCTACGAGGTGCAGGGCACCCGGTACCTCGGGCCCGACGTGACCACCGACCTCACGTCCATCCGGCTCGCGGCCGTGGGCCCCGACCGCGTCGGCGTGACCGGCGTGCGCGGCTTCGCCCCGCCCGAGCGGCTCAAGGTCTGCGTCAACGAGCTCGGCGGTCATCGCAGCTCCGTCGAGTTCGTCCTGACCGGGTTGGACATCGAGGACAAGGCGGCGTGGGTCAGGGAGCAGCTGTCCCCGGCGCTGACGGCGTCATCGGTGACGTGGAGCCTCGGCCCGTTGCCCGCAGCCGACGCAGACACCGAGGAGGGCGCCTCGACCCTGCTGCGCTGCACGGTCCAGGACGCCTTGCCGGACGCCGTGGGCCGCGCCTTCTCCGCGGCGGCCGTGGAGCTCGCGCTGGCCTCGTACCCCGGCTTCACGATGACCGCCCCGCCCGGGAGCGGCACGCCGTTCGGCGTCTACCGGGCCGAGTACGTCGACCGCTCGGCCGTCACCCACACCGTGCACCACGCGGACGGCCGGACCGAGGTCGTGCGGTGATCGCCCCGTTCGGCACGTTCGTCCATGCCCGGTCGGGTGACAAGGGCGGGGACGCCAACCTGGGTCTGTGGGTGCGACACGACGGGTCGCCGTCCTACGACGCCCGGGTGGCCTGGCTGCTCGCGACGGTCACGCCCGACTTCGTCCGGGGGCTGCTGCCGGAGACCCGGGACCTCGAGGTCGAGGTGCACGCGCTGCCCAACCTCGCTGGCGTGAACGTCGTCGTGCACGGGTTGCTGGGCCGGGGCGTGGCCGCCTCGACCCGGTTCGACCCGCAGGCTAAGGCCCTCGGCGAGTGGGCTCGGTCGCGGCACGTGGACATCCCCGAGGTGCTGCTGTGACGGCGTTGTGCGAGATGGCGAGCGAGTTCGTGCGGCGCGAGGTGGCGCCGCACCTCCAGGCCTGGGAGGACGCCGGCGAGGTCCCGCGGTCCCTGCACCTCGCGGCCGCGAAGCAGGGGCTGCTCGGCATCTCGTTCCCCGAGTCCGTGGGCGGCGAGGGCGGCGACCTGCTGGACACGATCGCGGTGCAGGAGGCGATGTTCGAGGCGGGCGCGTCGAGCGGGTTGATGGCCGCGCTCTTCACCGGCGGGATCGCGCTGCCGCACATCGCGGCATCGGGCGGACCCGACCTGGTGGACCGCTTCGTCCGGCCCACGCTGGCCGGCGAGAGGATCGGCGCCCTGGCGATCACCGAGCCCGACGGCGGCTCCGACGTCGCGGCCATCCGGACCACGGCCCGCCGCGACGGCGACGCGTACGTCGTCGACGGCACGAAGACCTTCATCACCAGCGGAGTGCGCGCGGACTTCGTGACGGTCGCGGTCCGGACCGGAGGCCCCGGCGCCGCAGGCATCTCGCTGCTGGTCGTCGAGAAGGGCACGGCGGGGTTCACCGTCGACCGGGCCCTGCCGAAGATGGGCTGGCACTGCTCCGACACCGCCGAGCTCGGGTTCGCGTCGTGCCGGGTGCCCGTGGGCAACCTGGTCGGGGCGGAGGGGTCGGGGTTCGCGCAGATCGCCGAGCAGTTCGTGGTCGAGCGGATCGCGCTCGCCGTGCACGGGTACGGCATCGCGGCCCGGTCGCTCGCCCTCACCGAGGCGTACGTGCGAGAGCGCCGGACCTTCGGCCGCCCGTTGGTCGACCGCCAGGTGGTCCGCCACCAGCTCGTCGAGATGTTCCGCCAGGTCGACGTCGCCCGGACCTACACGCACGCGATCGCCGCTCGTCACGTCGCCGGCGAGGACGTCGTCGCCGAGGCCTGCCTGGCCAAGCAGACCGCCGTCGAGACGGCGCTCGCCGTGTGCGACCGGGCCGTCCAGCTCCACGGCGGCGCGGGCTACCTCCACGGCACGGAAGTGGAGCGGCACTACCGCGACGCCCGCATCCTGCCCATCGGCGGTGGCGCGACCGAGGTGCTCACCGACCTGACCGCCCGCCTGCTGGGGTACTCGTCATGACCAACCGTGAAGCCATGCTGGCCAAGATCGCCGACCTCGAGACCGAGGTCGCCAAGGCCGTGGCCGGCGGCGGGGAGAAGTACGTCGAGCGGCACCACGCACGCGGCAAGCTGCTGCCGCGCGAGCGGATCGAGCTGCTCGTCGACGAGGGGTCGGCGTTCCTCGAGCTGTCGCCGCTGGCGGGCTGGGGCTCGGACTTCCACGTGGGTGCCTCGCTGGTGACGGGCATCGGCGTGGTCGAGGGCGTCGAGTGCCTGATCACCGCGAACGACCCGACGGTCAAGGGCGGCGCGAGCAACCCGTGGACGGTGAAGAAGGCTTTCCGAGCCGCGCAGATCGCCGAGGAGAACAACCTGCCGACGATCTCGCTCGTCGAGTCCGGCGGGGCGGACCTGCCGACGCAGAAGGAGATCTTCATCCCCGGCGGCAAGCTGTTCCGCGACCTCACGCGGGCGAGTGCCCGGCGGCAGCCGACCATCGCACTCGTGTTCGGCAACTCGACCGCCGGTGGCGCGTACGTGCCGGGCATGAGCGACTACACGGTGATGGTCAAGGAGCAGGCCAAGGTGTTCCTCGGCGGCCCGCCGCTGGTGAGGATGGCGACCGGAGAGGAGTCCGACGACGAGTC
>JAICRP010000073.1 GCA_025966445.1 Nocardioides sp.
GCGACCCACTGGCCGTCGATCAGGGCGACGCGGACGCCGCCGACCGGGCCGGAGAACGGCAGGCCGGAGAGCTGGGTCGACATCGACGCGGCGTTGATGGCCAGCACGTCGTACGGCATGGCCGGGTCGAGCGCCAGCACGGTGATGACGACCTGGACCTCGTTGCGCAGGCCCTTCTTGAACGTCGGGCGCAGCGGCCGGTCGATGAGGCGGCAGGTGAGGATCGCGTCCTCACCGGGACGACCCTCGCTGCGGAAGAACGAGCCGGGGATCTGTCCCACGGCGTACATCCGCTCCTCGACGTCGATCGTCAGGGGGAAGAAGTCGAACTGGTCCTTGGGGGTCTTGCCGGCAGTGGTCGCCGACAGGAGCATGGTCTCGTCGTCGAGGTACGCCGTGACCGAACCGGCGGCCTGACGGGCCAGCAGGCCGGTCTCGAACTTGATGGTGCGCGTGCCGAACTTGCCGTTGTCGATGATGGTCTCGACGGCGGAGATGACGGGTTCTACGGTGGATTGAGCCACGAAAAGGCTCTCCTATCTGTGCGCGGAGCGATCCCGCGACATGACCCGCGACTTCCCCGTGTGGTGATGGAAGCCGGTCTTCGATCGAGATCCGCAGAGCGCTGGCCCGCGCATGACGCGGGCGGGTTCTGAAGATCACTACCGAGGACCGGAGGGCAGCCTCGCGGATCGCTCCTGTGGAAGGGTTTTCAGTTGTGAAATGTAGCCCAGCAACGACAAAGGGCCCGCAGAGCGGGCCCTTCAGACGTCAGCGGCGCAGGCCGAGACGCTCGACGATCGAGCGGTAGCGCTCGATCTCGGTCTTCTGCAGGTAATTGAGCAGCCGGCGGCGCTGGCCCACGAGGAGCAACAGGCCGCGACGGCTGTGGTGGTCGTGCTTGTGCTGCTTGAGGTGCTCGGTGAGGTGGGCGATGCGGTGGCTGAGCAGCGCGATCTGCACCTCGGGGGAACCGGTGTCGCCCTCGGTCGTGGCGTACTCGGCGATGATCTTCTTCTTGGTCTCCGCGTCGGTTCCGATCGACATACGGGGCTCCTTCCGGTCTCGTTGCGCGGCGCGCCGGGGCCTGTTCACCCGGGCACTGGAATCCGCGGCCGTCATACGGCGTGTCGCCCTCCCACGATCGGGTCGGGGCAACCGGTGAAGACTACCAACGAGCCAGCGGGCGGCTAAATCGAGGAGCGCGCGCGTGACGCCTCACCCTAGGGTCCCCCCGTGGACAGCGGCGTGGTGATCAGCGAGGTCGACCCGCTCGACCCGGCGAACGAGCCGGTCCTGCACGCCATGTGGGACGTCTCGGCGGCCGCCCGGGCCGACCGGCCGTTCGAGGTCTGGGCGCCGTGGACCACGGCGTACGCCACCTGGACGACCGTGCGCGACGACCAGGACGACGTGATGTGGGCCGCGACCGTCGACGGGGTCGTGGTCGGCATGGGATGGCTGGTGATGTCGCACATGGACAACCAGCACGTGGCCACGACGGAGCTCTTCGTCCACCCCGACCACCGCCGGCGGGGCATCGGGGGCTCGCTGCTGGCGGCGGTCGTCGAGCGCAGCCGCGCGGGCGGGCGGACGGTGCTGATGACCTCGCCGTACTCCCCCGTCGACCGGCCCGGTGCGGGCGAGGCGTTCCTGAGGGCGCACGGCTTCGAGGTCGGCATCGCCGAGATGTCGCGGGTCTGCGACCTCGAGGAGTCCGAGCCGACCTGGCCGGCGCTGGCGGAGCGGATCGCGCCGGACCACGCCGACTACCGGCTCGAGGCGTGGCAGGACCGGATCCCGGAGCCGTTCGTCGAGGGGTACTGCCAGCTCGGTGAGGCGTTCAACGACGAGGCCCCGCTCGGCGACCTCGACCTCGGCGCCGAGGTCTGGTCGGCGGAACGGGTCGCGGATCGCGACGCACGGTTCCTCGCGACCGGCCGCCGTCAGTTCGGCGTGCTGGCGTACGCCCTCGACGGGACGTGCGTGGCCACCACCGAGCTGTTCGTCAACGACGTGGCCTCGTGGCGGGCCCTCCAGGGCGGCACGCTCGTGCTGCCGGGCCACCGCGGTCACCGGCTGGGCCTGGCCCTGAAGCTGGTCAACCTGCGGGCGGTGCGCGAGCGGTACCCCGACTGTCGCCACGTCTTCACGGTCGTGGCCGGCGTCAACGCCCCGATGAACGCCGTCAACGACGTGCTCGGCTTCCGCGACGTCGAGCGGGCGCTGGAGATGCAGCTGCGCCTCTGACGTCAGGTGACGTCAGGCCGGACGCCGGCCGAGCACGTACAGCCGCTCGGTCTCGACCTCGCCGTCCAGCGGCCCGCGGACGTACCACTCGACGTCCGCGAGACCGGCCGCGCGGAAGGCCGCGACCACGGCGGCGGGGTCGTGCAGCACGAAGTCGACGTCGACGGGCTCGTCCATCAGCTCGTCGGCGTGGTGCACCTCGTTGCCGGCGTGCAGCGCCACGGCGAGCCAGCCGCCCGGAGCCAGCACGCGGCCCAGCGAGGCGACCGCCGGTGCGAGCTCGGAGCCCGCGAGGTGCACCAGGGCGTACCACGCCGTGATGCCCCCCCAGCCGGCCGCGGCGGGTGGTCGGAGCAGGTCGGTCAGGTCGCCGACCGTGAACGTCAGCTGCGGGAAGCGTCGCCGCGCCTCCTCGACCATCGCCGGCGACAGGTCGACGCCGGTCGCGTCCGCGCCGGCGGCGGCGAGGTACGCCGCGACGTGCCCCGGGCCGGTCCCGACGTCGACCACCGGGGCGGCACCTGCGAGGTCCGCCACCCGGCCGAGGAGCCAGCGGTCGAAGGGCTTGCGGTCGAGCTCGGCGGCGAGACGGTCGGCGTACGCCGTCGCGACGGCGTCGTAGGTCGCCCGGACCTTCGCGTCGCGTGCGGCCCGCCCCTCGGCCAGGACGCTCTCGCGGTCGACCTCGGACGCCGCCACCGGCGCGGCGGCCTCCGCCTCCACCGGCCCGAGCAGGTGCACCCAGCGACGGTCCTGCTGACCGGGGCGCCGCTCGAGCTCGTGCACGAGGGGCGTCGGCAGGGCGGCCAGGCGGCGCAGCACGGCCTCCACCGCCTCGCGGTCGGCGAACGGGTGCAGCCGGTCGGTCCGCGTGCGCAGCTCCCCCGGCGCCTGCGGGCCGCGGAGCAGCAGCACGGTCAGGAGCGCCCGCTCGTCGGGCTGGAGCGCGAGCCGCTCGTCGAGCAGCTGGTGGTACTTCAGCGTGCGCGGCCCCCGGTCCGCCCACACGATCCGCACGAGACCGCGCTCCTTGAGGCTCTTCATCCGCTCGAGCAGCATCGCCTCGTCGTAGTCGACGACCGGGTCGCGGCTGCTGGTCTGGTTGCACGCGGTGCGCAGGGCGTTGAGCGTCATCGGGTAGCTCGCCGGCACCGTCCGCTGCTTCTCCAGGAGGCTGCCCAGCACACGCTGGTCGACGGCGTCGAGGACGAGGTCGTCGGTCACGCCCCCACCCTACGAACGGCCCCCGGACAACGTCATACGAAGTGGTCGCCCCGGCGACCACTTCGTATGACGTCACGCGTGCTGACGCGCAGGTCGCTCGACCGCCGGGCGGAACAGGCGACTAAGGCGGCGCCGGTCACATCTGAGGTGCTGCCCCGATTCCCCGCGCCTCCAGCGCGCCGAGACTCGGTCGACCGGCAGCCGGTGTCGGGATGACGAGAGGGAACGAGGGAGCGACATGACGTCGATCGAGAAGGACTACGTGCTGGGTCACGAGGAGGCCGAGCTGGCCCGGCTGGAGCACCAGGCCGGGATCCTGGCGCCGGCCACCGAGGCGATCCTGCGGATGGCCGGGCTGGCGCCGGGGATGCGGGTGCTCGACCTGGGCACCGGGCTGGGCGACGTCGCGTTCGCCGCCGCCGGGATCGTCGGGCCGGCCGGCGAGGTCGTCGGCATCGACCAGAGCCGGGCGGTGGTGGCCCGGGCGCGGAGCCGCGCGGAGGAGCGCGGCCTCGACAACGTCGGCTTCGAGGTCGGCGACGTCGGCACCTGGCACGACGGCTCACGCTTCGACGCGGTCGTCGGGCGGCTGATCCTGCTGTACTGCCCCGACCAGCCCGCCGTCATCCGCCACCACGCGGCGTCCCTGGCGCCGGGCGGCGTCTACGTGGCGATGGAGTACGACATGCCCGCCTGCCGCAACGAGCCGCCCACCCCGCTCGCCGAGAGCGCGCGGGGGTGGTTCCTCGACGCCTTCCGCCGCGGTGGCATGAACCCCACGCTCGGTCTGCGCCTGGACGCGCTCCTGCGGGCAGCGGGACTCAGCACGCCGGTGGTGGCGGGCATGACGCGTGCCGTGCCCGGCGAGACCGACGGTTCGCGCATGCTGGCCGGCATCGTGACGACGATGCTGCCGCTGATCGTCCGGACCGGGGTCGCCGACGAGGCCGAGATCGATGTCGACACGCTGGGCGAGCGCCTCGCCGCCGAGATGGTCGGGAGCCTGGTGGTGCCGCCGACCCTGGTCGGTGCCTGGGCGGTCACACCACGGTGACCGGGTGCCTCACGACCGCGTCGAAGAAGTAGCCGTTGTCGTTGAACGGGGTCACGAGCGGCTGTGTACGACCGGTCGCGTCGGTGGCGCGGGCCATCAGCACCTGCTGGCCGAGGGCGGGCCTCTTCCACACGTAGCGCCACTGGGTCCAGGCCTGGCGGTGGCCCGAGCGGTAGGGCCGCGCCGGCGCCCAGGTCGAGCCCCCGTCGACGCTGACGTCCACCCGGTCGACCGCAGCCGCGCCACTCCACGAGCGACCGGTCAGCTCGACCTCGTCGCGGCGGGCGATGGTCTCGCCCCATCCCAGCTCCCACGCTGAGCGGACCGGGTTGACGGTCAGCGCCGGTGAGTCGGTGGGGTACGAACCGCCGGTCATCCGGTACCACTTGGTGTTCCACGGCGAGGTGAGCTCGGTCGTGGCGACCTCGAGCGAACCCAGCCACTTGATGCTCGCGATGCCGACCCAGCCGGGCAGCACGAGCCGCACCGGGAAGCCGTGGTCGGGCAGCAGCGGCTCGCCGTTCATCCCCCACGCCAGCAGGGCGTCGTCGAGGGCCTTGCCGACCGGGAACGGGCGGCGCACCCGGCCGTAGTTGACGCCGCCGGTGGAGTACTCCGGGTCGAGCCCTGCCGCCTGGATCGACACGGCGTCGGCGGAGAGCCCGAGCCGGTCGAGCACCTCGGCCAGGCGGACGCCCTCCCACGTGACGCCCCCGACGGCGCCGAGCTTCCACGCAGTGCCGCTGGCGGGGGTTCCTTGCTGGGAGGCGAAGAACGACCGGCCGTTGCCGGTGCACTCGTGCGACGCGGTCAGTCGGGTGACCGGTAACCGGCGCAGGTCGGCGTACGACAGCGACAGCGCGTCGCCCTCCGCGCGCGGCTCGGAGAGGCCGGTGCCGAAGACCCGGAGCCGCCAGGTGTCTCGGTCGATCGTCGGCGTGACCGTGTGGTTGCGGACGAACAGCCGCGCCTGGTCGGTGAGGAACCGCTTCGGGTCGACCGACTCCCAGCGCGTCTCGGCGTTGGTGCCGAAGTCGGTGAACCAGTCGGGCGGCAAGGGCTTGAGGATGGCCGGAGCACCGGCGTACGACAGGGCGGGCGGCGCGGTCACCGCACCGATGGCGGTGCCGGCCGCTGCGCCTGCCTTGAGCAGAGATCGACGGGAGAGGCTGGTGGTCACTCCGTCACATTAACACTACTGACTTACTAGACTAAGATCAGGCGGTGGGCGGCGGGTCGACCTGGTTGCGCTTCTCGGTCGTGGTCTGGGTGCCGTCCGAGTGGGTGGTCGTGGCGACGCTCGACGACGCCCGGGCGCGATTCGCCTGGAGTGCCTGGAGCACGATCACCAGGACACCGCACCCGGCCAGGATCCAGCCGACGAGGGTCACGTCGACGGCGTCGATGCTGTCCCGGACCGCCAGCGCGAGGATGAGCCCGATCGCGAGGAGGAAGACTCCCAGTCCGTATCCCATGCCGGTCCCTTCTGCGGGCCGTCCCGGTGACGGCGTCGGAGGGCAGGATAGCCCGGACCACCCCTGCTGCCGTGGCAGGATGGCCGCGTGCCAGCCGGGCCCCGCACCACCCTGGGCGTCTGCAACCTCTGCGAGGCGATCTGCGGTCTCGAGCTGACCATCGAGGGCACGGGACCCGAGGCACGGGTGACGTCGATCCGCGGGAACCCCTCCGACCCGCTCTCGCGCGGATACCTGTGCCCCAAGGGTGTCTCGCTCGCCGACGTGCACGCCGACCCCGACCGGCTGCGAGCACCCGTGCGCCGCGTCGGCACCGGAGCCGACGCCGAGTGGCTGGAGATCGGCTGGGACGAGGCCCTCGACCGGGTGGCGGACGGGCTGGCCGGGGCGATCAACGCGCACGGCCGCAACGCCGTGGGCGTCTACCTCGGCAACCCCAACGCGCACTCGCTCGGCTCCGCCACCCACGGCCTGGCCATGGTGAAGATGCTGCGCACCCGCAACCGGTTCAGCGCCTCGTCGGTCGACCAGATCCCGCACCAGCTCGTCGCGTGGCAGCTCTACGGACACCAGCTCCTCCTGCCGATCCCCGACATCGACCGCACGTCGTGCTTCCTGGTGTTCGGCGCCAACCCGATGGCCTCGAACGGCTCGCTGATGACCGTGCCCGACTTCCCGAACCGGCTGCGTGCCCTCAAGGCGCGCGGCGGCCGGATGGTCGTCGTCGACCCGCGCCGCACCGAGACCGCGAAGGCCGCCGACGAGCACTTCTTCGTCCGCCCGGGCTCGGACGCCGTGGTGGTGCTGGCCATGGTGCGCACGCTGTTCGAGGAGGGCCTGACCCGCCCGGCGCCGTACGTCGACCGGGTCGACGCGGTCCGCGAGCTCGTCGAGCCCTTCACCCCGGAGGTTGCCGAGCGAGTCAGTGGGATCGGGGCCGACGACGTACGCCGCCTGGCCCGCGAGCTGGCCACGGCGCAGGGTGGCGCGGCGTACGGCCGGATCGGCGTCTCGACGACCGGGTTCGGATCCCTGGCGCAGTGGGGCATCCAGTGCCTCAACATCCTGACCGGCCACTTCGACCAGCCCGGCGGGGTGCTGTTCACCGAGCCGGCGATCGACTTCGTGGCGCGACGGTTCGTCGGCCCAGTCATCGGTAGGGGCCACTACGACCTGTGGCGCAGCCGCGTGCGCGGCATCCCGGAGTACGGCGGCGAGCTCCCGGCCGCGGTCATGCGGGAGGAGATCGAGACCCCGGGCGAGGGACGGATCCACGCCATGCTGACGATCGCCGGCAACCCCGAGCTCTCCACGCCCGACGGCAAGCGGCTCGGCGAGGCCTTCGACTCCCTGGACTTCATGGCCGCCATCGACATCTACGTCAACGAGACGACGCGGCACGCCGACGTGATCCTGCCGCCGACCACCGCGCTCGAGCGCGACCACTACGACATCGTCTTCCACGGGCTCGCCGTCCGGAACACCGCGCGCTGGACACCCGCCGCCCTGCCCAAGCCGGAGGGGGCCAAGCACGACTGGGAGATCTACCGCGAGCTCGGGCTCCGGGTGCAACGTCGGCTGGTGCGGCGCCCCGGCTTGCGGATCCGGCTCACGCAGCGCGCCCGGCTGGCAGCCAGTCCGCGCCAGATCGTCTCCGGGCTGCTCCGCATCACCGGCACGACCACCCTCAAGCAGCTGCTGCGGCATCCCGAGGGCGTCGACCTCGGGCCACTGCGCCCGACGATGCCCGAACGGCTGCAGACCGAGAACCACCGCATCGACCTCGCCCCCGACCTCGTCGTCGGCGACCTGCCCCGGCTGCACGCGTGGGTCGAGGAGCGAGTGGCGGCGGCGGCCGACGGACTCGTGCTGATCGGTCGCCGGCACAAGCAGGACAACAACGCGTGGTTCCACAACATCGAGCGGGTCAACCGCGGGCGCCCGCGGCACCAGCTGCTCATGCACCCCGATGACCTCGCCGAACGCGGCATCGCAGACGGCGACCTGGTGACCGTGACGTCGCGGGTCGGGGCCGTGACGGTCGACGTGCAGGCGACCGACGACCTGATGCGCGGCGTGGTGTCCCTCCCCCACGGCTACGGGCACCAGGCCGACGGCGTCCGGCTCGCCCGGGCCAGCAAGGTGCCCGGCGTGTCGATCAACGACCTGACCGACCCCGACCTGCTCGACCTCTCCGGCAACGCCGCCCTCAGCGGCGTCCCCGTCACCGTGGCTCCCGCGTGATGGAGGTCGCCGCCGTCCCCGGCGACGGGGAGGAGACGACCTGGCTGGTGCGCCGTCGAGGCGCGACCGTGGGCACGGCGCGGACGCGCCTGCGTCGGGGTGGGCTGTTGCTCTCCGGCCTCGACGTGGCTCCGGCCGACGCGGCCGAGGCGCTCGAGGCGCTGCTCGTCGCGCTGGGAGAGCTGGGTCAGGACTCCCTGGTGGTCGACGTCCCCGCCGATGACCGGGTGCTGGAAGCCGCCCTCGCCGGGCGCACGCTCCAGCTGCAGGCGACCCAGATGCTCCTCGACCTGACGGACGTCCCGGCCCGGCCCGAGCGGGTGGCTCTGCGGCCGATGACCGCCGCGGAGTTCGAGAGCTACCGCGACCAGCTCATCACGGCGTACGCCCAGGACATGCTCGACGCCGGCGCCTTCACCGACCGCGACCGTGCGCTCGAGGCATCCGTGGTCTCCACCGAGGAGCTGCTCCCCGACGGACTGGAGTCGCCGGGCCAGCATCTCTGGACGGCCCATGACGGCGAGGTGTTGGTGGGGATCCTGTGGATCGCCGTCGACGCGCCGGCGGGTTACATCTACGACATCGAGGTCCGGCACGACCAGCGCCGCCGCGGCTACGGCCGCGAGGTCCTGGACGCCGGGGCAAGAGCCGCGCACGACCTCGGTGCCCGGGAGCTCGGCCTCAACGTGTTCGGGCACAACGACGGCGCCCGCACGCTCTACGAGCGAGCGGGTTACGCCACGACCGAGCGGACCTATCGGCTCGCGACCTAGCCCTGGTCGACCACAGCGAGCACGGCGGCGCGGCCCGCCGCCGGGTCGGAGGCGGCCAGCGCGGCCTCCGCCATCTGGCGGCACTGGAGCATGGTCACCGTCGCCAGCCTCGCACCGACACCCTTGACGGCGGCCGAGGCCATCGACAGCGACGTCACGCCCATGCCGACCAGGGCACAGGCCAGCAGCGGGTCGGCGGCAGCCTCGCCGCAGACCCCGACCGACTTGCCGGCCTGCTTGCCCGCCTCCGCCGTGATCGCGATCAGGTGCAGCACGGCGGGCTGCCACGGGTCGGTGAGGTGCGCGAGGTCGGAGGCCATCCGGTCTGCTGCCATGGCGTACTGGGTCAGGTCGTTGGTCCCGATGGACAGGAAGTCGACGACCTCGAGGAACCGGTGGGCCAGCAGCGCGGCCGACGGGATCTCGACCATCACGCCAGCCTTGAGGCCGCGGGCGCGTACCTCGTCGGCGAAGTCCCGGGCCTCGGCGACGGTCGCCACCATGGGTGCCATCACCCACGTCTCGGTGCCCGTGCGCTTGGCCGCCTCGGCGATGCCGTCGAGCTGGTGGTCCAGCAGCGCGGGGTTGTTCCACGACAGGCGCAGGCCGCGCACGCCGAGGGCGGGGTTCTCCTCGCCCTCGAGGGTCGCGAAGGCGACGGGCTTGTCGGATCCCGCGTCGAGCGTGCGCACGACGACGTACTGGCCCTCGCCGAAGGGCTCGAGCACCGCCGCGTAGATGTCGGCCTGCTCCGCGACCGTGGGCTCCTCCTGCCGGTCGAGGAAGCACAGCTCGGTACGGAACAGCCCGACGCCCTCGATCGGCTGCTCGACGGCCTTGCGGGCCGAGGCGCCGTCGGCGACGTTGGCGAGCAGCTTGACCGGCGCGCCGTCCCTGGTACGGCCCGGCCCCGCCCACGCGGCCAGGGCGGCGCGCTGCTCGCGGTCCGCCGCGACCCGGCGGTCGGCCTCCTCGGCGTCGGGCTCGGTCTCGATGGTGCCCGCGGTGCCGTCGACCAAGAGACGGGTGCCGTTGGCGATCTCCAGCGCGCCTGCCGTGCCGACCACGCAGGGGATCGCGAGCTGGCGGGCGATGATCGCGGTGTGGCTGGTCGGGCCACCCTTCTCCGTGACCAGGGCGTGCACGACCAGGGGGTCCAGCCCAGCGGTGTCGGCCGGGGCGAGGTCCTCGGCGACGAGCACCACCGGCGTGGCCGGCAACGACACGCCCGGCTCCGGCTCGCCCACGAGGTGCGCGACCACGCGGCGTTCGATGTCGCGCAGGTCGGTCGCGCGCTCGGCCATCAGCCCGCCCATGCTCGTGAAGACCGCGACGAACTGCTCGACGGCGCCGTGGACGGCGGCGACGATCGGGGCGCCGGCCGTGAGCGACTTCTTGACGGCGGCCCGCAGGCCCTTGTCGCGCGCCAGTCCGGCGCTGGCGGTGAGCACCTCGGCCGCGGCACCGTCGGCCCTGGCGGCCTTCTGGGCGAAGCCGTTGGCCACGGTCTCGGCCGCGACGTCGTAGGCTGCGAGCGCGGTGTCGGCGTCGGCGAACCCGCCGTCCCCGAAGCGCTCGATGGCGACGGGGTCGACCTCGCCGCGGACTCGGAGCGCGGGGGCGTGTGCGACACCCGGGACCACCGGCGTGCCCAGGAGAGTGACCTGCAAGTGCGTCATGAGCGCATTCAACTCTGCGCCTCCTTGACAGTCAACATATTCGGGCGTAGAACAACACAAACACAGATCAAAACCCACATACGCCCCAGCGCGACGTCATCCCGGAGGAGCCCGTGTATGCAGCGGAGCGCCAGCAGGCGATGACCCAGCTCGTCCGCGAGCGCGGGCGGATCTCCGTGGTGGAGCTCGCGCAACAGTACGACGTCACCACCGAGACCGTCCGACGCGACCTGTCGGTGCTCGAGGATCGCAACCTCGTGCGCCGGGTGCACGGGGGCGCCGTGCCCGCCGACGCGCTGACGCTGATCGAGGCCGGCCTCCCCGACCGCGACGTCTCGCGGATCGAGCAGAAGCAGCGCATCGCCTCCGCCGCGCTCGACCTGCTGCCCCGCGCCGACTCCACCGTCATCCTCGACGCCGGCAGCACGACCGTACGGCTGAGCCGCCTGCTTCCCCCCAACCTGCGGATGACCGTCGTCACCCACGCGGTCCCGATCGCGGCGCAGCTGGCGGGCTCGCCGCAGATCGAGCTGCACCTGCTGCCGGGCCGCGTCCGCCGCCACACCCACGCGGCCGTCGGCGCGGAGACCGTCGAGGCGCTGGACGCGATCCGCGCCGACCTCGCGTTCGTCGGCACCAACGGCCTGACCGTCGAGCACGGCCTCTCCACGCCCGACCGCACCGAGGCCGCTGTCAAGCGCGCCATCATCGGACGGGCGCGACGCGTGGTCGTGCTCGCCGACTCCAGCAAGGTCGGCGTCGAACGCACGATCAAGTTCGCCGAGCTGTCCGAGATCGACACCCTCGTCACCGACAAGGAGATCGCCAGCAGTGATCGCAGGTCCATCGAGAGAGCCGGCGTCGAGGTGATCACCGTATGAGCACCGTCCCGATGATCGTCACGCTGACGCCGAACCCCAGCAACGACCGCACCGTCACCCTGGCCGGCCCGCTCGAGCGCGGCGCCGTCCAGCGGTTGCTGTCGGTCACCATGCAGGCCGGCGGCAAGGGCGTGAACATCTCCCGCGCCGCGATGTCTGCCGGCCTCGGTACCGAGGCCGTGTTCCCCGCGCGCCCCGACGACCCCTTCGTCACCGAGCTCCTGTCGGCGGGCATCGCGTGCTACCCCGCGCCGCCCGCGGGCGACGTGCGGATCAACCTGGCCATCACCGAGCCCGACGGCACCACCACCAAGCTCAACAGCCCGGGCCCGGAGATGACCCCCGCCACCCGGGCCGAGCTCGTCGACACGCTGCGTCGGCGTGCCGGCGACGGTGACTGGGTCGTCCTCGCGGGCTCGCTGCCCCCCGGCGCCCCCGACGAGTGGTACGCCGAGCTGGTGACCGCCCTGCACGGGACCGGCGCCCGGGTCGCCGTCGACACCAGCGACGCCCCGCTGCGGGCCCTGGTCGAGCGGCTGCCGGGGAGCGCCCCGCACCTGATGAAGCCGAACGGCGAGGAGCTGGCGTCGTTCACCGGCGGCGATCCTGACCTCCTCGAGTCCGACCCCGAGGCGACCGCCAAGGCCGCACTGACGCTCATCGAGCGCGGCGTCGAGACCGTGCTGGCGA
>JAICRP010000132.1 GCA_025966445.1 Nocardioides sp.
ACCTCTCGCGGGATCGTGGAGCGGGACGCGGTGACGATGTCGATGCTCGTCTTCGACGAGCTCGAGGACACCCGCTCGGTGCAGCTCTACGGCACCGATCCCGTGTACGTCGCGAAGGCCGCCGAGATCCTCTGCGCCGAGTACGGCGTCGCGCACATCGACCTCAACTTCGGCTGCCCGGTCCCCAAGGTGACCCGCAAGGGCGGCGGTGGCGCGCTGCCCTGGAAGCGCGGGCTGCTCGGCGAGATCCTGGCGGCGGCCGTTGGCGCCGCGGCGCCGTACGGCGTCCCGGTCACCATGAAGACCCGCAAGGGCATCGACGAGGACCACCTGACCTACCTGGACGCCGGCCGGATCGCCGAGGACTCGGGCTGCGCGGCCATCGCCCTGCACGGACGCACGGTGGCGCAGTCGTACTCGGGCGAGGCCGACTGGGACGCCATCGCCCGGCTCGTCGCGCACGTCTCGCTGCCCGTGCTGGGCAACGGGGACATCTGGGAGGCCGGCGACGCGGTCCGGATGGTCGAGCACACGGGCGCGGCCGGCGTCGTCGTCGGTCGCGGCTGCCTGGGGCGCCCGTGGCTCTTCCGCGACCTGGCGGCCGCCTTCGCGCCCGGCGGGCCCACCGCCCCCGTGCTGCCCGCGCTGGGCGAGGTACGCGCCGTGATGCGCCGTCACGCCGAGCTGCTCTGCGAGCACATGGGGGAGGAGCGGGGCTGCAAGGAGTTCCGCAAGCACGTCTCGTGGTACCTCAAGGGCTTCCGCGCCGGCGGCACGCTGCGTCACTCGCTGGCGCTCGTCGACTCCCTGGCCGGCCTCGACGCGCTGCTCGACGAGCTCGACCCGACCGAGCCGTTCCCCGTCTCCGAGCTGGGGACGCCCCGCGGCCGCCAGGGCTCGCCGCGGGCCAAGGTGGCCCTCCCCGAGGGCTGGCTCGACGACGCCGACGGGGCCGGCAGCCACGTCCAGGAGGAGAGCAACGAGACCACCGGCGGGTGAGTCGACCCGCCTGACCAGTGACGGGGAACACCCCGGGGAACCTGGGGGGAGATTCGGACAGGCTCGGGCATCTGTGCTTGACTCACGACTTCGTGTCCGTTTCGTTATCAACTATCCCTCTCGGGAAGCGGTCCGCCCCCTGACGTCTATCAGCAAAGGATCAGCGCTGTGGCAGATCATCGCCACAAGCGGGACACCGATGCCCGCCGCTTCATCAGCAACCTCCCGACCGCCCAGAAGCTCTCGGCCGGACTCGCCGTCGTCGCGACCACCAGCGTGGTCGCCGTGGGGGTCCTCGGAGCCGGGCCGGTCGCCCGCGACCTGGTCGCCGCCGACGTCCGCCCCCTGACGGCCTCGCTGTCGTCGACGTCGCTGGCCGCGTCCGCTGACGCGACCGAGCGTTTCGTGGTGTCCCGCTCGGCCTCTCGCAAGCAGGACAACAAGGACGCCGTGAAGGAGGCACGCGCCGA
Organism: Nocardioides sp.; assembly: GCA_025966445.1. Lineage (GTDB taxonomy): Bacteria > Actinomycetota > Actinomycetes > Propionibacteriales > Nocardioidaceae > Nocardioides. The sequence continues at coordinate 1,470 of JAICRP010000132.1, forward strand.
CGGCGCGCTGGCCGCCACCGCGACCGCCGTCCGCAAGGCCGTGAACAACGGCACGAAGCTCTGGACGACCACCGTGCTCAACCTGTGGACCCAGTCCGGCGAGGACGCCACGCAGGTGGGCGAGATCGCCGCGTCCCGGCAGGTGCTCGTCACCGGCCGCCAGGCCGGCGACCGCGTCGAGATCGTGGTCGCGGGCAAGAGCCGGTGGGTCACCGACGGCTACCTCAGCAAGGAGAAGCCCGTCGCGCTGGGCGTCGGCGCCGGGCTCTCGATGGCGCCCTGCCCGGACCCCGGCGTCGAGAGCGGCCTGACGTCCAACGCCGTCTACGTCTACCGCTCGGTGTGCCACGCCTTCCCGCAGATCACGTCGTACGGCGGGTGGGACAACCACGGCGAGCACTCCTCGGGCCGCGCGATCGACATCATGACGAGCGACGCGGCGCTCGGCAACGCCATCGCGGAGTTCCTGCGGGCCCACGCCTCCGAGCTGCACCTCTACGACATCCTCTGGGCCCAGCGGATCTGGACGCCGGTCCGCGCCGCCGAGGGCTGGCGGACGTTCCCGAGCCGTGGTTCGGCCACCGCCGACCACTACGACCACGTGCACGTCAGCGTCTACTGAGGACGAACTCCTCCAGCAGCGCGGACACCCGGTCGGGATGGCCCAGCTGGGGCACGTGCCCGGCGGCCAGCACCTCGAGGCGGGCGCCGGGTATCTCGACCGCGACCGCGTGCGCCTGCGCGAGCGGCACGACGGGATCGCGGTCGCCCCAGATCATCAGCGTGGGTACGGACAGCCGGCGCAGGTCATCGTGGCCGAACCGCATGCTCGGCCGGAATCCGCGCCAGGTCATGAGTGCGCGCAGCTCCGCCAGGTTGGCCCGCACCGCGACCGGGTCTCGGGCGCCTGCGACGAGGGAGTCGAGCAGCGCGGGGTGTCGCACGATCGTCTCGGCCTCGCCCACTGAGGCCATCATCCTCACCAGCATCCGCCGGCTGGGCCTCACCGCGCGCACCATGAGGTCACCGATGCCCGGTGTGGCGGCCAGCCGCAGCGGGATCGGCGCCCGGCCACCGGCCAAGGTCGGCACCGAGCCCAGCATCACGAGCCCGCGGACCCGCTCGGGGCGGGCCAGCGCATACCAGGTCGCCCAGATGCCTCCGCCCGACGCGCCCACCAGGACCGCTGACTCGAGGTCGAGGGCGTCGAGCACGTCATCGACGAAGTCCACGGCGTGCTCGCGGAACCGGCCCGGCTGGAAGGGCTCCGGGTCGCTGAGGCCGCACCCGGGACGGTCGACGAGGTAGGAGCTGATACCGGGAGAGCGGGCGGGCAGCATCAAGTGGGAGAGGGACGAGGTGTTCGTGCCGTGCAGGTGCACCACCGGCGGCCCCTCACCGAACGTCGTGACGTGGACGCCGCGGCCAGAAGGGCGCCGCACGAGTCGGCCCTGCGCTCCGGCAGCGGACAGCATCGTCTGGTACGCGAGGTCGATCGCGGGGGTGTGCGCCATTCACCCAGGCTCCGTCCGGTCACGGCCGGCGCCTAGTTCTGTTCTCGAACCGGTGGGACACTCGAGCCGTGGGCTCGCGTGAGTTCCCCGGCTACTGCTCCTTCACCAAGGCCATCGAGCACCTCGGCGACCGGTGGAGCCTGCTCATCGTGCGTCGGCTGGGCGAGTACGGGCCGGTGGGCTTCAACGAGCTCAGCCGTGCGCTGCCAGGCAGGATCTCGCGCTCGGTGCTGGCCGAGCGGCTCAAGCGGCTGGAGGTGCTAGGACTTGTCTCGCGGGCAGACGTGGGCGGGTACCGGCTGACCACCGTGGGCTCGGGGCTGATGCCCGTGCTCTGCTCCCTGCAGGACTGGGCCGAGACGTGGCTGCCCGAGGACCCGGCCATGGTGGAGCGCGACCCCGACGTCGTCCTGGCCTGGCTCGCCCAGACAGTGCGTGGACGGCTGTCCGGCGGCCCGGCGGTGCTGGAGATCTGGCCCCATGAGCACGGTCGACGCTACTGGCTGGTGCTGCAGGACCGCGTCGCGCCGTACGGGTGCCTGACCGACCCGCTGCTCGACCCCGCTCGTTACGTGTACGTGCGGTGTGCGACCGCGACGTTGCTCGCCCTGGCGCGCGGTCGACGGACGTGGTCCGACGCCGTCGCCGACGGCTCGATCACCCTGACGGGGGATCCGGACCTGTGCCGCCGGCTTCCGGAGTGGTTCCGCCCGGTCGCAGCACCGGTCGCCCACGCCGGCTGACGTCGCACTAGGGTCGGCGGCGATGAGCGTGATGGACCTGTACGCCGCCGCCGACCGGGAGCGCTTCGTCGACGAGTCGCCCAAGCGCGTCGCCGCTCCCGAACGGACGCCGTTCGAGCGCGACCGCGCCCGGGTGGTGCACGCGGCGGCGTCGCGGCGGCTGGCCGCCAAGACCCAGGTCGTGGGGCCGCAGTCCGACGACTTCGTGCGCAACCGGCTGACCCACAGCCTCGAGGTGGCCCAGGTCGCCCGTGACCTGTCTCGGGCGCTGGGTTGCGAGCCCGACATCGTGGAGACGGCCGCCCTGGCGCACGACCTCGGCCACCCGCCGTTCGGGCACAACGGGGAGCGCGTGCTCGCCGAGCTCGGTGCCGCCTCCGGCGGGTTCGAGGGGAACGCGCAGACCTTCCGCCTGCTGACCCGCCTCGAGGCGAAGACGTTCGGTCCGGATGGCTCCGTGGGGCTCAACCTGACGCGCGCCACCCTCGACGCCTGCACCAAGTACCCGTGGTCCGCGGCCGAGGCCGACGAGCCGCAGGGCGTGCACGCCGACGGCTCACCGCGGGTGATCCGCAAGTTCGGGGTGTACGTCGACGACCGGCCCATCTTCGACTGGGTACGCGTCGGGGCGGGGGACGCTGGTGGCCGTCGCCGCTGCCTGGAGGCGCAGGTCATGGACCTGGCCGACGACGTGGCGTACTCCGTCCACGACGTCGAGGACGGTGTCGTGGCGGGTCGCATCGGGCTGCACGCGCTCGACCGGGAGGCCGTGTGGGCGACCGTCCGCGAGTGGTACCTCCCCGACGCCGACGACGCCGGCCTCGACGACGCTCTCGCTGGCCTGCGGGCGGTGGACGGCTGGCCGGGAGCGGCGTACGACGGGTCGCGCCGACATCTGGCCGCGCTGAAGAACCTGACGAGTGACCTGATCGGCCGGTTCTGCGGGGCCGTCCAGGACGCGACGTTCGCCTCCGCCGACGGGCCGCTCGTGCGCTACCGCGCCGATCTGGTCGTGCCGGCCGAGACCGAGCGCGAGATCGCGGTCCTCAAGGGCATCGCCGCGCACTACGTGATGCGGGCCGACGACCGGGTCGCCCTGATGGGCCGACAGCGCGAGCTGCTGGCGCGGCTCGTCGAGCGACTCGCCGCGGTGGGTCCGGACGCGCTCGACAGGCAGTACGCCGACGACTGGCGCGCCGCGACGGACGACGCCGGGCGCCACCGGGCCGTGATCGACCAGGTGGCGTCGCTGACCGACGCCAGTGCGGTCGCTCGGCACGACCGCCTCGGCTGACGCCTTACGGCAGGTCGCCCTTCGGGTACGGGTTCTCCTGGCGCGCCGTGCTGTCGGGGTCGAGCTGCTCGAGCAGCTCGTCGTCGTGGGACGACCCGAACGGCGAGTGAGCTGCCGCGGCGGACGCGGCGCTCGAGGCGGCGCTGGTGACCTTCTCGGCAACGACGGGCGCCTGGTGTCGGGCGGTGTCGGCGACCGTCGACGCGGCCGACTGCACGCGCGGGTCCTCCTTCACCTTGAAGGCGAGGTTCTTGATCTGGTCGTAGCGGGCCCGGCCGGCGCGGGCGCCCAGCACGTAGCCGATCCCGACGGCGAGCAGCAGGGTGAGCTTCTTCATGGTTCCTCCTGATGGGGGTGATGGGGTCGATGGTGTCACTCTGAGGAGCTGTGCTGGTCCGCGTGCTCGCGGATGCTGCGGCCCCGGGCGGCGTCGTCGGCTTCCTTCTCGGCCGCCTTCTCGATGTTGCGCGTGTCGCGGGCGGGCAGCTGGAGCTCGGTCTCGGCGGCGATGCCGGCTTGGAGCTGGCGGCCCCGCTCGAGCTCGGAGTCGATCTCGGCTCCGAGCAGCAGCGCGACGTTGGTCAACCACAGGAAGACCAGGCCGATGATGACGCCGGCCAGCGAGCCGTAGGTCTTGTTGTACGACGCGAAGTTCGCGACGTAGAAGGCGAATCCGGCCGAGGCGATCATCCAGAGCACGATCGCTACGACGGCGCCCACCGAGATCCAACGGAACTTGGGCTGCTGCACGTTCGGGGTGGCGTAGTAGAGGATCGCCACGATGATCATCACGGCCAGAACCATGACGGGCCACTTCGCGATGCTCCAGACCTGGACCGCCTGGTCGCCCACGCCGATCTGGTCGCCGATCGACTGCGCCAGTGGCCCCGAGACGACGAGCATGAGGAGCACCAGTGCGACCAGCACGATGGCCACCAGCGTGATGAGGAGCATGACGGGCCGCAGCTTCCAGAAGGGCCGGCCCTCACCGATCTCATAGATCCGGTTCATCGCGCGGGCGAAGGCGCCGACGTAGCCCGACGCCGACCACAAGGCCAGCACCGCACCGAACAGCAACGCCCACCCAGCGGTCTGGGACGAGGCGAGCTCGAGCAGCGTGGGCTCGATCGTGCCGAGGGCATCCTCGGAGACGAGGGGGCTGATGACGTCGAGGACCGTCTGCACCGACTTCTCCGACTGGCCCACGAGACCGAGGATCGCGCTGAGGGCCAGCACGGCCGGGAAGATGGCGAGGACGCCGTAGTAGGTCAGCGCCGCCGCCAGGTCGGTGCACTGGTCGTCGCCGAACTCGCGTCGTACCTTCTTCGCGACGTACCACCAGGTCCGCTTCTCGAGGTCGGTCGGGTCGTCGGGCTTGCGCGGGTCGTCGGGGTCGGGCGTGGTGGGCTCGGTCCGGTCGATGCCCTGGGTGCTCTGGCTGGTCATCGCCGACCCCTCCACCAGACGAGGCCGCCGACCAGGATGGCGGCGCCGGCGAACGCGGCGTACGTCGTCGGCGTGATCCGGCTGAAGCGGGCCTTCGCCTGCGCCTTGACGTCCAGCTTCTGCGTGAGCTGGTCGACGGTGTCGGCGAGCTGGGCCCGTTGGACCTCGATCTCCGCCTCGAGCTGCTCGGGAGTGGGCTGGGTCATCGGCGGGCCCCCTTCACGGTCGCGATGTCTTCCTTGACGCCCTCGATGGCGCGCTCGGGCTTGGGCGGCGACGCCTGGGCGACCTGCTTCCTGCCGGCCAGCGCGACGAGCCCGCCGGCGGCGAGCAGGACGACGGCCACGATGAGGGCGGCCAGCCAGGCGGGCAGGACCAGGTCGAGGGCCAGGATCGCGGTCGTGATCAGGGCCGCCACGCCGAAGTACGCCAGCAACCCGGCGACGCTGAACATCCCGACGCCCAGGCCCGCGCGCTTGCCCTTCTCCGTCACCTCGGCCTGGGCCAAGCGGAGCTCGGAGCGGATCAGGTCCGGGAGCTGCTGGCTCAGGTCGTGGACGAGGGCGCCGATGGTGGGTTCCTCGGTGCGGACCGGCACCGGGCCGGGACCGCTCACCGGGGTGTCGACGGGGTCCGAGAAGGTCATCAGTCCATCCTGACGACGTGGGCGGGGAGCCGGTCCACCCTGAGGGGTGCCACCCGCCCGGCCCCGCCCACAGCCCGCCGTACGGCGTGGGCGCCGCGGCATAGACTCCGCGCGTGGCCGGGCGGATCCGTGAGGACGACATCGCGGAGGTGCGCGAGAAGGCGCGCATCGACGACGTCGTCTCCGGCTACGTCACCCTCCGCAACGCCGGCGGTGGCTCGATGAAGGGCCTGTGCCCCTTCCACGACGAGAAGTCCCCGTCGTTCCACGTGACCCCGGCGCGCCAGTTCTGGCACTGCTTCGGGTGCGGCGAGGGTGGAGACGTCATCTCGTTCCTGATGAAGATCGACGGGCTGAGCTTCACCGAGACGGTCGAGCGGCTCGCGGACAAGTACGGCGTGACGCTGCGCCGCGAGGACGGCGACGTCCGCGACGACCGCCCCCGCGGACCGCAGCGGGGACGGCTGCTCGAGGCCAACAAGGTCGCGCAGGTGTTCTACGCCGAGCAGCTGGCGTCGACGGAGGCGCTGGCCGGCCGGCAGTTCCTGGGGCAGCGCGGGTTCGACCAGGCCGCGGCCGAGTAGTTCGGCATCGGCTTCGCTCCTCGTGACGGTGAGGCATTGGTCCGGCACCTTCGCCAGAAGGGTTTCAAGGACGAGGAAGCCATCGCGGCCGGGCTCGTGGCGCAGGGACGGTCGGCGTACGACCGGTTCCGCGGCCGCCTGCTCTGGCCCATCCGCGACGCGAGCGGCGACACGATCGGCTTCGGGGCGCGCCGGATCTTCGACGACGACAAGATCGAGGCCAAGTACCTCAACACCTCCGAGACCCCGCTCTACAAGAAGAGCCAGGTGCTCTACGGCATCGACCTGGCCCGCCGCGACATGGCGCGTACGTCCCAGGCCGTCGTCGTCGAGGGCTACACCGACGTGATGGCCTGCCACCTGTCCGGGGTGCCGACCGCCGTGGCGACGTGCGGCACGTCGTTCGGCGACGAGCACGCGCGGGTGCTGCGGCGGTTCCTGCACGACCACGAGGAGTTCCGCGGCGAGGTGATCTTCACCTTCGACGGCGACGCGGCCGGCCAGAAGGCCGCGATCCGGGCCTTCGCCGGCGACCAGAACTTCGTCTCCCAGACCTACGTCGCCGTCGAGCCGTCCGGGCTCGACCCGTGCGACCTGCGCATCCAGCAGGGTGACGCGGCGGTGCGCGAGCTGGTCGCCCGGCGGGTG
>JAICRP010000060.1 GCA_025966445.1 Nocardioides sp.
GTCGTGCACTACGCGGCCGAGTCGCACAACGACAACTCGCTCAACGACCCGAGCCCGTTCATCAAGACGAACATCCTCGGCACGTTCACGATCCTCGAGGCCGTGCGCAAGGCCGGCGTCCGCCTCCACCACGTCTCCACCGACGAGGTCTACGGCGACCTGGACCTCGACGACCCGAAGCGCTTCACCGAGGACACCCCGTACAACCCCTCCAGCCCGTACTCCGCCTCGAAGGCCGGCTCGGACCACCTGGTGCGTGCCTGGGTCCGCAGCTTCGGCGTGCAGGCGACGATCTCGAACTGCTCCAACAACTACGGGCCCTGGCAGCACATCGAGAAGTTCATCCCGCGCCAGATCACCAACGTGATCATGGGCGGCCGCCCGAAGCTGTACGGCGACGGGCTCAACGTCCGCGACTGGATCCACGCCGACGACCACTCGAGCGCTGTCTGGACGATCCTCAACAAGGGCGAGATCGGCGAGACCTACCTGGTCGGTGCCGACGGTGAGAAGAACAACCTCGAGGTCGTCCAGCTGATCCTCAAGCACTTCGGCCGTCCTCAGGACGACTTCGACCACGTCACCGACCGCGCCGGCCACGACCGCCGCTACGCGATCGAGTCCGGCAAGCTTCGCCAGGAGCTCGGCTGGCAGCCGACGTACCAGGACTTCGAGGCCGGCCTCGCCGCCACGATCGAGTGGTACCAGGCACACCAGGACTGGTGGCGGCCCGCCAAGGAGGCGACCGAGGCGGCGTACGCCGCGAAGGGCCAGTGAGGGTGGGGGACCAGGCGTCTGGCCTGTCGCTCGAGGTCACGCCGATCCCGGGGCTCGTCGTGCTGCGCCTCGACGTCCGCGAGGACTCGCGAGGCTGGTTCAAGGAGAACTGGCAGCGGGAGAAGATGACGGCGCTCGGCTTGCCGGACTTCGGCCCCGTCCAGCACAACGTCTCCTTCAACACGGCCCGTGGAGCCACGCGTGGTGTGCACACCGAGCCGTGGGACAAGTTCGTCTCGATCCTCACCGGACGAGTCTTCGGCGCCTGGGTCGACATGCGCGAGGGTCCGACGTTCGGCACGGTGTTCACGGTCGAGATGGACCCGCACACCGCGGTCTTCGTGCCGCGCGGTGTCGGCAACAGCTACCAGACCCTCGAGGACGCCACCACCTACAGCTACCTCGTCAACGAGCACTGGCGTCCGGGGACGGCGTACCCCGCCCTCAACCTCGCCGACGACACGGCCGCGATCCCATGGCCGATCCCGCTGGCCGACGCGGAGATCTCCGACAAGGACAAGACCACGCCCGCGATGGCCGACGTCGTCCCCATGAAACCGCTGAAGACCTTGATCGTCGGCGCCCTCGGCCAGCTCGGTCGCGCGCTGCAGCAGGACTTCCCCGACGCGGATCTCGTCGACATGGTCGCCGGCCCCGAGGGCTCGACGGTCCAGGTCCTCGACGTGTCCGACCCGGTCCAGCTCACGGCGTTCCCCTGGCACGAGTACGCCCTGGTGCTGAACGCCGCCGCCTACACCGCCGTCGACAAGGCCGAGACCGGGGAGGGCCGTGCGCTCGCCTGGGCGGCCAACGCGTCGGCGCCCGCCGCGCTGGCACGGATCGCCGCCGAGCACCGGCTGACGCTCGTGCACTACTCCACCGACTACGTCTTCGACGGCTCCGCCGAGCTGCACACCGAGGACGAGCGCTACTCCCCGCTCGGCGTGTACGCGCAGACCAAGGCGGCCGGAGACATCGCGGTCGCCACGGCACCGCGGCACTACATCGTGCGCACCTCGTGGGTGATCGGCGACGGGCACAACTTCGTGCGCACCATGCAGAAGCTGGCCGCCGACGGCGTCTCCCCGACGGTCGTGAACGACCAGGTCGGGCGACTGACGGTCACCCCCGAGCTGTCGCGGGCGACCAGGCACCTCGTCGACACGGGCGCGCCGTACGGCGTCTACAACGTGCAGGGCTCCGGTCCCGTGACCTCGTGGGCAGACCTGGCCAAGGAGGTGTTCCGCCTCAGCGGGCGCGACGGCGACGACGTCACCCCGGTGACGACGGAGGAGTACGTCGGCGGTCGCGCGGGCATCTCACCGCGACCCGCACACGGCGTGCTGGACCTCTCGAAGATCGAGGCGACCGGGTTCTCCCCGGCGAACGCCCTCGACCAGCTGCGGGACTACTGCCGCCCGTAGTCGTCGTCGAGGCGGCTGATGTCGTCCTCCCCGAGGTAGTCGCCGCGCTGCACCTCGATGATCACGAGCTCCTCGTCGTGGAGGTTGGCGATGCGGTGCGGCGTCCCGACGCCGATGTCGACACACCCGCCGGTCTTGACCTCGACGGTCTCGCCGTCGACCGTGCAGGTCGCCGTGCCCGCGACCACGATCCAGTGCTCGGCGCGCTGGCGGTGCGTCTGGTACGACAGCCGTTGCCCGGGGTTCACGACGATGCGCTTGACCTGGTAACCGTCACCACGGTCGAGCGCGAACCACGCGCCCCACGGCCGCTGGTCGGATTCCATGTGCTGCAACTCTCTGTCGTCTCGGGCTGGATGTGAGTCGGGGCGCCCGGTCGCCCCCATTCCTCAGCGTCGGGTGAGGGAGCTCAGGGCGGGTTTGACATCAGCAAGGTAGACCAGCGCGGCGACGGTCAAGGCCAGATTGATCAGATTGAGAGGTGACCCCGCGAGCACGATCTGTGCCACCAGCCCGAGCCCCAGGATGATCGTCCAGGCGGCCTTGTTGAGCTTGCCGGCCGCTCGGTAGGCCTCGTCGGAGAAGCGCAGCGAGCTCACGAAGGCGTAGATCTTCACGGCCAGCAGGCCGATCTCGACCAGCAGCATGGTGAGGCCCTCGACCGCGAAGACGTTCAGCACGGGGCTCAGCCTACCTGGACACGACCGAGCCCCCGGAGACGAGTGGTCTTCCGGGGGCTCGCATCGCTTGTCGAGGAAGGTGCGCTGGCGCCTGTCACGAAACCAGCTGATGGTCTCGTGGCGGGCCTACGGCCCCGCCTCGGCCAGCGCGGTCGATCAGTCGCCGACCTTGGCGGCGGCGTCGGTGAGGGCGCGCGAGCCGGCCGACACGGTCTTCTTGGCGGAGGTCGCGGTGGCCTTCGCGCTGGAGCGCGGGGCCGTGCTGCGCTTCTTGGCGGCGGTGGTGGACTTCTTGGCGGCGGTGGTGGTCTTCTTGGCCGCCTTGGTGGCCTGGGTACGCGTGGTCTTGGCCTTGGTCACGGTGGTCTCGGCCGCTGCGACGGCGTCCTGGGTGGACTGCTGGCGACGGATCCGGCCGACGAGCGACTCGCCGCGCTTGACGAGGTCACCGTAGGTGTCGGTGGCGGCCTCGACGTTGGCGTCGATGGCCTTCTGGACCTTCGCGGGGACCGCGACGGCCTCGGACTGGAGCTGCGACTGCAGCTGCGCGACGAGCTTCTCGATCGCCACGCGACGCGCCTTCGCGTCCTTGGCGGCCTGGGTGCGCAGCGCCTTCGGCTCGAAGGTGCTGACGGACTTCTGCAGGGACACGATGCGCTTCTGGGCACCGGCGGTGTAGTCGCGGACGACCTCGACGGCGAGGTCGGTCACGCCGACGCCCGCGTGGAAGGCGCGCTGCGCGGACTTCTGCGCCTCGGTCTGCACGGTCTTGATGTCGAACTTGGCCTTGGCCATGGTTCTGCTCCTTCGGTGGTGGGTTGGTCAGTCGGTCGACTGGTCGGTCGGCGGTTCGTTGATCGCGACGAACGACGCGTACACGTCCAGCAACGTCTGCTTCTGACGCTCGGTGAGACCGGCGTCGCCGAGCACGGCGAGCTCGACGTCCCCGCCGACGCCGTCGGTGGGACTGACGATGCCGGCTCGGATGTAGAGCTGCTCCGCGGAGATCCGCAGGGCCTTGGCGAGCTGTTGCAGCACCTCGGCTGAGGGGCGACGCAAGCCGCGCTCGATCTGGCTCAGGTACGGGTTGGAGACGCCGACCTGCTCAGCGAGCTGCCGGAGGGACAGGCGCGACTGGGTGCGCTGCTCCCTCAGGTAGTCCCCGAGCGACCCGACGGTCCGCCCGACCTTGGTCTTGGCCATGCCTCCATGGTGCTAACTCTTGTTAGCAAAAGCAAACTGAGGGCGCGTGATCCGAGTCACGAAGCCAAGAAAACAAAGCCGAATCTCACGCGCACGTTGCTAGCAGCCTAGAACGTCGCGCGAATCTCGCCGACGGGGACGCCGCCGCCGAGAAGCTCCACGCGGCCCGTCGCGTTCACCGCTTCGGTGTCGACCCCCGGCTCGGTGTCGACGCCGCTGCGGCGCAGCGCGGCGGCCATCAGGACCGGCCGCACGCGCGGGTAGCCGTCGTCGGCCTTGAGCGCGAAGGCCCGGCCGTCAGGCAGCGCCACCGCGTAGCAAGCCTCCGCGCCAGCCTTGCCGATGGCGCCGGGGATCGCGGTGAGCAGGGCGCGCTCGTCGCGGGTCGAGCCCGAGACGTACGCCGGGTGGTCGCGGATCGCGTCGGCCACGCGCCGCTCGGGGCCGTCGTCCGCCACGGCGAGCGCGCGGAAGCCGCGGGCCAGTCCGGTCAACGAGGCCGAGAACAGCGGCGCTCCGCAGCCGTCCACGGCGACCACCTCGACCGGCTCGCCGGTCAGCGCGGAGAAGGAGCCCGCGATCGCCTGCTGGAGGGGATGGTCCGGCTCGCGGTAGGTCGCGGTGTCCCAGCCGTTGACGACACACGTGAGGAGCATGGCGGCGTGCTTGCCCGAGCAGTTCATCAACACCGGCTGCTTCTCGCCGCCCGCTCGGACCACCGCGTCGCGAGCGGCGTCGTCGAGCGGGTGGTCCGGAGGCGTCTGCAACGCGGACTCGTCGAGGCCGCCATGAGCGAGGATGCGCCGGACCCCCGCCACATGGAAGTCCTCGCCCGCGTGCGACGCGCACGCCAGCGCCAGCAGCTCCGGCTCGAGGTCGAGGCCGAGCCGCACCATGCCAAGCGCTTGCAGCGGCTTGTTGCACGAGCGCGGCAGCACGGCCGAGGCGACGTCGCCCACCGACCAGTCGACCGAGCCCCCGGTGTCCAGTGCCACCACGGACCCGTGGTGGTGCCCCTCCACGAAGCCCGAGCGGACGACCTCGGCGACGACCGGCAGCGCGACACGGGACATGCGCCAGACGCTAGCGTTCGCCCATGCGGGTGCTGGTCGCCACCACCGCCAACGACGGCCACTTCGGGCCGCTGGGTCCGTTCGCGCGGGCCTGCCGGGTCGCGGGCCACGAGGTACGCGTGGCCGCACCCGCGTCGTACGCCGCGGCCCTCGAGCGCGCCGGCTTCCCGCACGAGCCCTTCGCCGACGCGCCGCCCGAGCTCATCGGGCCGGTGATGTCCGGCCTCCCGACCATGTCGTTCGCGGCGGCGGACGACACCGTGATCCGAGAGGTGTTCGGCCGCATCGACGCCCAGGCGGGGCTGCCTGCCGTCGTCGGGACCGTCGAGCGCTGGCGCCCGGACCTGGTGGTCCGCGAGTCGGCCGAGCTGGCGTCGCTGGCGGCCGCCGAGCGGGCCGGCGTGCCGCACGTGCACGTCTGCATCGGCATGCACGAGATCGCCGCCCGCTTCGCCGCCGCGATGGACCAGCCGTTGGCCGAGCTCGACGCCCTCGCGGGCCTGCCCGAGGGCACGTGCGCCACCGCGCTCGCGGCGGAGACCGTCCTCAGCTCGGTCCCCGAGATGCTCGACCACGCGGTCGGGGACGGGGTGCCGGGCTTCCTGCGCTTCAGCGAGCCGGTCGCGACGGGTGCCGGCGAGCTGCCCGGGTCATGGGGAGACCCCGCGCTGCCCCTCGTCTACGTCACCTTCGGCTCGGTCACCGGCTCGCTCCCGCCGTTCGGAGGCGTCTTCCGCGAGGCGCTCGACGCACTGGCCGACGTCGAGGCCCGGGTGCTGCTCACGACGGGCCGCAGGGTCGAGCCGGACGACCTCAGGCCCTGGCCGGCCAACGCGCACGTCGAGCAGTGGTGGCAGCAGGACGCGGCACTGGCCCACGCTGCCGTCATGCTCGGGCACGGTGGCTTCGGCACGACGATGGGCGCGCTGGCGGCCGGCGTGCCGCAGGTCGTGGCCCCGATCTTCACCTCTGACCAGGTCGCCAACGGGATCCACGTCGCCGCCGTCGGCGCCGGCCTCGCCGTCCCGATGGGGCCGGGCTCGGTGACCCGCGCGGCGGGCGAGGTACGCACCCTGCTCGTCGACCCGTCGTACGCCGTCGCCGCGCGCACCGTACGGGACGCGATCGCCGACCTGCCACCACCGTCCGAGGCCGTCCCCGTGCTGGAGGCGCTCGCTCGAGGCTAGGCGGGGGCGGGCGTCCCGTCGGGGCGGACGACCAGCCACGTGCCGCCGTACTCGACGACGTCGTGGCACAGGACCTGGTACTTGCCCTCGTGTGCGTAGAAGTACAGCGGGTGCCCGGCGTACGTCACCTGGCGCGACCCGTCGTCGCGTCGCGTGACACCCAGGAGCGCGTCTCGGACGTCGCCGCGCGCCCGGGGCTCACCTCTCGTGAGGACCGGAGGCCAGTCGGCCGCACACGCGTCGTAGCACGACGGGCGGGTCCCACGCTCCGCGGTGAACAGGTAGATCGGCTGGCCGGTGGCGTCGTAGAGCATCGGGCCGTACGCGCTGTCGGCGGCGATGACCACGTGGCCGGGCTTCGGTCTCGGCGTCGGCGAGGCGCTTCCGCCAGGGCTCGCCGACGAGCTCGGCACCCCCGCGGCCGAGGTCGACGGCGAGCCCGCCGGGCGGGACTCCGCAGTGACTGCGCAGCCGGTGGTCAGCACGCACGCGAGGATCGCCAGCCGCCACATGCCCCCATCGTCGGGGAACCAGAGCGCGTCGGCCCGGCGGAGTGGTGACGGTTCTGTGACGGCTGCTCGTAGGGTGACCGCGTGGAGCAGGTCATCCGGACGCGCGGTCTGACGAAGGACTACGGCTCCGTGCTCGCCCTCGACGACCTCAGCCTCGACATCGGCCCTGGGATCACCGGCCTGGTCGGTGCCAACGGCGCGGGCAAGTCCACCCTCATCAAGGTCCTGCTCGGGCTGGTGCCTCCGTCCTCCGGCGAGGCGACGGTGCTGGGCCTCGACGTGATCCGCGACGCCGCCGCGATCCGGGCACGCGTGGGCTACCTGCCCGAGCACGACTGCCTGCCGCCCGACGTCAGCGCCAGCGACTTCGTGGTGCACCTCGGCATGATGTCCGGCCTGCCGCGCGTCGCCGCGCGCGAGAGGGCCGCCGAGGTGCTGCGCCACGTGGGCCTCGCCGAGGAGCGGTACCGCCCCATGGGGGGCTACTCCACCGGCATGAAGCAGCGCGCCAAGCTCGCCCAGGCGCTCGCCCACGACCCACGGCTGGTGCTCCTCGACGAGCCGACCAACGGCCTCGACCCCGCCGCCCGCGACGACATGCTGGGCCTCGTGCAGCGCGTGGGCCAGGACTTCGGCTTCTCGGTGCTGGTCACCTCGCACCTCCTCGGCGAGCTCGAGCGCGTGAGCGACAACGTCGTCATCCTCGACAGCGGCCGGCTGCTCCGGGCGTCCCAGACCCGCGACTTCCTCGACGCCACGGGCACGCTGCTCGTCGAGGTGATCGGCGCGGACGCCCAGACTCGCATGGGGCACGCGCTGGCCGCCGCCGGCGTACCCGTCCAGGCGCGCGGCGGGCTGCTCGCCCTCGACCCAGCACCGGAGCTCGGCCTGGACGTGCACGACCTGATCCGCGACACGGCCTTCGACCTCGGGGTCGGGCTGGTGCGCATCCAGGCCGACCACCGGCGCATCGAGGACGTGTTCGCCGATGCCTGAGCAGCCCGTTCCCCGCACCGGGGCCAGCGGTGTCATCCATGACCTCGGCTACCGCCCGTACGACGGCCCGCGCAACGGCAGCGGCACCATCGCGTCGGCCCTGTTCCTCAGCGGCTTCCGCAACGCCTTCGGCCTCGGCCGCTCCGGCAAGTCCAAGGTGCTGCCGTTCCTGCTCCTGGCGCTCAATCTCCTGCCTGCAGTGATCATCGTCGGCGCCATGACCCTCTTCAACGCCAACGAGCTACCTCTCGGCTACGCGCGCTACGCGTCGGCCACCCAGATACTGGTGAGCATCTTCGTGGCAGCCCAGGCGCCGGTGCTGTTCTCGCGGGACCTGCGCCACGGGTCCATCGCCCTCTACCTGGCGCGCCCGCTGTCGTCTGCGGCGTACGCCGTCGCTCGCTGGGCCGCGTTGCTCGCAGCAACGCTGGTCTTCCTCCTCGTGCCGATCGTCGCGCTGTACGTCGGCGCGGTGCTCGCCGAGCTGGACTTCTCGGAGCAGACCGAGGAAGCGGCCAAGGCAGCTCTGCTCGCAGTGTTGCTGGCGCTCATGCTCACCGGCATCAGTGGACTGATCGCGTCGGTCTCCGTGCGCCGTGGCTTCGCGGTGGTGGCCACCATCGCCGTGCTGCTGCTCGGCAACGGCGTCGTCACCGCTGTCCAGGGGATCTCCGACGAGCAGGGCGAGCTGCGGGTAGGCGAGGTGGCGGGACTGTTCTCGCCGTACTCGCTGTATCGCGGGGGGACATCGGCGCTCACCGACGAGCTGTTCCTCACCCCGCCCACTGGCGCGGTGATGACCGCGGCGTACTTCGCCGTGATGGTGCTCGTCGGCATCGCCGGGCTGGCCGGCATCGTGCTGCGCTACCGACGGATCGCGGGGCGCTAGGCATGGGGACAATCAGTCTGGAAGCCGTCAGCCGCTGGTACGGCAACGTGGTCGCCGTCAACGGCATCACGATGACCGTCGGGCCGGGCGTCACCGGCCTCCTCGGCCCCAACGGCGCCGGCAAGACCACCCTGATCGCGCTGATGGCCGGCTTCCTGTCCCCCTCGGCCGGGACCGTCACGCTCGACGGCGACACGATCTGGCGCAACACCGAGGTCTACCGCACCATCGGGCTCGTCCCGGAGCGCGAGATCAGCTTCGGCTACCTCACCGGCCGACAGTTCGTGCTCGCCAACGCCGAGCTCCACGGGCTGACCGACCCCGGTGCCGCGTGCCAGCGGGCGCTCGAGGTGGTGGAGATGGTCGAGCCGGCCTCCCGCCGGATCGGCACGTACTCCAAGGGGATGCGGCAGCGAGTCAAGCTCGCCTCCGCCCTCGTCCACGACCCGAGCGTGCTGCTGCTCGACGAGCCGTTCAACGGCGTCGACCCGCGTCAGCGGCTGCACCTGATGGCGCTGCTCCAACGCTTCGGTGCCGAGGGTCGCACCGTCCTGTTCAGCTCCCACATCCTCGAGGAGGTCGAGCAGGTCGCCCGCCAGATCGAGGTCGTGGTGTCCGGGCGGCACGCGGCGTCGGGCGACTTCGGCGAGATCCGCCGCCTGATGACGGATCGCCCCGTTCAGTACGTCGTGGTGAGCGACGACGACCGGACCCTCGCGAGCGCGCTGATCTCCGAGCCGTCGGTCGTCGCCGTGGGACTCCGGCCGCGCGGGGGCGTGGACGTCTCCGTCACCGACCTCGGCGAGTTCGCGCACCGGCTGCCCCGCGTCGCCCGCGACGCCCGGGTCCGGCTGGTCGAGCTGACGCCCACCGACGAGTCCCTCGAGAGCGTCTTCTCCTACCTGGTCGGCCGGTGACGGGCCGATGAACAGCACGATCATCCGGCTCTCGACGCAGGCCCTGCTCGGTCGCCGCCGCGGGCTGGTGCTCGCCCTGATCCCGGCGGTGGTGATCGCGCTGGCCGTCGTGATCCGTGCCCTGACGGAGCCGGGCACGGGCTACGAGATCGTGGACGCGATCGGCTTCACCCTCGCCCTGCCGCTGGTCGCGCTGCTGGCGTCCTCCGCCGTGCTCGGCCCCGAGATCGACGACGGGTCGATCGTCTACCTCATCGCCAAGCCGGTGCCGCGCCGCTCGGTCGTCCTCAGCAAGTACGTCGTGGCCTGGCTCGCCACCCTCGCCCTCGGCGCGCTCCCCCTGCTCCTCGCCGGGCTGGTGCTCGACTCGTCGGAGCCCAGCCAGGCGGTGGCCTGGGCCCTCGGCGGCGCCGTCGCCGGCACGACGTACACGGCGCTGTTCCTCGCGCTCGCAGCCCTCACCCGCCACGCGGTCGTGATCGGGCTGCTGTTCGTGCTGCTGTGGGAGGGCCTGCTGGGCGGCCTGCTCAGCGGCATCCGCTGGCTCGCCATCGGGGCCTGGGGCCAGGAGATCGCCGCATCGGTGAGCGACGCGGTGACGGCGCCGGGGACCGGCCTCCTCTACGCCGTGCTCGCCGCAACGGTCCTGACCGTGGGCTCGGTCTGGTTCGCCGGCGACCGCCTGCGGTCGTTCACCCTCCGCGGCGACGAGTAACCCGCCCGCCGGCCGGATGGCAGGATGGCCGCCGTGCCGACCCCGCCCCAGCACCACCCGCTGCCGCGTGAGCTCGACGACCTGGAGCTGCTGACGTCCGGGGCCCTGCTGCCCACGACGCGGTTCAACGAACCCGGCTCGCCGATCACCCTCACGCTGCCGCCCGAGCTGGTCGGGGTGGAGGTCGAGCTGGTGGACCCGGAGGGGCTGCCGCTGGCGCGGGTGGCCGCGGACGGCGAGGTGACCGCCCTCACCCACGCCCAGTTCGGGCCGTTCCGCCGGCTCTACCTGACCCCGGCCCAGGCGCGCGAGCAGCACGCGGGCTCCACGTTCGTCCCCGTCACCGACGCCCTCGACGAGCACCAGATCGCCCGGTTGGCCGCGGTCGAGGGGCGGGTGGTCCTGGTGGCTCTCGTCGGCCACGGGACGTCGACGCTCTCGCCCGTCGGACTGCTCCGGGCCAGCCTCGCGGCGGCCGCGAGACTCGCGGACGCGGTCGTGGTCGCCGTACCGCTGGCGTCGCACGGTGACCCCGACCAGGACCACGAGCTCGGGGTCCAGGTCGTGACCGCGTACGCCGGCGACGACCCCGTCCTCGGTCTCACCGAGGAGGCGGGCGGGGCGGACGAGGCCCCGCTGAGCGACGAGATCGCCGCCATCGTCGACTTCGACCGGCCACCGCCCGGCGAGCAGGGCGTGGTGCTGTTCTTCACCGGGCTGTCCGGGAGCGGCAAGTCCACGCTCGCCCAGGCCGTGATGGACCGGCTCCTCGAGGAGGGCGCGCGGACGATCACGAGCCTCGACGGAGACGTGGTGCGCCGCAACCTGAGCGCCGGGCTGACGTTCTCGAGGGAGGACCGCGAGACCAACATCCGGCGGATCGGGTGGGTGGCCGCGGAGATCTCCCGGCATGGCGGCCTGGCGGTCTGCTCCCCCATCGCACCGTTCGACGCCACCCGCCAGCAGGTCCGCCGGATGGTCGCCGACGCCGGCGGCGCGTTCTTCCTGGTGCACGTGGCCACCCCGTTGGAGGAGTGCGAACGGCGCGACCGGAAGGGCCTGTACGCCAAGGCGCGGCGCGGCGAGATCCCGGAGTTCACCGGCATCTCCTCGCCGTACGAGGCGCCCGCCGACGCCGCGCTGGTGATCGACACCACGGGCCGCTCGATCGAGGACTGTCGCGACGAGGTGTTGTCGGAGATTCGCCGTAGCCGCGTGATTCAGTAGAGTTCCTGAAGTTTCTCCACTTCACGATGAGCCCACGAGGACCCGATGCACGACCTGATCTCCGACGCCTTCTTCTCGATCCTCGCCGCGGGCTTCTTCGTCGGCGTGGTCGTGGGCCTGACGGGCATGGGCGGCGGGGCTCTGATGACGCCCGCACTGATCTTCCTGGGCGTCGGCGACGCCGCGACCGTGGTCACGGCGGACCTGACGGCGGCGGCGATCTACAAGTCCGGTGGAGCCATCGTGCACAAGCGCGAGGGCTCGCCGAACATGCGCCTGGCCATGTGGCTGATCATCGGCTCCGTGCCGATGGCCCTGCTCGGCCCGTACCTGATCTCGTGGTTCACCGATCCCGAGGACCTCGACAGCACGCTCAAGCTCTGCATCGGCTTCGCGCTGCTGCTGGCCGCCTCGACGTACGCGCTGCGGCTCTACATCAACCTGCGCCGGGTGCGGGGCGGGGCACCTCCCGGGGACGAGAACCCGCACATCCGGCCGATCCCGACCCTGCTCGTGGGCGCGCTCGGCGGCCTGCTCGTCGGCATCACCAGCGTCGGCTCGGGCTCGGTGATCATGATCGCGCTGCTGATGCTCTACCCCGGCCTGGCAGCCGTGCGGCTCGTCGGCACCGACCTGGTCCAGGCGGTCCCGCTGGTGCTGGCAGCGGCCATCTCCAACATCGCCCTGCACGGCCTCGACTGGTCGATCCTCGTCCCGCTGGTGATCGGATCGGTGCCCGGGACGCTGATCGGGTCCGCCATCGCCCCTCGGGTGCCCCAGTCGTTCATCCGCCGCGGCATCGTGATCGTGCTGACCATGTCGGGCATCGCCCTCCTCGACAAGGCGGGCTGGGCGCCGCTCGGCGCCGGCGAGGACGAGACCCATCCGATGCTGGTGGGCGTCGTCGGCCTGGTGATGATCGTGGTCGTCCCGCTCGTGTGGGGGCTGCTGAGACGGCAGCAGGGCCTGCCCATGTTCGGCTCGCCCACCGTCGCGGAGCTCGAGGGCGACCAGTACGCCACGACACGCGATGCGGGCCACGACCGCCGCGTGGAGTGAGCGTCCGCACACCGCTCACGATTCGCGAGGCCCCCGGGGAGCCCCGCTAGCATGACGAGGATTCGAATCCGGAGAGGTCTTTGACGACACCATGAGCGCACCGAACACTGTGCCGGCCACCCACGCCGACTACCAGCTGAGCCAGCTCGACCAGCTGGAGGCCGAGTCGATCCACATCTTCCGCGAGGTGGCCGCCGAGTTCGAGAAGCCCGTCCTGATGTTCTCGGGCGGCAAGGACTCCATCGTGATGATGCGGCTGGCGGAGAAGGCCTTCTACCCGGCCAAGATCCCGTTCCCGGTGCTGCAGATCGACACCGGCTACGACTTCCCCGAGGTGCTCGAGACCCGCGACAACTGGGTCAACCGGCTCGGGGTCCGCCTCGTCGTCGCGAGCGTCGAGGACGCGATCAAGAACGGCATCGTCGTCGACGACGGCAAGACCAGCCGCAACCGGCACCAGACCGGCACCCTGCTCAACGCCATCGAGGAGAACGGCTTCACCGCCGCGTTCGGCGGCGGCCGGCGCGACGAGGAGAAGGCCCGCGCCAAGGAGCGCGTCTACTCCCACCGCGACGAGTTCGGGCAGTGGGACCCCAAGATGCAGCGGCCCGAGCTGTGGAGCCTCTACAACGGCAAGATCCACGGCGGCGAGCACATGCGGATCTTCCCCATCTCCAACTGGACCGAGCTCGACGTCTGGGACTACATCGGCCGCGAGGGCATCGAGATCCCGTCCATCTACTTCTCCCACCAGCGCCGCGTGTTCCAGCGCGACGGCATGCTGATGTCGGAGAGCCCGCACAACACGCTGCGCCCCGGCGAGACCATCGAGGAGCGCACGGTCCGGTTCCGCACCGTCGGCGACATCACGCTCACGGGCTGCGTCGAGTCCGAGGCCGACACGATCGAGAAGATCATCGAGGAGGTCGCCGTCGCCCGGATCACCGAGCGCGGCGCGACCCGCGGTGACGACCGTTTCTCCGAGGCGGCCATGGAAGACCGCAAGAAGGAAGGCTACTTCTGATGGACCTCCTCCGCTTCGCCACGGCGGGCTCGGTCGACGACGGCAAGTCGACGCTCA
>JAICRP010000126.1 GCA_025966445.1 Nocardioides sp.
AGGAGCTGGAGGTGCCGATCATCGCGCTCTCCCAGCTCAACCGTGGCCCCGAGCAGCGCGGCGACAAGCGGCCGATGATGAGCGACCTGCGCGAGTCCGGCTCGCTCGAGCAGGACGCCGACATGGTGATCCTGCTCCACCGTGAGGACATCTACGAGAAGGAGTCCGCCCGCCCCGGCGAGGCCGACCTGATCGTCGCCAAGCACCGCAACGGCCCGACCCGCGACATCACCGTGGCCTTCCAGGGCCACTACTCCCGCTTCGTCGACATGGCCCACTGACGGCGTTCCTCGCAGAGATCGTGCTCCGGAACGCTATCGTCGCGCCGTGGACCTGCAGAACGTGACCTGGGACCCGGTGCTGCTCAGCCTCGCCGCGTTCCTGGCCGTGTGCGCGATCTACCTGCTCTTCCTGCGGAACGCCGTGATGTGGGGGTTCCTCTGCATCCTCGGCATCGTGGCGCTCTTCGTCGTCATGGTCTCGCCCGACATGCTCAACAACCGTTAGCTCAGCCGGCCGCTCTCCTCGCCAGGTCCCGCAGCGCCCGCATCGCGTCGTCGCGGCGGTCCTCGGGGACGAACAGGTGGTCGTGGAAGTAGCCCGCGACCACGTTCGCGCTGATGCCCTCGTCGGTGAGCGCCGCGGCGAAGGCCGCCGTGAGCCCGACGGCGTCGAGGGCCGAGTGCACCCGCAAGGTGATCCACGAGGCGACAAAGACGTAGGTCAGGCCCAGCTCGTCCGCGCGCTCACGGGGCAGCACGAGGGTCGTGCCCTCGGCCTCGGCCACCACGACGACGGCGTCCTCGCGACCTCCTCGGCCCTCGTCGACCACGAAGACGTAGCTGCCGTGGTGCAGCTCGGGCGACATGCTCGCCAGCAGCACCGCCAGGTCGGTCTCGCCGGTGTCGGTCACGACGTGGCGAGCCGGTAGACCGAGACGTGCGAGTCCGAGGTCGCCGTGAACTCCGCCCCCGACCAGTCGGCGTGCCGCGACTCCAGCTCGAAGCCCGCCAGCCGGCCCATGAGGTCCAGCTCTGCCGGCCAGACGTACCGGTGCGGGCTGCGTCCGAGACGGGCCTGCCGGGTCTCGTCGAAGCGGACGTGGTGCGAGACGACGTGCTGGCGCAGGACGTCGTAGGTGTCCACGAGCAGGTAACCCGGCTCGGACACCTCGACCGTGGCACCGCGGTCGGGCGGGAGCCGGCGCAGGTCCGGCACCCAGAGCTCGATGACGAACCGGCCGCCGGGCTCGAGGTGTCGCGCGGCGTTGCGGAAGCACGCGACCTGCTCGTCTTGGGTGAGCAGGTTGGAGATGGTGTTGAAGACCAGGTACACCAGCGTGTACGCACCCGGTGCCCGCGCCGTCGCCATGTCGCCCATGACGACCGGGATCGCCGCATCGTCCGCCTTCTCGCGCAGCCGCGCCACCATCGGCGCTGACAGCTCGATGCCGGTCACCGGCACCCCGCGTTCCGCCAGCGGTACGGCGACCCGACCGGTCCCGATGGCCAGCTCGAGCACCCTCCCGCCGTCGGCCAGGGCCACCAGCCGGTCGACCGTCGGCCCCAGCACCTCGGGGGCGAACATCCCCTCGCCCGGAGTGTCGTAGCCGGCCGCCACGTCGGCGTCCCAGATCTCGTCCTGCCGCAGATGGGTCACCGTTCGACCCTAGTCAGGCGGAACCGTGACGGGTCACCCCGAAGCCACGGCTAGCGTGGCCGGGTGCCGACCGACCCGCGGGACCTGCGCGGCGACGCGCCGCTGCTGGACGCCTGGCTGCGGTTCCACGAGGAGGGGCCGACCCCGTTCACGATCCCGGGGCACAAGCAGCGCGACGACCTGGTCGGTGACGTGGTCGCCGGCGACGTCCCGCTGTACGCCGGACTGGACACCATGAAGCTGACCCACGGGGTGCTGCAGGACGCCGAGGCGCGGGCCGCGCGGCTGTGGGGCGCCGACGTCTGCCGGTTCTCGGTCGGCGGGGCGACGCACGCCAACCAAGCCGTCGCGCTGGCGCTCGGCGCGGACGGCGACCGGGTGGTCGTCAGCCGGACCCTGCACCGCTCGATGCTGCTCGGGCTGGTCCTCGCCGGCCTCGTGCCCGTCTGGGTGCGGCCCGAGGTCGACGCCACCAGTGGGCTGCCGCTCGGCGTCGCCCCCGCGACCGTCGCGGACGCGCTCGCGCGGCACCCCGACGCGCGGGCCGTTCTCGTGGGCGACCCGTCGTACGTGGGGACGGTCGGGGACGTCGCCGGCCTCGCGGCCGCGGCGCACGGGCACGACGTCCCACTCGTCGTCGACGCGGCGTGGGCCGCGCACTTCGGCTTCCACCCCGACCTGCCGCGGCATGCGCTCCAGCTCGGCGCCGACGCGCTGGTCGTCAGCGCGCACAAGACGCTGCCCGCCTGGAGCCAGGCGGCTCTGCTGCTGGCTCGCACCGAGCGGCTGGACCCCGCCCGCCTCGACGCCGGCGTGGAGGCGACCGCGACCACGAGCCCCGCAGGCGCGATCCTGGCCAGCAGCGACGCGGCGCGGGCACTCCTCGAGCGCGATGGCTCGGCGCTCCTCGGTGACGCGATCGCGGCCGTGCGCGGGGCGCGTGAACGGCTCGCCGCCGTCGACGGCCTGGTCGTGGCCGACGGCCCGGGCGTCGACCCCCTCAAGCTGGTCCTCCTCCTCGCCGGCACCGGGGCCGACGGCAACGCTGTCGAGTCCGACCTGCTCGCCGCCGGGCTGCCCGTCGAGGCCGCCGAGCGGGACCTCGTCATGGCCGTCGCGTCCCTGGCCGACACCGCCACGACCCTGGGCGCGCTGGTCGACGCCCTCCTGCGCTCGATCGGCCGACGCCGCGGGGAGCCGCGGGCGACGTCGGCATCGCCGGTGTATGCCGTCGAGCCCGTCACCCGGATGTCGCCCCGCGCCGCGTACTTCGCGCCGTGGGAGACCCTCCGCGCCGCCGACGCCGTCGGCCGGGTCAGCGTCGAGCTGGTGGCGCCGTACCCTCCGGGCATTCCCGTGCTCGCGCCCGGCGAGGAGGTCACGACGGCCGTCCTCGAGGCGTTGGGCCGGGCGCGGTCGGCCGGCGTGCGGGTCGCGTACGCGGCGGACCCGACGCTGGCGACCTTGCGAGTGGTGTGTTGAGCCGTCCTGTGCTGCGCTGACAGATCGGTGACAGGTGGCCCGAGCACGGTTCGGGCATGTCCAGCACCAGCCTGCACGTCCGCCCGCTCGAGGCCGGCGACACCGACACGGTCCACCACGTCTTCGCCGGCCTGTCGGTCACCTCGGCGTACCACCGCTTCGGCACCGGCCTCACCCTGCTCCCGCCGCGGATGGCGGCACAGCTCGCCGCGGTGGAGCCGGGTCGGCACCGGGTTTTCGTGGCCGAGCTCGAGGGCAGGCCCGTCGGGCTGGCCCGCTGGATCAGGCCCCGCGGCGGCCGCACCGACGAGGCCGAGGTCGCCCTCGAGGTCGGCGACGAGTGGCAGGGGCGTGGTGTCGGCCGCGCGCTGCTCGCCGAGGTCGCGCGGGACGCCGAGGCCGCGGGAGTCGCGACCCTGGCGGCGTACGTCGCCCCGGGCAACGTCCGGATGGTCGGCTGGCTGCGCCGGCTGGGTGCGCGGCCCCCGCGGCACCTGGACGACGTGCACCGCCTGGCCGTGCAGCCGGTCACCGGGGACTCCGGGCTGGCTGTGGTTGCATGACCTCGTGCAGGTGCGTGTCCTCGGCCCGGTCCGGGTCGGGGACGGGATCGAGACCGCCACCGCCCCCCGGGGCGAGCGGCCGAGGGACGTGCTGGCGCTCCTGGTCGCCCGTCGCGGACGGCCGGTCCCGGCCGAGGTCGTCCTCGACCTGGTCTGGGGCGACGCCGCGACCGCACTCACCGCCGCCGCCGTGCACACCGTGGTCGCGCGTCTACGCCGCCAGTTCGGTGAGGGGTTGGTACGCACCACCGACGCGGGGTACGTCGTCACCGTCGACGTGGGCCTCGACGCGGAGCGGTTCACCGCCCTGGCGGCCGAGGGTTCCGAGGGGGGCGACGAGATCGGGCGCTGCCGGGAGGCGGTCGCGCTGTGGTCCGGGGGGACGGCCTACGCCGGGGTCCGCGACGACCTCGTGATGGCCGAGCGGGTGCGGCTGGAGGAGCTGTTGCGCCGGGTCCGGGGGGACCTGGCCGCGGCCCTGCTCGCGCCCGGCGCATCCCAGGACGACGTCGCGGAGGCGATGGCGATCGCCGCCGGGCTGGTGACCGAGCACCCGCTCGACGAGGCGGCGGCCGTGCTCGCCATGCGGGCGGCCGACCGGCTCCAGCGTCAGGGGGAGGCGCTGGAGGTCTTCGCGCGGCTGAGGGACCGGTTGCGCGAGGAGCTCGGGGTCGACCCGGGCCCGGTCGCCGTCGCGGCGCACGCGCGCATCCTCGCCCGGGACGCCGAGACGGCGGCGCCGCCGGTCGGTCGGCGGGTCCACCCCGGGCTGCGGCTGCCGGTCCCGGCGTCGCCGACGGTCGGTCGCCGGAGCGAGGTGGCCGGCGTGCTCGGCGCATTGAGCGATGGCCGTCGGCTGGTCACGGTCACCGGCCCGGGGGGCGTGGGCAAGTCCCGGCTGCTCGCGGACGTCGGCGCCGCGCTCGCGACCGACCACGACGTCGTGCACGTCGCGCTGTCCGGACACCAGGCCGTGGACGCGCAGGACCTGGCCTCCGCTCTGGCCGTCACCACGGGGGTGCCGCTCGCGGCGGAGGACAGTGTGGCGAGCCTGGTCCGGGCCCTGCAGACCAGCGACGTGGTCGTGCTCGTCGACGAGGCCGAGTGGGTGCTCGGACCGGCGGCCGAGCTGGCCCGGGCCATTCTCGCGGGCTGCCCCGGGGTCAGGCTCGTGGTGACCTCGCGGGTTCCGCTGACGGTCGTCGGCGAACGGGTGCTGCCGCTGGGGCCGCTGCCGGAGCCGGACGCCGTACGGCTCCTCACCGAACGCCTCGCCGACCGCGGGGTCCTCACGTCCGACGCCGCCGACCGCACGGTGCTGGCCGAGGTCGTCCGGCGCGTCGATGGCCTGCCCCTGGCACTCGAGCTGGTCGCCGGCAGGGCTCGGGCGGTCCCGGTCCGCGACCTGCTGGACGTGGTCGTGCACCCGCTCGACCTCGAGTCCGACGAGGTCGGACGGGACGCGCGGCAGCAGTCGTTGCGGCGCACCATCTCGTGGAGCGTCGGCCGGCTCGAGCCGGCCGGGCGGGACGCGCTGCTCCGGCTCGCCGTCTTCGCCGGCGCCTTCTACCTCCCGGCGGCCCGGGCGCTCACCGGCTCGAGTGCGGCCGAGACCGAACGCCTCGTGACCGACCTCGCGGCGTACCACCTGGTCGCCGTCGAGCGGACCGAGGCAGGCGTGGCGTTCCGGATGCTGCGGACCGTCCGCGACCTGGCCCTCGAGGAGCTCGCCGCTGCCGGGGGGCTGGACGTCACCCGAGCCCGGCACGCGGAGTGGTTCGCGGGGCTGTGGCGGGACGCGCCGCTGTCCGACGAGCTGGTCGAGCACGTCGGGCGCACGTACGACGACCACCTCGAGGCGCTCGGCTTCCTCCTGGAGACCGGGCAGATCAACTCCGCCGTCGACGTCGCGCTGGCCCTGGGCCGTCGGTGGTTGTTCGTGGAGAGTGTCGGGCCCGGCCTGACCTGGACCGAGCGGCTCCTGGCGCGCGGGGGGATGACCGAGCGCCAGCGGGCGCGGCTGCAGGTCGCTCGGGCGGCGTTTCGACACGGCATCGACTGGACGCCCGAGGAGCACCGGCGGATCGCCGCGGCGCTGGCCGACGACCCCGACTGGGCCTGCCAGCTGGGGCTGGTGGAGGCCATCACGGCGTACGCCCTCGGCGACGTGGACCGGGCGATGAACCGGCTGGGCCACTGCTTGGCGTTGGCCGGCGAGCGGGCCCGCCACCACCTGCCCGAGGTCGTCGCCACCCGGGCCGTGCTCGAGGCGGCCGACGGACGTCGCGACCTCGCGGTGGCCACCGCGCACGAGGCCGAGGCTCGCGTCGGTGCCTCCGCCACGGCCGTCGAGCTGGTGACCGTGCTCCCCAAGGTCGCCCTGGCGCTGCTGGACGCGGGGGAGCCGCGCGAGGCCCTCGACCTGCTCACCCGCTCCGCCGAGCAGGCGGCCGACCGTTTCGGCATCCGGCCGACCGGGACGATCGCCGTGAACGCCGGCTGGGCGGCCCTCGCCCTCGGTGAGCCCGAGGAGGCGCTGGCCTGGTTCGCCCGGTGCCTGCTCGGGCCGCAGGCGTTCGTCACCCCCGGCGCCACCGGGGAGTCGGCCGTCGGAGCGGCGGCGGCGATGACGGCCCTCGGCCGGCCCGGCGCCGCCGAGCTGATGGGGCAGGGCCAGTGGCTGCTCGCCGCCGACGGCAACGTGCTGCCGCCGTCGCTCGCGGCGCACGCACGGGCAGCGGTCGACGAGGCAGGGGTGCGGGCCGTGCCCGACGGCTGGACCGCCGAGCTCGCCGGGGCCCGGGTCACCCAGCTGCTGCGGGCGGCGCTCGCCTGACGTCCAGCGGACGCGTTCCGACCGGAAGCACGCCTACGGTGCCGGCATGGCGAGGCACTGGACCCTGGGCTGCGACGCGGCCGACCCCCACGCGCTGGCGGCCTTCTGGGCGCTGGCCCTCGACTACGTCGCCGAACCCGGGTACGACGACCCGGACGGCGCCTCGATCGTCGACCCGGACGGGGTCGGCCCCGCGATCGGTTGGCTCCGCGTGCCGGAGGGCAAGACCGCCAAGAACCGGCTGCACATCGACATCCGGGTGGCCGGCGAGGGGCCGTGGGACCTGGCCGAGCGGGAACGGCTGATCCGCGACCTGTGGCCGCGCCTCGAGGCCGCCGGGGCGACGTACGTGCGGGAGGAGTCCTATGACGGCGCCTTCGGGCACGTGGTGATGCTCGATCCGGAGGGCAACGAGTTCTGCGTGGCGTGAGCTAGTCCGACGCCAGCTCCTGGAACAGCGTCAGGTGCACGTCGGCGGGGGCGTCGAAACGGGCGTTCAGCGAGCTCCACGGCGTACGGGTGGGCGGCGCGACGGGGACGGCGCCGCCCTCGGTGGCCCGCTCGCTGGCGACCACGCAGTCGTCGACCTCCAGGGCGACGCGGAAGTGCGGGGCGACGCGGCGGCCGACCTCGACCTCGTCGATCATGTCGGCCTGCGCGGAGTTGGCGATCTCGAGCGTCGCCCGCCCGGCGTCCAGGATGGTCACCTCGGCCCCACCGTCGCCGGAGTACGCCTCCTGCGGGGGCATGCCCAGCACGTCGCGGAAGAACCGCAGGGCCTCGTCGTAGTCCTCGGCGTGCACCACGAGTCGTAGCTGTCTCACCGTCATGCGGCCATCCAACCGCGATGAGTCCCGGGCCCGCCGCTGGTCTGTCTCCCATGAGCCTCTGGATGGACGAGATCGTGTTCGGGGAGTCGCCGCGCTGGCACGAGGGGCGGCTCTGGTTCTCCGACTGGGGCGCCGGTCGGATCTGGTCGGTGACCGCGGGGGCCGAACCGGTCCTCGAGGCCGAGGTCGAGCGGCTGATGTGCATCGACTTCCTGCCCGACGGCCGGCTGCTCGTCGTCTCGCCCGCTGACGGCGGGGTGCTGCTGCGGCGCGAACCCGACGGCACGCTCGTCACGCACGCCGACCTGTCGGCGATCACTCGCAGCGGCTGGAACGACATCGTGGCCGACCGCCAGGGCCGCGCCTACGTGAACAGCATCGGCTTCGACTTCCCCGAGGGTGAGTTCCGACCGGGTCTCGTCGCGCTGGTGGACGCCGACGGGTCCGCCCGCGTGGTCGCGGAGGGGCTGGCCTTCCCCAACGGCATGGCCATCAGCCCGGACGGCTCCACCCTGGTGGTCGCGGAGTCCTACGGCGAGAAGCTGACGGCGTACCCGATCGACGACGACGGATCCCTCGGCGCCGCGCGTACCTGGGCCGCGACGCCGGGCGACCACCCCGACGGCATCTGCTTCGACGCCTCCGGCGCGCTCTGGTACGCCGACGTCGGCAACGAGCACTGCGTCCGGGTACGTGAGGGAGGCGAGGTCCTGGACACCATCGACTCCGACCGTGGCGCGTTCGCGTGCGCGCTGTCGCGAGACGGCCGATCGGGTGACCAGCCGCTGCTGCTGGTCGTCGGGCAGGAGTGGGGCGAGAACGTCTGGGGCGGACCGCCCACCGGTCGGCTGGTGGCCTTCGAGGCTCCCGAGCCGGGCGACGGCTGGCCGTGAGGCACCCTCCTCAGCCGGCGGGGACCCTCATGACGTCGAGGGAGAGCCACGCGGCGAGGTCGTCGATCTGCTCCTCGACGGCCTCCGTCATCGCCGGGGTGAACGGTTCGTCCTCATGGACGGCGTCGACCCGGAGCACGCCCTCGGCCCGCTCGGCGGTGGCGTCGAGCTTCCCGACCAGCCGGTCGCCGTACAGGATCGGCAACGCGTAGTAACCCCAGCGCCGCTTGGCTGCCGGCTTGTACATCTCCAGCTGGTAGTCGAACCCGAAGAGCTCGGTCAGCCGTCTGCGGTCGACCACCAG
>JAICRP010000005.1 GCA_025966445.1 Nocardioides sp.
GCTCGACCACCTGGACGAGAACGGTCTCGCGGACAACACGATCGTCATGTACTCCACGGACAACGGCCCCCACATGAACAGCTGGCCCGACGCCGGCATGACGCCCTTCCGCAGCGAGAAGAACTCCAACTGGGAGGGCGGCTACCGCGTGCCGGCCGTGGTGCGCTGGCCCGGTCACATCCCCGCGGGACAGGTGCTCAACGGCATCGTGAGTCATGCCGACTGGTTCGTCACGCTGCTCGCCGCCGCGGGCGACCCCGACGTGGCCGACCGCCTGAAAGCGGGCGCCGACCTGGACGGGGCTACCTACAAGGTCCACCTGGACGGTCACAACCAGCTCGACTACATCACCGGTGCCGCCGACGAGAGCGCGCGACAGCACTTCTTCTACGTCTCCGACGACGGCGACCTCACCGCGCTCCGTTACGACAACTGGAAGATCGTCTTCCTCGAGCAACGAGCGCAGGGGACCTTGGCCATCTGGCTCGATCCGTACGTGGAGCTCCGTGCGCCGAAGATCTACAACCTGCGGACCGATCCCTACGAACGGGCCGACATCACCTCGAACACCTACTTCGACTGGATGATCGACCGCATCTGGTTGCTCATCCCCGCCCAGGCATATGTCGCAGAGATGCTCCAGACGCTCCAGGAGTTCCCGGCCCGACAGGAGTCGGCGAGCTTCAACATCGAGAAGCTCTTGGAGAAGCTCAAGGAGGGCGCCGCCAACATATGAGCCGTCGGCAGATCGCCTCCGCTCCACGGGTGCGGCTCCCGGGTGGCGTGTTCACGATGGGCTCCGCCGACCACTACCCGGAGGAGGCCCCGCCGCACCGGGTGCTTGTGGACGCCTTCGCGATCGACGCCACCCAGGTCACCAACCAGCAGTTCGCCGCGTTCGTGTCGGCGACCGGCTACCGTACGGTGGCCGAGCGGCAGCTCCGTGAGGAGGACTTCCCCGGCGCGCCGCCGGAGAACCTCGTCCCGGGCTCGCTCGTGTTCACCCCGACCGCCGGGCCCGTCGACCTGCGACACATCAGCCAGTGGTGGACCTGGACCCCGGGTGCCTGCTGGTCCAGCCCCGAGGGACCCGGCAGCTCGGTGAAGCGCCGGCCGGACCATCCCGTCGTGCATGTGGCCCTCGAGGACGCCGAGGCGTACGCAGCGTGGGTCGGCGCCGAGCTGCCCACCGAGGCCGAGTGGGAGTACGCCGCGCGTGGAGGCCTCGAGGGGAAGGCGTACACGTGGGGTGACGAGGCCCGACCCGACGGCAGGATCATGGCGAACACGTGGGACGGCCCGGACTTCCCGTGGCGGAGCACGCGGGAGAGCGGCTACCTCGGGACGGCTCCCGTGGGTAGCTTCCCTGCGAACGGCTTCGGTCTCTACGACATGGCGGGCAACGTCTGGGAGTGGACCGCGGACTGGTGGACCCAGCGGCACCCCGACGAGGTCGACAAGCCCTGTTGCGTGCCGGCGAACCCCCGCGGCGGCGACCTGGACCAGAGCTACGACCCGGCCCAGCCGCAGTTCCGGGTCGGCCGCCGGGTGATCAAGGGCGGCTCGCACCTGTGCGCCGACACCTACTGCCTTCGCTACCGGCCGGCCGCTCGGCGGCCACAGATGATCGACACCGGGACCAGTCACGTCGGGTTCCGCTGCGTCGACCGCACGGCTCCACCCGACGAAGGGAACATCACGTGACCGGTCTCGACCTCCTCCCGTCCTGGCGACCGGGCGCGACCCGCGACGCCGTGGTCGCCTTCCTCGAGCACGTCGAGGACATCCCCGTGGCCGAGCGGGTCGCCTGCTTCGACAACGACGGCACGCTGTGGTGCGAGCGCCCGCAGTACGTCCAGTTCGAGTTCTTCGTCCACGCGCTCGGAGCCAGGGTCAAGGCCGATCCCGAGGCCGCCCACAAGCCGGAGTTCGCTGCCCTGCTCGCCCAGGACCGGGCCGCCATCGGCGAGCTCGGCCTGGAGCGGATCGCGATGGCGCTGGTCGGTTTGTTCGAAGGGAACTCTCCCGAGGAGTTCACCCACCAGGCCCGTACCTTCATGGCCACCGCGTCGCACCCGACGCTGGCGCGGCCGCTGCGCAGCTGCGTCTACCAGCCGATGATCGAGCTGATCGAGGAGCTGAGGCGGCGCGACGTGACGGTGACCATCGTCTCCGGCGGTGGGACGGAGTTCCTCCGGGCCGTCAGCGAGGAGCTGTACGGCGTCCCGCCCGAGGCCGTCGTCGGGACCCTCATCGAGTACGAGCTCTCCCGCGGCGAGGACGGTGCGCCGCGACTGCTCAGGACGGGTCGGGTCGCGGGCGCGGCCAACGAGGGCGCCGCCAAGGTCAGCAACATCCAGAGCCAGCTCGGCCGCCGGCCGCGCCTGGTCGCGGGGAACTCGGGGGGTGACCGGGAGATGCTCGAGTGGGCGGCGGCCGGTGAGGGACCGACGCTGGCCCTGCTGGTCGACCACGACGACGCCGAACGGGAGTTCAGCTACGTGAGCAAGGCCGAGACGTTCAGCGAGGCGGAGCCGATCACGGACGTCGGCGTCCGGCTCGGCTGGACCGTCGTCAGCATGGCCCGCGACTGGGAGACGGTGTTCGCAGGCTGAGCCTGGCCGAGGCTCAGGCCTCGGTCGCCTCCGACAGCGGCACGGGCGTCTCGTCGTGCCCGAGCAGGAAGGCGTAGACCGCTCCGGCGATCGCCGCCCCGGCCAGGGGGGCGACCCAGAACACCCACAGCTGCGCCAGCGCGCCGTCGGCGAACAGAGCGGGCCCCGTCGACCGGGCCGGGTTCACCGAGGTGTTGCTGACGGGGATGCTGACCAGGTGGATCAGGGTGAGCGAGAGGCCGATCGCGATCGGCGCGAAGCCCTTGGGGGCGCGGGTGTCGGTGCTCCCCAGGATCACGAAGAGGAAGACCGCCGTCAGCACCACCTCGACGATGACCACGGCCAGCAGCGAGTAGCCCTCCGGTGACAGGTCGCCGTACCCGTTGCTGGCGAAGCCGGACGAACCGGCGTCGAAGCCGTCCTTGCCGTTGGCCACCGCCAGCAGGGTCACCGCAGCCACCACGGACGCGACCACCTGGGTCACGACGTACGGCAGCACGTCGGCCCACCGGAAGCGGCGCGCGAGGGCCACGCCCAACGTGATCGCGGGGTTGAAGTGTCCTCCGCTCACGTGCCCGACGGCGTACGCCATCGTGACCACGGTGAGGCCGAAGGCGAGGGACACGCCAAGGAAGCCGATGCCGACGTCGGGGACACCGGCGGCCAGGACCGCCGCGCCACAGCCGCCGAACACCAGCACGAAGGTCCCGAGGAACTCTGCGGCCAGCCGCTGAAACATCGTGTGCGTCTCCACATTCGGCACTCTGTGGCGGCGAAGCACCATTCCTCCTCACCCGTTGCGGGTGAGCGCGAGGGCTGATCGCGCCCCGCTAGCCTGACGCCATGAGCTTCTGGGACATCATCTGGTTCATCTTCGTGAGCTTCGCGTTCATCGCGTACCTCATGTTCATGTTCAACATCATCGGAGACCTCTTCCGCGACCACACCGTCTCCGGGTGGGTGAAGGCCCTGTGGATGATCTGCTTGATCTTCTTCCCCTTCCTCACGGCGATCATCTACCTGGTCGTCCGCGGCAAGGGGATGTACGAGCGCCAGTCCGCCGCGATCAACGCGGCCAGGGCGAGCCAGGAGGACTACATCCGGAACGTGGCCGCCCCCGCCTCACCGGCCGACCAGATCTCCCAGGCCAAGGGCCTGCTCGACTCCGGGGCGATCAGCCAGGCCGAGTTCGACGCCCTGAAGGCCAAGGCGCTCTCCTAGTCCACCCACCCCGTTCGCCGCGCCACCCAGAGCTCCTCGGCCGGCCAGCGGCTCGCCCACTCGTGGGTCACGATCTCGTAGAACGGGTGGTCGGCGCCGTCCGCCGGGGCGTAGATCTCGTGCATGGCGTCGACCACGAAGCCCGCACCACGCAGGAGCCGGACCCAGTCGCCGTGCGAGGGGTGGAACTCGATGCCGCCTCCGGGCCAATGCACGCGGTAGGTCTCCCGTTGGCCGCGCAGCAGGCGATCGCCGGCGACGCCGCCCTCGGCCGGGACGCAGAGGCTCGACAGGTTGCTGTTGGTGAGGAAGACCAGCCGCCCTCCGGGCCGGAGCAGACGCGCCGCCTCCGGCAACCAACGGTCCGGGTCGCACCAGGCGGCCACCCCGTGCTCGCTCACGACGAGGTCGAAGCGCCCATCCGCGAACGGGGCGCGTTCGGCGTCGGCCTGCACGAGCGGAAAGTCCGGTCCGACCCGCCGTTGCAGCCGCCGCGCGGTTGCGAGCTGCTCTCCGGAGAGGTCGGTCGCGACCACCCGCGCACCGGCCCGGGTGAGCCAGGCCGAGAAGTACGCCGTGCCGCACGCCGGCTCGAGGACGTCGAGACCGCTGACGTCCCCGAGCACACCGAGGTCTCCGTCCGGCACGCCGAACAGCCCCCACCGGACGTCGGCCCCGGCCCACATGTCGTCGGCCGCCGCGTCGGTGAAGCGTTCGTTGACCACCGCCCAGAGCGCTCGGTTCAGGGCGATCTCGGAGGATCTGTCGTCGGTCACGCCGGGGACGACGCCCCACCGGTCTGCAGCCTGCGACGCATCGCCTCGACAACGCCGCCCAGGAAGAAGTCAGCCACCTGGGGAACGTACGAGAGACGCACGTGAGGAGGCTCACCCGCCGTGGATGATTGCATCCGGGGGGTGCAGGCAGGATGCTGACGCCATGCTCATCCTGGGGATCATCTTGTTCGGCATGCTGGTCGGCGCGGGCGCGCAGCTGATCCTCGGAAGGTCCGGCGGAAAGGTCGACTGGACCATGGCGATCGTGGCGGGCCTCGTCGGCTCGTTCGTCGGTGGCCTGTTGATCAGCCTGCTGGCCGGTGACGGCATCGAGCTGCGCGCCAGCGGGATCATCGGCTCCTTGGTCGGCGCGATCATCGTCACGGCGCTGTGGCGCTGGTGGGACGGGCGCAGCAAGGCGTCGTCCTCGGCCGCCACGAGTGCCAGGCGCTCCGGAGACCCCCGCAAGTCGAACCCGAAGTAGCCCGCCGGGGCCGGTGGCACCCGAACGGGTGATTCAGAGCGGGCGGGACCGGGACTACCGTCGACCCAATGGTGGTCGTGGCGCATGAGGGAGTTGCTGCGGCCTCGCCGCAACAGTTGGCGCCCCGCGTCCCTCGTCGACGAGGCGCCCTCAGTGACGCGACCCTCCGCCTGCTCGTCGACTCACCGAACGAGGTGTCCGAGCGTCGGCTCCGCGCGCTGGCGACGCGCGTGTCCGGCCCCGTGCTGGCAGACCGCGACGCGCAGCTGACGTTGTGGTGCCTCTACGAGCTCCAGTACCGCGGCCTCGCTCATGTCGACGAGCGGTGGGAGTGGTCGCCGGCCGTCCTCACGCTGCGCGGAGCCCTGGAGGCTTCGTTCGAGGCCGAGCTGCGCCGGGCCGTCGGTGACCTACCCCGGACCTTTGCCGACGTCTCCCGCGAGACCGGCCTCGTCGAGGCCTTCGAGGCCGTCGACCAGGCACTCCCGGGGCCCGGCGCCTCCCGCTACGTGCGACGGTCGGCGTCCCTGGCGCAGTGGCAGGAGCTGTTGGTCTCGAAGTCGATCTACCAGCTCAAGGAAGCCGACCCGCACTCGTGGGCGATCCCTCGCCTCGCCGGCGACGCCAAGACGGCGTTGGTCGAGATCCAGTACGACGAGTACGGCGCCGGTCGTCGGGGCCGGCAGCACAGCCAGCTGTTCGCCGAGACCATGCGCCTGTGCGGCCTGGACCCCGGCTACGCGGCGTACCTGGACGCGGTACCCGTCTCCGTGCTCGCCCTCAACAACCTGATGACCATGCTGGGGCTGCACCGCAGGTTGCTGGCCGGAGTCGTGGGTCATCTCGCCTTGTACGAGTCCACCAGCTGCCTGCCCAACAAGCACTACGCCGTCGCGGCCCGGCGGCTCGGTGTCCCTGCGGACGCGGTCACCTACTTCGACGAGCACGTCGAGGCCGACGCGATCCACGAGCAGGTCGCGGTCGTCAACATGCTGGGTGCCCATCTGCGCGACCACCCCGACGATGCCGAGGTCGCCGGCTTCGGAGTAGCGGCGGGCGCGTTGTTGGACAACGAGCTCGCGCGTCAGCAGCTCGCCTGCTGGCGTGCTGGCAGGCCGTTCCTGCTCGAGCGGGTCGCGTGAGGGACATCGAGCTCCAGCCGTGCGACGGCGGGCCGCTCCTGG
Organism: Nocardioides sp.; assembly: GCA_025966445.1. GTDB lineage: Bacteria > Actinomycetota > Actinomycetes > Propionibacteriales > Nocardioidaceae > Nocardioides. Next base: position 6,281 of record JAICRP010000005.1, read on the forward strand.
TCCGAGGTGCGAGGGTCTGGACCGACGACGACGGCAACCGCCACCCCGTTCTGCGTCCGGTGGTCGCGGTGTGCCGTTGCGGCAAGTCCTCGCTCCGACCGTGGTGCGACGGGACCCACAAGCTGCTGCGCGTCGCCGTCGCCCTCGACCCGCGTGGATCCGCCTCCTGAGTGGCCCTGTCGGCGTGCTCGACGGGCCGGAGAAGTCGACACGAGCGGCACCGCTACGCCGGCGGGTCTGTAGCCACCTGCTCGCGGCGCTCGTGCAGGCGCTGCTGGGCGGCCGGCAGGAAGGCCAGGCACGGGGCGTCCGCCCCGGGGTGCTTCTCGGTGAGGTGGAAGATCCACCGGTCCATCGCGGCCATGAAGCCGTTGTCCCCACCCGGGCGGTACGCCGACCACGCGGAACGGTTCTTCACCACGCACACCGAGCAGCCGATCTTGTAGACCAGCTGCTGCTCGCCGTCGACGTCGATCCTCACCGTCGCCAGCGGACCGGCCTCGGCGACGGCCTTCCGCTGCCGGGCAGATCGGCTCGCCGTCATCGCGCTCTCCTGTCGGGTGGGTCTGGCGAGGGTACTCCCGCCGTCGCACCGTGGTGGGTACCTCTGGTACCCATGGGGCGATGACCGCCGACCTCACCTTCCTGGTGGCCGGGCTGGCCCTGCTGCTGGCGGTGGTGCTGCCGGAGCTGGTCAGCAGGTGGGCGCTGTCCGCGCCGATCGTGCTGGTGGCCGTCGGCATGCTCATCGGGTTCACCCCGCTGCCCGACGGGATGCCGCTCGACCCCCAGGAGAACCGGGCGGTCATCGAGCACGTCACCGAGCTCACCGTGATCGTGGCGTTGATGGGTGTCGGCCTGGCGCTGGACCGCCCCTTGCGACTGCGCGACCGGTCGACCTGGGCGGCCTGGTCGCCCACCTGGCGACTGCTCGCGGTGGCCATGCCGCTGTGCATCGCGTCCGTCGCCCTCCTTGGTTGGGCGTTCGGCCTGGCTCCCGCAGCGGCGCTGCTGCTCGGCGCGGTGCTGGCGCCCACCGACCCGGTGCTGGCCTCCGACGTCCAGGTCGCCGGACCGACCACGGGCGACGAGGACGCCGAGGAGGACGACGACGTCCGCTTCTCCCTGACCTCCGAGGCGGGTCTCAACGACGGTCTGGCCTTCCCGTTCGTGATGGCGGCGGTACTCCTCGCCACCCAGGGCTCGGTCTCGGGCTGGGCGCTCGAGTGGGTGGCCTGGTACGCCGTCGGCAAGGTCCTGGTCGGGGTGCTGGTCGGCGTCGGCGTGGGCTGGGCACTCGCTCGGGTCGCCTTCCGCTCCCGGCGCGAAGCCCTCCGGGTCGCCGAGCGGGGCGAGTCCCTGCTGGCCGTCGCGGCGCTCGTCACCGCGTACGGGCTGGGGGAGCTGGCCGGCGGCTACGGGTTCCTGTCGGTCTTCGCCTGCGCGATGGCGTTCCGGTCGGCCGAGCGGGCCCACGACTACCACGCCGCGATGCACGAGGTCGTCGAGCGCCTCGAGCGGCTCCTGACGCTGTTCATCCTGCTGGTGATCGGCATCGCCCTGACTCGCGGGCTGCTCGACGGCCTGGACTGGCGGGGGGTTGCCGTCGGGTTGGCCCTGATCTTCGTGATCCGCCCGCTTGCCGGTGCGGTCTCGCTGAAGGCGTGGCGCCGCGACGAGGAACGGCCAGGCGGGCTGTCCCACCGCGAACGCTGGGCGACGGCGTTCTTCGGCGTCCGCGGTGTCGGGTCCATCTACTACCTCGCGTTCGCTGCGGGGGAGTCGTCGGTGCTCGCGGAGGACTGGCTGTGGTCGACGGTGGCCTTCACCGTGGTCGCGTCCGTGCTCGTGCACGGCGTGCTGTCCCGACCGGTGATGCGGGCCGTCGAGGAGGACAACGCGCGTCGCGCCTGACGTCACCACAGCCGGACCCAAGGGTCCGGCTGCAGGGGTGAACGGGAGTCAGTGGGCGTAACGCCCGCGCAGCACGCGGGCCGCGGGACGGGCGGCACGCGCCGGGCGGTGGCCGGCGTAGACGTGGCCGAGGCCGATGCCGGCGGCGAGGAGGACGACGAGGACGGCGAACGCGACGACGGCGATCAGCGCGGTGACGGTGGCGGTGTCGATGATGTTCATGATGGTGCCTCCCTGGTTGCGTCCTCGTGGCCTGATGTCCGCAACTGTGCACGCGATCGCGGACCGTCTCCGTTCGCTCGCCGACAGATCGCCGAGGTCCGCGGAACGGCTAGCCTGCAACGGTCATGGCGATCACCCGGGTGCACCACCTCAACTGCGGGACGATGCTGCCTCTAGGTCGTCAGCTGCCCGGCGTGATGCCGCGCGACCTGGTCGCCCACTGCCTGCTCGTCGAGCGGCGCGACGGGCTCACGCTGGTCGACACCGGCATCGGTGTCGCCGACGTCCAGCAGCGCGCCGCCCGGCTGGGCAGGGCGTTCATGCTCCTGGTCGGCCCGGTCCTCGACCCCGCCCAGACGGCGTCGGCCCAGGTGTCGGCGCTGGGGTTCGCGCCCGGTGACGTCACCGACATCGTGCTGACGCACCTCGACCCGGACCACTCCGGCGGCCTGGCCGACTTCCCGCACGCGACGGTGCACGTCGGGCGCGCCGAGCACGACGCGGCCATGCACCCGGTGCTCCGCGAGCGGCCCCGCTACCTCCCCGCGCACTGGTCCCACGGCCCGCGGTGGCAGACCCACGACGTCGCCGGCGAGTCCTGGCAGGGCTTCGAGGCCGTCACGGTGCTGACCGACGACATCCTGCTGGTGCCCCTGGTCGGGCACACGCGCGGCCACTCGGGCGTGGCGGTCCGCGGACCGGACGGCTGGATCCTGCACGCCGGCGATGCGTACTTCCACGAGGGCGACGTCTCGCCGACCGTCCGTACCCCGCCGGGCCTGGTGGCCTTCCAGGTGGCTCAGTCGATGGTCGACCGGCTCCGTCGCGACAACCTCGCCCGGCTGCGGGAGCTGCACGCCCGCCGGACCGACATCACCCTGTTCTGCGCCCACGACCGGACGGAGTTCGACCGGCTGGCGGGTGCGTCGGGTTTCTCCGGCTGACCGGAGAAACCCGAACATGGCGTACGTCCCGCCTCACGCCATGTTCGGTGAACCCACGCCCAGTCAGCCGTCGAGGCGGGCCAGGTGGCGCAGCGCCGTCATCGATGGCTGGAACAGGTACGCACCGCCGCGCATCGTCACCAGGCGCGGGCGTGACGTGACGAAGTACGGCGGCGTCCCCGGCACCGTCAGCTTGGTGGCTCCCGGGTATGGCTCGCCGACGAGGGGGTCGGTGTCGCGGCCGAGTCCGAAGCGGTCGCCGTCGTTGATCCACTGCGCCTGGATGGTCTCGAACTGGCGCCAGAGGTTCGACTGGAAGCTGACGAACACCAGACCGCGGTCGGCCCCGTCGTCGTCCAGCACGCCGGGCGGGAGGGGGTCGCCGTACGCCCGACCGCGGCGGACGATGCGGTGCCGCGCGCTGAGACGTCCGCCGAAGAAGCTCGGGGCGTCGCGCGGGTTGGCGCGACGGATGTGCGATCCCAACGGACAGCGCAGTCCCTGAGGGTCGTCCGCGTAGCCGAAGTCGTTGATCCGCGCCGGGTCGCTCGCCAGCGCCTCGTCGGGTCCGTCCGGCGCCAGGGCCAGCGGAGTGCCGTCCGGCCAGCGCCCGACGATCTTGGCGGCCAGCATCTCCGGCCCGCCGGGGTAGCCCGCGTCCGCGACGAAGCGCCGGAAGGCCGCCGTGTCGACGGCGAGCTTGCGCAGCACGACGTACGTGCCGTTGCGGTCGTACGGTGCGTGCGGCGCCTTCGGGAGGGTGCGGTCCTCGTCGGGGTAGCCGAGCAGGACCTCGCCGGTCGCGACCTCGCGCCAGCCGTGCTCGCCCTGCCGGATCCCGTCGCCTGGGCGCGACAGCACGCCCGACCCCTGGATGGCAGGCTGGGAGACGCCGTCGAAGAACCCGAAGTGGTCCTTGCCGCCCGGCAGATCGTGGGCCCGCTGCACGTGGAGCAGCTCGACCCCGTCCTGCGTGTCGGGCACCAGCACGGACCCCAGGGTCTCCTCGAGGCGCTCGGCGTCGGCAGCGTAGACCGACACCAGCACGTGCGGCTCGTCGAACTCCCACTGGTCCGGCGCGCTCGGGCCGACGTCGCCGAGCAGAGTCGCCCGCGCCCTCATGCCCTCGCGGAACGCGGGTGGGAAGGACGCCAGCGTGTCCGGGTCGAGCCCCAGCCGCTGGAACCCTGCGTAGCTGAACGACAGGTTGATCGCCGCCGCGGGCTGCCGGTCCCAGGTCTCCGCCGTGCAGACCAGGGGCAGCGAGCGCCGCAGCAGGGTCGTCGCCTGGGCGACGTCGCTGATCCGGAGCATCAGGTACGCCGCGGCGGGCATCGTGTACCCGCGCAGCACGTTGCCCTGGATGTCCGAGAGGTCGATGTCGGCAGGAGTGGCGTCGCGCGGCGGCAGCCGGGTCGGGCGGCCCTCCATCAGAAGGTCTCCAGGAAGCGCCGGTGCAGGTCGTCGGCGCTCAGGTGCTGGGTCGCGGCGGCGAAATCGATCACCTGGGCCCGCAGGGCGATCGACTGCCTCACGTCGTCGACCGTCGCGGTCGGGAACGGCGTGGAGAACAGGCTCGTCCGCCGCTGGATCGACCGGACGTACGCCACGAAGGCGGCCCGGTCCCCGCGACCCGGGTAGCGGACGCAGTGGCCCCACCACTCGTCGCACTCGGGGACGTGCTCGGCCAACGCCTCCAGGTGCTCGTCGAGCCCGCCGTTGAAGGTCGTGCTCACGACCAGGTGCGCGTGCCGCAGGGGGTCCGGGCGCTGGTGGGGTCCCTGGTGCACGAGCTTGCGGAACACCTGGACTCGCGCGAGGTGCACGCCGTCGAGGCGGGCGAACGGACTGTCGGCCCCCGTCGGCAGGGCGGCGAGGTACGCGTCGAGCGCGTCCTCGTGACCGGTCTCGACGCGGGCGTAGGTCGTCAGCGCGTACGCCGTGCCGTTCTCGTTGCTCACAGCCGGGTCTGCTCGTGGGTGAGGAACCGCTGCCACGCAGCCTGGAACTCGTCCGGGGTCAGAGACGCCGCGCGCGCCCGGAGGTCCTGGAAGGCGTCGCGGACGGCGAGCGCGTTCTGCAGGTCGCGCGTGGAGTGCTCGGCGTGGGCGCAGTAGTAGGTGCCGCCGTCCATGCTGTTGGCCGCGATCCAGTCCTTGAGCGGCTCGGCCGGCGGTGGGTGCGGGAAGTCGGGGCCGCGACCCCAGGTGAGCCGGATGTCCTTCGCGATCACGTAGGCGAACGCGTCGATGTAGTGCTCCCAGGGGCCGTCGAAGTTGCTCTCGAAGTGGAGGTAGGGGTACTTCAGGTCCTCGCCGTCGAGGCCGTCGACGAGGACCCAGCGCACGTACTTGATGAAGTTGAACTGGATGATGTGGTCGCGCAGGGGCGAGTACGGCGCGAGCCGGAAGCCCAAGCGCAGGAACCACAGCCACTGCCGGCGGACCGGCGTCATCAGGGTGAGTGCGGTCATCCGCCCCAGCACGTTGCCTCGCGAGGCGGCGTACTCGGACGCGGGCGGCTGCGGCCCGGCACCCGCACTTCCCATCGCCCCTCCTGTGGAGCTCGGCGTGGGAGCAGTATCCCGAAACCTCGGGCTCGCGACAGGTCCAGATGTCTCGGCGCGTTGCTGTCGGCGGTTCCGCGCGCTCGATACAGTGCGCGCGGGGATACGAGTTCGAGGGCCGTCACCGGCCGACGTGAAATGGGGGGACATGGCGACCGCAAGCGTTGCCGGACAGAGGTGGACCGCGGTCCTCATCCTCTTGGTCCTCGGCGTCTTCAGTCTTCCGGTGACGGCCTTCTTCTTCGACGGCGAGGGCAGCGAGAACTGGATCATCCCCGTCGCCGTCGTCGTGATGGCCGTGCTGGGCGCGGTCGTCGGTTCGCTGCTCCCCGGAATCGCCGGCCCCGATGCGACCCAGCAGCGCGGCGCCCTCATCGGTGCGGTCGTCGGGGTGGTCATGCTGGTGCTCGGCCTCGTGGTCTTCTTCCTGCTGCTGAGCGGTTTCGACGGGGCCTGACCTCAGGAGAGGGCGACCGTCACTCCGTCGTCCTCGACGCCGTACGTCGTGGTGTAGCCGAACAGGTCCTGCCACTCGGCCCGTTCCCACCACTGGTTGAACGTGCTGGGCACGTTGAACACCAGGTGCGGCTCCGGACCGGAGTCACGGACGACCCGCGAGACCGCGATCGCGTCCGGGTGCCGGAACGTCGTGCCGTCGCTCGAGAACACCCACAACGGGCAGTCGACGGCCTGGACCAGCTCCCGGGAGACGTTGTTGCGGCTGCCGTGGTGGGGCAGCTTGACCAGGTCGAGCGGCACCCGCTCGCCCGCCCCGAGCAGGGCGAGCCCGCCCAGCAGCTCCGAGGCGGTGGCGTCGCCGGTGAGCAGGGCGCGCTTGCCGTCGTGCTCGAGGACGAGGGCGATGCTCGCGGCGTTGGCCTTGCTCCCGTCGACCTTGAACGGGTCCTCGCTGAGGAGCGCGAGGTCGACCGCGCTCTCCAACGTGGGGGCGGTGCTCGGTCCCATCGGCTCCAGCCCGGGGGAGACCTCGGTGAGCGTCCCCTTCTCGAGGGCGGCCGCGACGGCGAGCTGCCACTCGGGGACGAGGTCGGTCAACCGCTCCTGCACGGGCGCCAGCACGGTGATGGCGAGTCCGTCGGGCAGCTCCACGCGGGGCAGCGTGGTGTCGGTGCGGATCACCGCGGCGCGGCCGAAGGCGTCGTTCCACGCGTGGTCGCGCAGCCAGGTGGTGAGCAGCTCGCCCTGGACGCCACCCATCGGCTCGAGCTCGGACCGCTCGTCGGCGGGTACGAGTCCGTTGAGGTGCTCCCAGCCGTTGAACCACACGTCGGCGAACGTCACGGGGACCGGTTCGTCCGGGTCGACCAGGCCCGTCAGGACGCCGCCGATGTGGTCGGTGTCGACGTGCGTGACGACCAGCAGCTCGAACGCGCGCTGGTCCTCCGGCAGCGCCCTGAACCGGTCGGCGAGGGCGCGGCCGGTGCCCGAGGTGCCCATGTCGACGAGCAGCTGGCGGCCCTGGCCCCACCGCACCCAGATCGCGTCGCCCTGGCGGGCGTCGAGGAAGGTCAGCTCCACTGGTCCTCCCGTCCGGTCACGAGAGCCACCGAGTCCCAGTCGGTGACACAGGCGTACCCCGCCAGGCGCTCGAGCCGTTCGGCGCGCTCGTCCTTGCGGTCGGCGTCCGGCCAGCGCCGTAGGAGGTCGGTGGCCAGGGCCATGCCGTCGGTGTAGAGCGGACGCGCCTCGGTCGCCTCCACCAGCAGCCCCAGGCCGCGGGCCCGCTCGCGGGCGTCGCGGTCGTTCATGAGCAGGGCGGCCAGCAGGATGCGGCCGTCCGGGATCCAGGCGAAGTCGCGGGCGAGGTTCTCGATCCAGTCCTGGCGTTCGCGGAGCCGGCCGTACCGATGGAGCGTGAGGCCACCGAGCGCGGCGGCCGCCGGGTCGGAGTACTTGCCCAGCAGCAGGCTCGCCGCCTGGTCCAGCAGCTCGGCGCCGGCCATCACCTCGTGGTGGCGCAGCATCCCGTCGACGGCGCGGCCGACGCGGCGCTGCTCGGTGAAGCGCACGCCGAGCCGGGGGAGGGATGCGCTGAGGTCGAGCTCGACGCGGCAGGTGGCCTCGTCCTCCTTGCGGCCCTGGGGGTTGAGCGGGAGCGAGGCCGTCCAGTCCCGCCCGTCGAGCCGGTACGTCGCGGTCGGGACGGCGGTGAGCACCTGGTCGGGGCCGAACGTCCAGCCTCCCGCGTCCTGGGTCAGGAGCGTGCAGGCCGTCGTACCGGTGAGGGTCGCCTCGACCGCGCCGCGCATGCCGTCGGCGTCGTCCTGCCCGTCGTCGCGTCCGGCGTTCCGGCCGGAGTCCTCGGTGACGACGACGTCGACCGGCGTGGCGGGATCCACGCGTACGAGCTCCAGCATGCTCCGCCCGCGCGGGGTGACGGCCTCGACGGAGTAGAGGCCGACGGGCAGCGTCATCGCCGGCCCACCCGTGGTGCCGCGCCCGACGACCGTCAGGGACGCGTCGCGGACGACGAACGGCAGGTTGTTGGTCAGCCACAGCGAGTTGTCCTCGACGCGGACGCTGAGGAGGCCGGTGTCGGTCACGGGAACTGCACCTCCTCCTTGCAGGCGGGAGGCTGGGCGTTGAGCAGCTTCTTCTTGCGCTGGGGAGCGGCCCCGCCGACGTCAGCCACCAGCTCGTACAGGCCGGCCGTGGCGCGCAGCCTGAGGGGCCAGCCCGGTTGGACGGCCACCAGCTCGTTGCCGTCCAGCCGGAGCTCCGCCACCGGCAAGGGGTCGAGGTTCGCCGGGTTCACCGCCACCTCGATGTCGACCTGCGGTGGCGCGTCGAACTGCTGCACGACGACGTCCAGCGGCTTGCCGGTGAGGTCGACGGACTGGTCGGCGCCCCCGGCCTGCGCCAGCGCCTTCACCCGTGTCGGCAGCACCAGGCTGAGCCGGCTCGAGGAGACGTGCCAGACGGGACAGGTCTCGTCCTTGCCGACGGCGGCGGCGCCGCGCAGGGCCCAGAGCAGGGCCTGGGTGAAGATGGTCAGGCCCTGCGGGTCCGCGAACGCGTTCTCGCGCGTCGAGGAGGACAGGAAGACTGGTGAGGCGGCCACCTCGGCCAGTCCGATGTTGCCGGGCTTGAAGGCTCCCTCGAGGGCCTCGAAGCGCCGGACGATCTCGGGCCGCTGACGGCAGGCGTCGGAGAACCAGGCCTGGTGGTCGGCGCCGCCGAACTTGCGCATCGCGTCGTGGCATCCGATCACGTCCATGGCGCCGAAGAGCAGGTCTGGCTCGGCGTCGGTGGCGAAGTCCTCGAGCAGCACGATCGCGCTCCGCGGGCTGAGCTGGATGCCGTGGCCGACCACGAAGACGAGGGCGCGGTCCGCCGGGCTCGCGCAGGCCTCCATGAACGCGGTGAACTCGGCCTTGACCGCTGCACGGGTGGCCGGTGCCGGCTGGCCGCCCATCCTGGCGAGCACGTCGGCGTTCAGCGCCTCCCCGTCGACGGGGGAGAGCAGCAGCCGCACGTCCTTCAGCGGCGCCTCTGGGCAGCGGTACTCGTTCAGCAGCCAGGCGGTGAGCTCGGAGGCCGAGCGGGCGGCACTGCTGAGGTTCGCCAGCCCGAGCTCACCGCCCTTGTCGGTCATCTGCGGTCCGTCGAGGAACGGGTAGTGGCTGACGCCGACCACGAACGCGTGCGTCACCGCGGGTGCGGCCACCCCCTCGACCTCGATGAGCATCGCGCCTCCCGTGCGCCCCGGCTGCCCCTCGATCGTAGGAAGGTCTCCGCGTCAGCGATATGGCCCTTCCGGATCATGTGCCCCTCGGATAGTCCGTGACGTAACCGTGGTCGATCGGGCCGAGTGACGACAGTTACGTCACGGACTATCCCGAGGTGACGCGTTCCCGGAGGCCGTGGGCGAGACCGAGGAGGGAGAGGAGGTCGAGGGCACCACCGACCCGCTCGGCCAGCCGCTCGTGCTTCACCGGGCCGAGCCGGACCCGGGACTGCACCCTGGTGCCCGCCCGGCCCTCGCGGGCGAGCACGAGGGCCCAGGTCAACGAGACCGAGCCACGCCGCGAGGCGTGCAGCAGGTAGCGGTGGCGGTCCTGGGCGACCAGGGTCAGTGTCGCCTCGCGGCCGCCCCAGTCGGGGACGGTGTCGCCCACGGCGAGGTGCTGGAGCTCCGGGACCACGCGGCGTACGGCGCGACGTGCGGGCGGCAGGTACCTCTCGACCGAGCGGGGCAGGTACCAGCCACCGCGGTGCTTGCCGAGCTGGACCAACCAGGGCCAGACCTGGTCGGGCGGCGCAGGCAGGGTGAAGGCGCGGTCCAGCTGGACCGCCTCGGAGACCAGCTCGTCGCCGGGCAACGGACGCGCACGCTCAGCCGAGGTCGGCGCGACGACGGCGAACCGGGCACTCACGCGCACACTGTCGCACCAGCCGCGCGCGGGGTCGATCAGGTCGCGGTGCCACTCCCGTCGACGGTCGCCGGCATCAGGGCCGCCCGGCGGCGGGCGTCGAGCGGGGACGTCCGGCGGCTGAGCCGCTGGTCGAGCACCTCGGCGGCGCGCTCACCCTGGCCCGAGCGGGCCAGCGCGTACACCAGCGTGTCCTCCAGCACCTCGCGCTGAGCGGCGCTGCCGCCGAGCACCCCCGTGCGGGGCAGCAGGGTGGTGAGCCGGTCGGCCGCGTCGGCGAACTCACCCTCGACGACCTGCTGGAGCGCCCCGCACAGCGGTGCGACGACGTCGCGGAACGCCGGGTCGTGGTGGGCGTGTGCGATGGTGCGCAGCGCCGCGAGGCCGACCTCGTCGCCCTCGGTCGCCAGGCCCAGGGCGGAGTGCATGGCGGCGAACGCGGTGGGCGGGTTGAGCAGCCACCCGTCGGGAGCCGAGGCGCAGACCGCCTCGCTGGGCAGGGGGCCCTCCCACGTGCCGGTCACGTGGCAGCGCCAGAGCAGCGCACCGCTGTCGACCAGGGCCCGGGAGCCGGTGACGAGCGGCGGGGCCAGCTCGCGCTCGTAGCGTCGGCGCACCGCGTCGACGTCGCACTGCATGAGCTCGTGCAGGGCCGCGTGCCACGAGAAGTGCGAGCGGTGGTTGGCCTCCGGCCCGCGGCTGCGGATCCAGCCGTCGAGCCAGGCGAGACCCTCGGTGTGCTGTCCTGTCTCGTAGTACACGTGGGCGCGGGCGTGCACGGCGTGGCCGGACGCGGGCTCGACCGAGAGGGCGTACGACGCCAGCTCCTCGGCCTCGCCCCAGCGCTCCTGGTCCTGGCGGACGAACGCCAGCTGGCCGGCGTACCACCAGTCGTCGCCGTAGGTGCGCCCCAGACCCTCGACGAGCTGGGCGGTCTGGCGGCCGGACGTGAGCCCGCCGAACGCGACGGTGGGGACGGCGACGCTGACGGCCAGGGCGTCACGAGGGAACAGGCGGATGTGGCGGAGCAGCGCGGCGGCCCCGGTCTCCTCGTCGCTGCGCAACCGGGTGGTCACGGCGTCGAGGAAGCTCACCTCGCGGTCGTCGAGGTGACGGTCCGCCGCAGCGGCGTGCGCGGCCTGCAGGGCCTGACGCCACGAGCCGACGGCCCCCCACTCGTGGCCGAGCAGGGCCAGGGCCGCGTGGGCCTGGGCGAAGCCGGGGTCGGCGGCGACGGCCGCCTCGAGCCCCGACTCGACGCCGTCCTGCAGGCAGAGCAGCCGGCCGAGTGCGCGGTTGTACGCCGTCGCGGCCTTGCGGTTGGTCGTGAGGGTCAGGCCGTAGAGGTCCCCCGGCCGACGACGGGTCTCGCCGTGCAGGGCTCGTGCCACCGACCGGGCCACGTCGTACGCCTGCTCGCGGATCTCCGGCATCGCCGTCGTCTCCCACAGGTTGCCGCGGCGCAGCGTGCCGATCGCGTAGAACGGGATGGTCGGGGGAAGCACCCCGAGGACGCGGCCGTCGTCGGCCGTGTCGATGCCCAGGCCGGACGGGCCGGGGCGGACGAGGCCGGTCTGGTTCAGCGCGGCCAGCAGCGGGTCCTTGGCCGAGGCACCTGTGGGCCCGGTGCAGTTGACGACGCCGGCGACGGCCAGCTCGGTGCCGTCGCTGAGGGTGACGGCGACGCCGTCGTCGGTCGGTCTCGCCGCCGCGACCGTGCCCGTGTGGCGGGTCCAGCGCCCCGAGGCGTCGATGGCCTCGAGGCGCTCGGCGGTGATGGGAGGCATCCGGTGGCGGCGTGCGTCCCAGGCCCGGGCGTCGTCGGCGAGGAAGGTACGGCGGTCGTCGTCGGAGAGGCCCCGCCAGAGCTGGGCGGTGACGGGGCGCAGCCCGTCGATGGCGGCCCGCCAGTCACCGGTCTCGGCCACGGTCCGCTCGACGTGCGTGACGACGGCGGACCGGAGGTCGTCGAGGGTGTGCAGCCGGGTGATGCCGGGCGGCGGTGGCACGGGCGGTGTCGTCGGGAGCACGTGGTGAGCCGGCACCACGTCGTGGCGCGAGACCGTGTGCAGCGTGCGGCCGGGGCGGTCCGCGGCGATCGCGACGTCGACCATCGTCAGTCCGGTGCCGACGAGGAGCAGGTCGCCTTCGGGGAGCTCGTCGGTCCACGGGTCGAGGAGCCGGCCCGAGGCGGCCAGCTCCTCGGGCGCCCAGTCGGTCCCGGCCTTGGCACCGGGGGCGAGCCCGGCGGCGCGGGCGACGATCGTGGCGCCGTTGGTGGTGCCGTCGTCGAGGCGCACCACCAGCCGGTCGCCGCGGCGGTCGACGCCGACGACGGACGCCTGGCGGCGGACGAGGCGCGCGTTGGCGGGGTACTCGGCCGCCGCGCGGAGCAGGCTCTCGATGTAGTCGCCGTAGACGCGGCGGGGGACGAAGTCCTGCGGCTGCGCCTGAGGGTCGTGGTGCTGGCGGACCCAGCGGTAGAAGTGCTCCGGGTCGCGGGGGAACGCGCTCATGCCGCTCGCCGGGACGTTGAGCAGGTGGCGGTCGTCGGCGGTGGAGTACGCCGTGCCGCGGCCGGTGCGGGGGGAGGGGTCGACGAGCTCGACCCGGAAGCGCGAGGAGAGTCCCGTGACCAGGTGCGAGGCGGTCAGCGCACCACCGGCGCCCGCGCCGATCACCACCACGCAGCAGTCGCCCTCGCCACCGTGCATCGACCCCACCCCTTAAAGTCCACTGATTCAGGTGACTTAAACTATCAAACCCCGGGGGGTCGGGGACGAATCCTCGAGGGCGGGTCGGGCGTCGTACGGGGTAACGATGCGGTCGCAGTGTCTCTCCGGGCACTGACGTATCGGCAGGACCAGGGCAGACTCCTGGTGATCGGGCGGGAAGTGAGAGGTAGCGTGTTGGCCAGCGACTCGGGCGGTCGCGAACGCGGCGACTTCGGGGGGAGACCGGTGACACCAACGAGCAGGCGTCTGGGGCGGGGGCCCGCCCTCCGGCGACTCTGCCTGGTCGCCGTCCTGGCGCCCCTGTCGGTGATCGCCACCGCGGGGCTGGTGCGCCCCGACGCGAGCACGCCCGGGCGTTCGGTGCTCTCCTTCCCGGCGGCGTCCGCCGCCGACCCCGTCATCCCCGACGTCCCCGAGCTCTCCGGTGCGGTCGAGGCGCCGGCGTCGGTGTCCGAGGACCCGCGCCGCGACTCGGCCGGTCTCGGCGTCCTGGCCGACGCCCGGGGGACCGCGTCCGTGGAGCCGGTGCCGAGCCGCGCCCTGACGGCCTACCAGCGGGCCGAGACCGTGATGCGCCAGGCCGACCCCTCCTGCCACCTGACCTGGCAGCTGATCGCGGCGATCGGCCAGGTCGAGAGCAACCACGGCCGGTTCGGCGGGGCCCTGATGACCGCCGACGGCGTCGTGCACCCGGCGATCCTCGGCCCGCGGCTCACCGGACGCGGCGCCACGTCGCGCATCGGCGACACCGACGCCGGCATGCTCGACGGTGACCAGCGCTTCGACCGCGCTGTCGGCCCGATGCAGTTCATCCCGTCGACCTGGACGGTCGTCGGCGTGGACGCGGACGGTGACGGGCGGCGCGACCCTCAGGACATCGACGACGCGAGCCTCGCCACGGCGGTGTACCTCTGCAGCGGCAGCGACGACCTGGCGACGCGAGCGGGCCAGCGCGCGTCCGTGTTCCGTTACAACCACAGCAAGGCGTACGTCGACCTGGTGATCGGCATCATGGCGGGTTACCTCCACGCCGACCCGGCCATGTTCCGGCTGATCGGCGCGTTCGGCACCGGCGTGCTCGACCCGAAGGCCTACCCCTACCCGACCGGTGGAGGCGGTGGCCCGGTCCCCGGCCAGCCGGAGCCGACCTTCGAGGTGGTCGATCCCACCTCCGGCCCGACGTCCGGCCCGACCTCGGGGCCCACCGGCAAGCCGAGCGACCAGCCCACGACCAAGCCGACGGCGACGGTGACCGAGACGGCGACCCCGGCCCCGTCGGCGAAGCCGACACCCTCGGCCACCGCGACGCCGACGGCCGCTGTTCCGACGACCGCCGCACCCACCCCGTCGGCCGCACCCACCGACGTACCTTCGAGCCCGGCCCCCACGCCGACCGAGACCGCGCCCACGGACTCCGGGACCCCGACCGCGACGGCCGAACCCACGGACGGGCCGACCGATGGGCCGACCGATGGGCCGACCGATGGGCCGACCGATGGGCCGACCGATCCGGGCGACGGCGGCACCGAGATCCCGCAGGCCGTCCTCGATGCGTACGCCGCGTGCGTCACCGCCGGCGTCGACCCTGTCGACCTGGTCGGCATGACCGCCTGCCTGGTGGAGGCGACCGGCCTCGCGGCCGACGACCCGATCCTGGTGGCCGTGCTGGCCAACCCACCCGTCACCCCGCCCGCCCCCACCGAGAGCCAGCCGCAGGCGCGTCGTCGTCGCCGACGCTGAGTGACCCGAGCGCGACGGGCTCAGCCGCCGAGCATCACTCCGACGGGACTGCGGACGAAGCCGGGGAACACTGCGGCGGGGCTGGCGCCGAACCGGCTGACGACGATCTCCGACAGCACGCTGCGGTAGTCCGTGGTCACGAGCAGGTCGCCGTCGAGGGTGTTGGAGAGGCCGGGCCACGTGCCGTAGTACGTGCCGCCCTTGACGCCGGCACCGGCGAGGAACATCACGTTGCCGTAGCCGTGGTCAGTGCCGCCGCTGGCGTTCTCCTGCACGCGGCGGCCGAACTCGCTGATGGTGACGACGGTGACCCGGTCGGCCCAGGGGCCGAGGTCGGTGAGGAAGGCGGCGAGCGAGCGGGCCAGGTCGCCGGCGTTCTGGACGAGGAGTCCCCACTCGACGGTGCCGATGTCGGTGTGCATGTCCCAGTCGCCCTGGTCGACGGTGAGCACGGCGACGCCGACGTCGCCCTTGATCACGCGCGCGACCTCACCGAGGGCGCGGCCGAGGTCGGACCCCGGGTACTCGGCGCCGTTGGCCGGTTCGTCGGGCGTGTCCTTGACGGGCTGGAAGCCGGCGACCGCACCGAACGTCGACTTCATCGCCCGGCCGAGCCCGGAGGTGTTGCCGTCCCAGAGCGCGTGCAGCGCCCGGACGCGACGATGCTCGGTGTCCCAGTCGTCGTCGCCCGCGATGGCCACGCCGCCGACGCTGGGGGCCGACATCACCGGCTGGGGACCGTAGAGAGAGGTGGGCGGAACGCCGCCGGCGAGGTTCAGGCCCTGGAGCGGGTTGGCGTCGGCGTCGGTGCCGACGAGGCGGTTGAGCCAGCCGGAGCGCACCGACGAGCCGGGGGCGGCGTCCTCGACCTCCTCCATCGCGGCGAAGTGCGAACGGTTCGGCGCCGGCAGGCCGGTCGCGTGCACCGCGGCCATCTTGCCCGCGGTCCAGAACGGCAGCAGCGGCTCGAGCTCCGGGTGCAGCCCGAACATGCCGTCCTTGGCCAGCAACGTCTCGGAGGGGACGGCGATGTTGGGGCGCGCGGCGTAGTACGCCGGGTCGGCGTGCGGCACGACGAGGCTGAGGCCGTCGCACGCACCGCGCAGCGACAGCACCACGAGCACCGAGGGCGCGGAGGCGGCCGAGGCCGGCGATGCGGTGACGACGGCGGAGCCGAAGACGGTCGTCGAGGCGCCCACGGCGAGGGCGCCGCGGAACAGCCCGCGACGGCTCAGCGTCGCGAACTCGGGACAGCAGTCCTGCTGGGTCATCGTCTCGTCACCTGCTCATGAAGTCGGGGGAGTCGAGGAAGGTGGTGAGCAGCCGGGGCATGTCCCAGGCCACCACCCCGTGCTTCTCGTCGATCCACTCGCGGGGCTTGGCCCCGACGGCGTTGCAGCACGCCTTGAGCAGGCGGTCGCCGGCGGGCCGGTGCAGGATCTGGCGCGAGAGGTGGTCGACCAGGTCCTGGAACCTCAGCCGGTCCTCGGGCAGGCGGTCGACGGGCGCGACGTAGTGCACGCCCTTGGTGGGCCACCAGCCGCCGCACAGCGTGTAGTGCGTCCGCAGCGACGCCATCAGCCGCGCCGGCGAGGACCACGAGTCGTTGTCGAGGGGCTGCCCGTCGGGTCGCGGCCAGCCCAGCGGCCGGATGCCGAGGTCACCGACCTGCCAGAGCACCGCGTTGACGCCGGCGTCGTAGTCGCGGGGCTTGTCCATCCGGATGCCGAGCAGCCGGTAGGTCGCCACGATGTCCTCGCCGGGGTCGCGGACCTTCAGCCCCTCCGAGCGCTGGAACTCGCGTGACCGCACCAGCGCACGGAGCACGGGGACGATCTCGGTGTCGTTCTTCAGGTAGACCTTGGCCAGCCGCGAGACCAGGCCCGCCGAGGGTCGGTCACGGACGAACTTCACGGCGAGCTTCTGCGCGATCCGACGGGCCGTGGCCGGGTGGTGGGCGAGGTACTCGAGGTAGCGACGGGTGAGGTCCTGGCCGTCCTTCTTCCTGTTGGAGTCCTTGAACCCCAGCACCTTGACGCGACCACGCCAGTGCTCCTCGGGGTTGTAGAGCGCCTGCCACGTCTCCCACATGTCGACGGTGTAGCCCGTGAGGATCCGCGCCGAGGCCTTGACGTGGTCCTCGGTGAACCTGCCCTCGCCGACGGTGTGGCACTCCAGCAGCTCGCGGCCGAGGTTCTCGTTGGGGTGACGCTTGGTCGAGGTGGCCTGGTCGAGGTAGATGAGCATCGCCGGGTGGGTGATCGCGCCCACGAGCAGGTCGGAGAACTTCCCCAGCGCGTGCTTGCGCACGAGGTCGCCGTACGACGCCCGGTAGGTGAACTGCGCGTCGCCGTTCACCGGGACGTTGAGGTGGTTCTCCCAGAACTCGGTCATCATCTCGAGCACGGGTCGGTTGGTGCGCATCCGTCGCTGCAGCACCCGCCGCTGGTAGTTGTCCATCACCTCCCAGCCGGCCTGCTGCTGGGTGATCTGCCGTTGCCACAGCTTGGCGGGCGAGTACGACAGCTCGGGCCACCAGGAGTCGACCTTGCCGACCTCCTTGTCGGAGACGCTGCTCGGCTTGAGCTGGCTCTCGAACCACGCCAGCCCACCGCCCGCCTGGCGCACGTCGCGCGCGAGCTCGGGCGTCAGGCCGTAGGAGAAGCGGGTCACCAGGTGCCGGTCGGGCTTGCTCAGCAGCGGCGGTCCGTCGTGCTTCTTGCCACCGGCGGCGAACGCCGGGTCGGCGGTCGCCGTGACGGCGACGGCCGAGGCCGCGAGGGCACCGCCGACGAGGGCGCGGCGGCTCGGGGGAGGAGTCGTCATGAGTGTTGCTCCGGGGGGAGGGGTGCCTCATCGTAGGGGGCGATCCCACCCCAGGGGCGCGGTTTCGCCGGGGTGGACGCGACGCCAGTACAGTGCACGAGTCCCCTTCCCCGTACCCGAAGGACACGCGCGCCGCACATGGACGGCCCTCTTCATCGGCCCCAGCACGCATCCTGGTGCGACCGATGACCGCCTGGATCCTGCTGGCGGTCTCGCTGGTGCTCATCGTCGCGTGCGGCGTCTTCGTCGCGGCGGAGTTCGCCTTCGTCACCGTCGACCGCTCCCGTGTCGAGCAGCTCGCGGCCGAGGGTGACTCCGGTGCCATCGGCGTGCTGGCGGCGTTGCGCTCGCTCTCGACGCAGCTCTCCGGCGCCCAGGTCGGCATCACCGTCACCAACCTGGCCATCGGCTTCCTCGCCGAGCCGGCGATCGCGGAGCTGATCTCTCCACCGCTGGAGGCGGTCGGGATACCCGAGGACGTCATCCGTCCCCTCGCCATCGGCCTCGGGCTGGCGCTCGGCGCGACGCTG
The DNA here is from genome assembly GCA_025966445.1 of Nocardioides sp. Lineage (GTDB taxonomy): Bacteria > Actinomycetota > Actinomycetes > Propionibacteriales > Nocardioidaceae > Nocardioides. The sequence goes on from JAICRP010000005.1 coordinate 24,152, forward strand.
ACCATGATCTTCGGCGAGCTGGTGCCGAAGAACCTCGCCATCGCCAAGCCGATGGAGACCGCCAGGGCGACGCAGGGGTTCATGCGGCTGTTCACGACCGTGAACACCTGGCCCATCAAGCTGCTCAACGGCTCGGCCAACGCGATCGTCCGCGCGCTCGGCATGGAGCCCCAGGAGGAGCTGCGCTCCGCGCGCTCGTCGACGGAGCTCGCGTCCCTGATCGCCCGGTCCGCCGACCAGGGCACCCTGGACGCGGACACGGCCGAGCTGATGGAGAGGTCGGTGGAGTTCGGCCAGCGGACTGCCGGCGAGATCATGACGCCGCGGGTCCGCACGATCAGCCTCGACTCCAGCGACCGGGCGATCGCCGTGCTCGAGGCCGCCCGTACCTCCGGCCACTCCCGGTTCCCGGTGCTCGACCAGGGCGACAACGTCGTCGGCACTGTGCACGTCAAGCACGCGGTGGCGCTGCCCCCGTCCGAGCGGCACACCACGCGTATCAAGCACCTGATGGTCCGGCCGATCGTGGTACCCGACTCGTTGCGCCTCGACCCGCTCCTGTCGCTGCTGCGCGCGGACGGCTTCCAGATGGCCGTCGTGCTGGACGAGTACGGCGGCCAGGCCGGCATCGTCACCCTCGAGGACGTCGTGGAGGAGATCGTCGGCGACATCGCCGACGAGCACGACCCACGGGGAGCGCAGGCCCGTCAGCTGCGCGACGGCTCGTGGACGATCTCGGGGCTGTTGCGGCCCGACGAGGTGGCCGACCTCACCGAGGTCGAGCTGCCCGAGAGCGAGGAGTACGACACCGTCGGCGGCCTCGTGATGAGCGTGCTCGGCAAGGTGCCCGATGTCGGCGACGTCGCGGAGGTCTTCGTGCCCGACCGCACCGACAGCCCCGACGGACCCGAGGGCCGCCACCAGCTCGCCGTGCTGACCGTCACCCACATGGACGGGCTGCGGATCGACCGGTTGGCCCTGCGCCTGCTGACGCGTGAGGCCGGTGCGTCCTCGTGAGCAGCTTCACCGCCATCTTCCTGACCGTCGTCCTGCTGCTGGGCAACGCGTTCTTCGTGGCCGCCGAGTTCGCCCTCGTCTCTGCGCGCCGTACCCAGATCGAGCCCCTCGCCGAGGCCGGCAACCGCTTCGCCCGGACGACGCTGCGGGCGATGGAGAACATGTCCGAGGTCATCGCCGTCAACCAGCTGGGGATCACGGTCTGCTCGCTGGTCCTCGGTGCCGTGGCCGAGCCGACGATCGCCCAGCTGATCGAGCCGATCCTGCACGCGCTGCACGTGCCGGAGGCGTTCCTGCATCCGGTCGCCTTCGCGATCGGCCTGTCCATCGTGGTGTTCCTCCACGTGGTGATGGGCGAGATGATCCCGAAGAACATCGCGCTGGCCGGTCCGGACCGTGCGGCCCTGGTGCTGGGGACGCCCGTCTGGGCTTTCGTGACCGTGCTCCGACCGGTGATCCGGGTCATCAACGCGGTCGCCCGGGGCCTGCTGAAGCTCGTCGGCGTGCAGCTGATGGACGAGGTCAGCTCGACGTACACCCGCGAGGAGGTCGCGGCGCTCGTCGAGGAGTCCCGCGGCGAGGGGCTGCTCCAGCCCGACGAGTACGACCGGCTGGCCGGCGCCCTGGGCTTCACCGAGCGCACGGTGGCCGCCGTCCTGATGCGGCCCGAGACCCTCACCACGGTCTCGCGCGACGCGACCGTCGCCGAGGTCGAGGACGTCTGTGCCGCGACCGGGTACAGCCGGTTCCCGGTCACGGGCAGCCGAGGCGGTCAAGGATCACCCCCGGTCGGGTACCTGCACATCAAGGACGTCCTCGAGCCCGACGAGGCGCTCCGCGACCGGGTCATCGAGTCGCGCTGGATCCGTCCGCTCGCGACCGTCCGGGCCAACGACTCCCTGCACGACGCCCTCGAGATCCTCCAGCGCCGCGGCTCGCACATGGCCACCGTCAGCGACGACGACGGCGGCTTCGTCGGGGTGGCCACGCTCGAGGACGTCATCGAGGAGCTGGTCGGCGAGATCCGCGACGCCGCCCACCTCGACGAGTAGGTGTCGATGGGCCCGTGTCGAATCGGTCGGCGGCGGACCGCCGGATAGGGTGGGGACGGCGGGGAGGCGGCCGTCATGCGGCCCGCTCGGGCCCGCTCCAGAGTACGACCCGGACGCACCCGAGGACGCAGGCGAGGGACGCAGGCACGTGGAGGACACCCCGACGCGCAGCAGTCGTGTGTGGACCGTGCCCAACTTGCTCAGCATGGGCCGGCTCGCCGGCGTCCCCGTGTTCCTCTGGCTGGTCCTGGGACCTGAGGCCGACGGCTGGGCGCTCGCCCTGCTGATGCTCTCGGGCGTCACCGACTGGCTCGACGGCTACCTCGCCCGGCGGCTCAACCAGACCTCGCAGCTCGGCCAGATCCTCGACCCGGTCGCCGACCGCCTCTACATCCTGGCCGTCGTCGTCGGCCTCGCGATGCGCGAGATCATCCCGTGGTGGGTCGCGGTGATCCTGCCGCTGCGCGACCTGCTGCTGTGGGGACTGGTGCCGCTGCTGCGCACCCGGGGCTACAGCGCGCTCCCGGTGCACTTCCTCGGCAAGGCGGCCACGTTCAACCTGCTGTACGCCTTCCCCTTGCTCCTGCTCGGTGACGGCGAGGGCGTCGTCGCGACGCTGGCCAAGGTGTTCGGGTGGGCGTTCGCCTGGTGGGGCATCGGCCTGTACTGGTGGGCCGGCGTCCTGTACGCCTACCAGGTCTACAAGCTGCTGCGGACCACCGAGCGCTGGCAACCGCACCCGGCCGACGGACGTCACAGTGATGTGAGAGGCGACGTGAGCAGGGACGTCTCGGGCGAGGTGGGCGGCGATGCCTAGGACCACCACCCGGCAACCCTCGTCCGGGTCGCCGAGCGACACCCCACCCGACACCCCGCGCCCCGACGTGCCGGACCAGGTGATGATGCCGCTGCTCGACCGCATCGTCCGGCAGTCCCTCGACGAGGACTACCGCGTCGTGGCCGCGCGCAAGCAGCGCAGCCGGCGAGGTCGACCTCCGGGACGGCCGCTGAGCCGGCACCGGCCGCCAGCGCCGCCTCCGCGTCCCGGCCGGCCTCGCCAGGTCGCCGCCGTCGTGATGTCCGTGTTCGGCGTGCTCGTCGCCCTCGCCGCGGTGCAGACGTCCCGCAACGCCCCCGAGGCCAACGCGAGCAGGGACAGCCTGATCGAGCAGGTCCAGGCACGCCGGGCCACCGTCGCCGACCTGCAGGAGAGGCTCGACCGACTGCGCGCCTCCACGACCGACCTGCGGTCCACGCTCGCCGCGCAGTCCGCGGACGAGCAGGCGCTCGCCCTGCGGATCGAGCGGCTGGAGGTCCGTACCGGCTTCTCGGCCGTCACCGGCCCCGGCCTCCGGATCACCGTCGACGACGCCCCCGACGGCGACGCCACCCAGCAGGTCCGTGACTCCGACCTCGCCACGCTGGTCGACGGCCTGTGGAACGCCGGGGCCGAGGCGATCTCCGTCAACGACAAGCGGCTCACCAACCTGACCGCGTTCGACAACGTCGGTCCCGCGATCCACATCGGCATCACGCCGCTCGTGCCGCCGTACACGATCCTGGTGATCGGCAACCCGGACACCCTCGCCGCCGACCTGCTCGACAGCACGTTCGGCCAGCGGTGGTACTCGCTCAAGGACAGCCTCGGGTTCGTCTTCGACCTCGAGACGGCCGAGTCGCTGAGCCTCCCGGCCGCCCGCCCGCGCCGGCTGCGCGCCGTACGACCGCTCACCACCGATCCGGCCGTGACCCGTCCCGAGCAGGAGGACGGGGGAGCGTCGCCATGATCGCCGCCCTCGGCCTGCTCATCGGCATCATCCTCGGGCTGGTCTTCTCGCCGGACGTGCCCGCCGGCCTCGAGCCCTACCTGCCGATCGCCGTCGTCGCCGCTCTCGACGCGGTCTTCGGCGGCCTGCGGGCCTACCTCGACGGCATCTTCGACGACAAGGTCTTCGTCGTCTCGTTCGTCAGCAACGTGGTGATCGCGGCTGCCATCGTCTACCTCGGTGACCAGCTGGGCGTCGGCGGCCAGCTGTCGACCGGCGTGATCGTGGTCCTCGGCATCCGGATCTTCTCCAACGTCGCCGCGATCAGGAGGCACCTGTTCCATGCCTGATCAGAGCCCGCCCACCATGGACGCCCCCGTCCACGAGGACGAGGGGCTGCCCGCGACCCCGGCTCCGGGCGACGGGCGCGGGGTCACCGGTCGCGACCGGCTCCGCTCCGCGCTGGTGCACCCGCGACGCAACCAGGTCGTGGTCGCCGTGCTGCTCGCCGTGGTCGGCTTCGCCGCCGTCGTCCAGGTGCGCACCAACGACGTGGACGACAGCTACTCGAGCCTGCGCGAGCAGGACCTCATCGACGTGCTGTCCGGTCTCGCCGGCACCTCGCAGCGCGCGCGGTCGGAGATCGAGCGGCTCGAGCAGAACAAGCGGGACCTGCAGTCCGACTCGCGCCAGCTCGGGGCGGCGCTGGAGCAGGCCCAGCAGCAGGTAGACACGCTCAACATCATGGCCGGGCTGGTGCCGGTCACGGGTCCGGGCGTCCGGGTCACGATCACCGAGCAGACGGGCCCCGTCGACATCGACTCGATCCTCGACACCGTCGAGGAGCTCCGGTCCGCGGGAGCCGAGGCGATGCAGTTCAACGGCCAGGTCCGCGTCGTCGCGCAGACCTCTTTCGAAGACGAGGTCGGCGGCTTCTCCGTCGACGGGACGCCGCTCACCTCGCCGTACGTCATCGACGTCATCGGTGACCCGCACACCCTCCAGGGCGCCCTCGTCTTCAACCAGGGTCCGGCCTCGCAGCTGCGCGACGACGGGGCCGACGTGCAGATCGACGAGCTGGAGAAGGTCGACATCGAGTCGGTCCGCGAAGCGGTGCGCCCGGAGTTCGCCGAACCCCGATGAGTGGGTAGGTTCGTCCCGACCAGCTGGCCGACCGCGGCACGTGAGGAGTCCCGGTGTATCCCGACGACCTGAAGTACACCCCCATGCACGAGTGGGTCCGCACCCCCGGCGACACCGAGGGCTCGGTGCGCGTGGGGATCACCCACTTCGCCCAGGACGCGCTCGGCGACATCGTCTACGTCTCCCTGCCCGAGGTGGGGGAGGAGCTCCAGAGCGGCACGACCTGCGGCGAGCTCGAGTCGACCAAGTCGGTGAGTGACATCTACGCCCCGGTCTCCGGCACGGTGGTCGCCCGCAACGAGTCCCTGGACGCCACCCCGGAGCTGGTCAACAACGACCCGTACGGCGGCGGCTGGCTCTTCGACGTCACCGTCAGCGACGCCAGCTCGCTCGACGCGCTGCTGGACTCGGCGGCGTACCAGGCGAGCCTCGAGAGCTGACCTCGCGAACCGCCCGATCGCCCCTTGATCGGCCCGGACCTGCTGGTAGGTTCGGGGAAACCATCACCCTCAACTTTCTCCTGAGGGTTGGAGCCGTCGTCCTAGTCGCCGAGGAGTGTTCGCCGATGCCGTTCTGCACCGCCTGTGGCAAGCAGAACCCTGACGACGCCCGCTTCTGCGCCAACTGCGGCACCCAGCTGGTGGCGGCCGGTGCGAGCCAGCCCGGCGCCGACGAGGCGACCGCGACGATCAGCATCGGGACGCCGTCGGAGAAGACCGACACCTCCGACCGGCACCTCAGCCCGGTCGACGCCGCCGCGGTCGACGCGCTGCCGAGCGGGAGCGCGATGCTCGTCGTGCAGAAGGGCCCCAGCGCCGGCAGCCGGTTCCTGCTCGACCAGGACGAGGTCACCGCCGGCCGGCACAACGACAGCGAGATCTTCCTCGACGACGTCACCGTCTCGCGACGCCACGCGGTGTTCACCCGCGAAGGCGCCGAGTTCTCGGTCGCCGACGCCGGCAGCCTCAACGGCACGTACGTCATCCGGGACCGCATCGACAAGGTGGTCCTGCGGGACTCCGACGTGGGGGAGATCGGCAAGTTCCGCCTCGTGTTGTTCTCCGGACATCCCACCGGCCAGCCCAGCGGCTCGCCGGCCGGCCCGGGCACCCCCGGCTGACCGGCCCTCCGATGGCGGAGCGGGGCGACACGTCGGGGCACGCGCAGGCTCACCACGGGCCGCGGATGAACATCGGGCAGGTGCTGGACAAGCTGCGCCCGGACTTCCCCGGCGTGACGATCCCCAAGATCCGCTTCCTCGAGGACAAGGGACTGATCAAGCCGGAACGTACGCCGTCCGGCTACCGCAAGTTCTCCCACGACGACGTCGACCGCCTGCGTTACGTGCTGCGGATGCAGCGCGACCACTACCTCCCGCTGAAGGTCATCGGCGAGCACCTCGACGCCATCGACCGCGGCCTCGAGCCTCCGCCGCTCGAGCCCGTCGTCCCGACGGTGCCCCAGGTCGCGCTGGCCGCCGACGGGCTGCCCAGCGCCACGTCGTTCACCCGCCGTGACCAGGTACGCCTCTCGCGCAAGGAGCTGCTCAAGATCGCCGAGATCGACGAGGCCCTCCTCGACCAGCTCGAGCAGTACGGCCTGATCACCTCGCTGCGGGGGACCGGCCACTACGACACCGACGCCCTCGTCATCGCGCGGACCGCCCGCGAGCTGGCCGACTTCGGCTTCGAGCCCCGCCACCTGCGCGCCTTCAAGACCGCCGCCGACCGTGAGGTCGGCCTGGTCGAGCAGGTCGTCGCCCCCCACAAGCGCGGCCGCGACGCCGCCGCCAAGGCCCGCGCCGAGGACACCGTCTCCGAGATCGCCGCGCTCTCGGTCCGCCTCCACGCCACCCTCGTGAAGTCCGGCCTCAACCAGGGCTGAGGCGTCCCGCGGATGAGTACCCGGATATCCGGGTATCCCTGCAGTTGTCAGGGGTTGCAACGCCTGACAAGCGCAAGAAGAGCCTGAACGGTCGGGGTTCATCGGGCCGTCACAACCTCGGAGTAGGGTTGATTCGTGCGCGAGGTCGATGTCATGGGAGTCCGGGTGGAGATGCCCTCCAACCAGCCGATCGTGCTGCTGCGCGAGGTGACGGGGGAGCGGTACCTGCCGATCTGGATCGGGGCCGTCGAGGCCACCGCGATCGCGTTCGCCCAGCAGGGCGTGGTGCCGCCGCGGCCGCTGACCCATGACCTGATGAAGGACCTGCTCGATGCGCTGGGCCAGGAGCTCGCCGAGGTCCAGATCACCGACATGAAGGACGGCGTCTTCTTCGCCACCCTCGTGCTCGGCTCGGGCGTGGAGATCGGCGCCCGCCCGTCGGACTCCATCGCGCTCGCGCTGCGCACCGGCAGCCGCATCGTGTGCGCCGAGGAGGTCCTCGACGAGGTCGGGCTGGCCGTGCCGGCGGAGCAGGAGGACGAGGTCGAGCGGTTCCGCGAGTTCCTCGACCAGGTGACGCCCGAGGACTTCGAACGTACCGAGGGCTGAGCTCTCCAATAACCCTCAGGCTGAGGTTGAGGGTTCCGACACGCCGCGTCAGTCTTTGACCACCCTCAGGTGGAGCCGTACCTTGAAACTGTCTCTGGTGTAACTCCACCGCTGTGGTCCTCCCCGGTCTAGCCTGGGAAAGGCCCGGCTTCCCCGGGAGTGCACGTGCCGTCACGGAACAGGGCAAGACTTCCGAGGAGTGATCGCAGGGTGAACGAGCACGAGCAGCACCCCCGGCCCGACGCCGAGGCCGACCAGGCCGTCGAGAAGGCGGAGGAGCAGGGTCTTCTCTTCACCGACGACGTCTCGCCGCTGCCCAGCGACCTCGGCTACCGCGGCCCGACGGCGTGCAACGCCGCCGGCATCACCTACCGCCAGCTGGACTACTGGGCGCGGACGGGTCTGGTCGAGCCGACGGTCCGCTCCGCGACCGGGTCGGGCTCGCAACGGCTCTACTCCTTCCGCGACATCTTGATCCTCAAGATCATCAAGCGGCTCCTCGACGCCGGCATCTCGCTGCA
>JAICRP010000184.1 GCA_025966445.1 Nocardioides sp.
AGATCACGCTCGACACGATCGCCGGGCGCGCCGGGGTGAGCGTCCAGACCGTGCTGCGCCAGTTCGGCAGCCGTGACGGCCTGTTCGCCGAGACGATGGAGGCGGCCATGGCGGACGCGGAGGACGAGCGGCGTACGCCACCCGGCGACGTCGACTCGGCGGTGCGCATCGTGGTCGACCACTACGAGTCCCGCGGCCGGACCGCCCTGCTGATGCTGGCCCAGGAGGGGTACGACGACGTGGCGCGCAAGGCGACCGACCGCGGCAAGGCGATGCACCGGACCTGGGTGCGCGAGGCGTTCGTGCCCGCGACCGACGACGAGGACGTCCTCGACCTGCTGGTCGTGGCCACCGACGTCTACACCTGGAAGCTGCTGCGGATCGACCGCGGCCACTCCCGCGCCGTCACCGAGCGGCGCCTGCACGACCTCGTCGACGCGGTGCTGGCCGCAGGAAGCAAGGAGCACTGAGATGGCGGACATCCTCTTCGTCACCTGGGACGGCGGTGGCAACGTGCCCCCCGCCACGGCCATCGCCGCCGAGCTACGACGCCGCGGTCACCGGACGCGGTTCGTGGGGCACGCCGCCCAGCGCGCGCCGCTCGAGGCGCAGGGCTTCGAGGTCGAGCCGACCACGCACGCGCGTCCGTTCGCGGCCGACAACCCTCAGTCCGTGCTCGCGATGATCCGGATGTTCGGGGACCGGGGCCTGGGCCGCGACGCGCTCGCCGCGCTGGCACGCCGTCCCGCCGATCTCGTCGTCGTCGACTGCTTGCTGCTCGGCGCGATGGACGAGCTGCGCCGTGACAGGGACGGGGCCGGCCAGCCGTACGTCGTCCTCGAGCACCTGTACGACGCCTTCTTCCGCGGGTCATTCCTGCGCGGACCGATCGGCGTCGGCCTGCGCCTGATGGGCCTGCGCCCGGGCTCCGCCCTGGGTGCCGCCAGCGCGACGCTGGTCGCTTCCCTCCCGGTGCTCGACCCGGCGGGACGGTCGCCCCGCCACGACGTGACGTACGTGGGACCGGTCGTGACGGCGGGCCCGCCGGTGCCGGGACCGCCGGCGGTGCTGGTCAGCCTGAGCACCTTCGCGTTCCCCGGGATGGCCGGCTGCCTCCAGCGCCTGCTCGACGCGACCGCCACGCTGGACGCCCGCATCGTGGTGACCACCGGCCCGCACGTCGACCACGCGCGACTGCGCACGGCCCCCAACCACGAGCTCCACGCCGTCGTGCCGCACGGCGAGCTGATGCCCCGGGTCTCGCTCGTCGTCACCCACGGCGGCCACGGCACGACGATGCGCGCGCTCGCCCACGACCTGCCGCTGGTGGTGATGCCGATGCACCCGTTCGTCGACCAGCCCATGGTCGGGAGGTCGGTCGAGCAGGCGGGCGCTGGCCGGAAGGTGGCGAAGAAGGCCTCGGCCGACGAGCTGGCGCCGGTGATCGCCGGGCTGCTGGCCGACGGGCCGCACCGGGCTGCTGCCGCCCGCCTCGGCGCGGCCATCCGGGCGATGCCGGGTGCCACCAACGCGGCGGACGTGATCGAGGGCGTGCTCAGGGACGGAGCAACGGCGCCAGGTCGCCGCGCGGCTCGACCGTGAGCTCGTCCATGCCCAGCCAGCCCGCCAGTCGGACGAGCTCGGTCGACAGCTCTCGGGCCGTCTCTTCGGGGGCGCCCTCCTCGGCGTACGCCGCCTTGACGACGAGGCGACCCGACTGCCGGTCGGCCTTGAGGTCGACCCGGCCGACGATCTCCTCACCGAGCAGGAACGGCAGCACGTAGTAGCCGAACTGCCGCTTCGGCGCGGGTGTGTAGATCTCGATCCGGTAGTGGAAGTCGAAGAGCTTCTCGGTGCGCTCGCGCAACCAGACCACGGGGTCGAACGGGCTCAGCAGGGCGCGGGCCTCGACCCGGCGGGGCCGGCGGGCGTCGCGGTGGAGGTACGCCGGCCGGTTCCAGCCGTCGATCCGCACCGGCTCGAGCTCACCCTCGGCGACGAGGTCCTCGATCGCTCCGGCCACCGCCCGGTCCTCGGAGGTCGGCTGGAGCCGCATGCGGTAGTAGTCGGACAGGCAGCGCGCCGTGGCCACGCCGTGCGAGCGTGCGGCGCGCCGGACGAGCTCGCGGTTGGTGTCCTCCAGGGTCGGGGTCGGCGCCGTCAGCACGTCGGCGGGCAGCACCCGCTCGGGGAGGTCGTACCTGATCTCGAACTGGCTGTTGCGCTCCGCGATCGCGACCTCGCCGACCATGTAGAGGTAGTCGAGCGCGCGCCGCGTGGCCGACCAGTTCCAGCCCCAGTGCTCCTTGGAGCGCGGCAGCCCGTCGTCGAGGTCGCGCGCCGTGGACGCGCCGCGGTCGGCGATCTCGGCCATCAGGTTCGCGACCAGCTCCTCGCTGACCTCGCTCCCCCACCACTTGTGCCGCTGGTTGCGGTAGGAGTCCATCCGGTGCCGCATCAGCGGCCAGAGCTCGACCGGCATGAGGGCCTGCACGTGGGCCCAGTACTCGACCAGGCGGCGCGGCTTCCTCGCGCTGGCCCGGGCCAGCAGGTCGACGTCGTAGGCCCCCATGCGGGAGTACAGCGGCATGAAGTGGGCCCGCTGCAGCACGTTGACCGAGTCGACCTGGAGCACGCCGGTCCGCTCGACCGTGCGGGCCAGGGTCCGCATCGTCGGCCGGTCGTGCGGCTTGTCGAGGAACCCCTGCGCCGCCAGCGCGATCCGCCGGGCCTGCGACTGGGAGAGCGTGGTCACCACGCCGCGACCCTAGCGACGGCCCCCGACACCGCGAGTCGGCGCATCTGCGGGTCACAAGACCGCCGAGTCGGCGTATCTGCAGGCCGATAGCGGTTCGAGCCGGCGCGTCTGCGGATCGCCGATCTGCACGTACGCCGCCTCGACGATCCTGAAGCCTGCAGATACGCCGATTCGGGGTGAATCTGGGCTGCAGATGCGCCGACTCGCGGTCAGGGCAGGTCGAGGAGCTTCTCGCGGACGGCGTACATGACCGCCTCCATGCGCGAGTGGAGCTGCAGCTTCTCGAGGAGGTTGCGCACGTGGTTCTTGACGGTGTTCTCGCTGATGAACAGCTGCTTGGCGATCTCGCGGTTGTTCATGCCCTTGGCGACGAGGCGGAGCACCTCGAGCTCGCGCTCGGTCAGGCGCAGGCCCGGCACGGCGGAGCGGTCGGGGCGCGACATCTGCTTGAACTCGTCGATGAGCTTGACCGCCATCGACGGGCTGATCAGCGACTGCCCGTCGGCGACCACGCGGACGGCCTGGGCGACCTCGTCGATGGAGGAGTCCTTGAGCAGGTAGCCCGAGGCGCCGCTCTTGACGGCCTCGTACAGGTCGGCCTCCTCGTCGGAGGAGGTGAGCATGATGATCTTGGCGGCCGGCACGGCCTCCTTGATCTCCTGGCAGGCCTCGATGCCGGAGCGCTTGGGCATCCGCACGTCGAGCAGCACGACGTCCGGCGCGGTGCGGGTGGCCAGCGCGACACCCTCGATGCCGTCACCGGCCTCGCCGACGACCTCGATGCCGTCCTCCGCAGCGAGCAGCATGGTGAGGCCTCGGCGGAACAGCTCCTGGTCGTCCACGACCAGGACTCGCGTCGGCTCGGGGGTCGCCGGCTCGTTGTTCACTGACACCACGGCATCATGACACGCCTGGGCCATGCCGGGGCGCGGTTCGCCAACCTCGAGCACTAGGGGTCCATAGCCCGAACGGGCGGTTTCGGCAGGGGCGCCCCACGGGTGAGGTGGGCTACTCCTTGAGGTCCAAGGAGATGACCCCGTAGTCGTAGCCCCGCCGGCGGTAGACCACGCAGGGCCGCTCGGTGTCCTTGTCGACGTACAGGTAGAAGTCGTGGCCGACCAGCTCCATCTCGTACAACGCCTGGTCGAGCGTCATCGCGGTCGCCGCGTGCGTCTTCTCGCGGACCACGAGGGGACCCTCACCGGTCACCGTGATGGGACCGACCTGCCGCACGGTGTCCACGGAGTCGTCCTCGACCGGCCCGGCGTCGACGCCGGCGTCGAGCAGGTCGGCGACCCGGTCGTGCTTGTGCTTGTGCTCGCGACGGCGGTCGGCGGCACGGCGCATCTGTGCCGCCATCTTGTCGAGCGCCAGGTCGAGGGCGCCCATCTTCTCCTCGGCGGCCGCCTCGGCCCGGATGACCGGGCCCTTGGAGAACGCCGTCAGCTCGACGCGGACGGCACGGTCGGCCTGGCGCGGGTTGCGTTCCTGCTCGACCTCCACCTGGACGCGGATGATCCGATGGTCGTGCTTCTCGAGCCGCGAGAGCTTCTCGGTGACGTGACCGCGAAAGCGGTCAGAGAGCTCACAGTGTCGGCCGGTGACGACCACGTCCATGGATACCTCCAGATATCGATGGGGGATGGGATGGAGCCCGCCCGGCCGACCTGGTCTTCGACCCCACAACCGCCTGCTGAGGGGTTCGCAGCTTGGATGCCACTACTGCCCTTCTCCCGTCGTCCGTCATGTCTGATGACGAGGACGAGGCAGGACTTACCTCTAAGCCGCACCGTGATCGACCGGCGCCGGAGAGGCTCCGGAGCACGGTCTTACGTGGGCCGTTTCGCCTGCGACTGGCTTCGGCTAGCCGTCCCAGCGCTTTGTTCCGCGCCCGGGCGGTGCAACCACGGACCCGGACGGACTCCATACATGGACGGTAGGCCATGACTGGTCACCACGAAACCCCGGTCCGAATCCGCTTCCGCGTCGCCGCCGCCGTCGCGACGGCGAGCACGGTCAGCCCGCTCGCCTCCAGCGCCCGCTGCGCCTCCCGGGCCGTCGCGCCGGTGGTCAGCACGTCGTCGCAGACCACGACCAGGGCTGTCGGCGCGCGCGCGGCCAGGCGTCGCAGAACCCTGCTCGGGCAAGCCATCGAGCCCGCCAGGTTGGCCGCCCGCGCCGCCGCGTCGAGACCGGCCTGGTCGTCGACCCGGGCGCGCAACCGGAGCAGGCGCACGGCGCGTACGTCGTGTCCCGCCCGCCGCAGCCGGGCGGCGGCCCCGCGGGTGATCGTCCAGGTCGGGTCGTGGCCGCGCGCTCGGACGGTGGCCGGCCGCGACGGCACGGGCGTGAGCACGATCGGCAGCCCGCCGGTGCCGGCGTCGTCGACGGCCGCGCGGACGGCTCGGGCCAGCAGGTCGGACAGCAGCCCCCGCAGCCCGTGCATGGCGCGCTCCTTGTGGCCGAGGACCAGGGCGCGGGCCACGTCGGCGTACTCGGCGGCCGTCCACGGAGCGACCAGACCGCCCGGCGTCGGGCTGGGCCACGCCGGCCACGCGGGCTCGCTGAGCGTCGTCGCGCACGCCGGGCAGACCAGCCGCCCGGGGCGTTCGCAACCGACGCAGCGCGAGCCGAGCAGCAGGTCGACGGCGGCGTCCGTCAGACGGTCGAGCAGGTCCCGGCGCACCCGCCGATCGCAGCAGGTGGCGCGCGCTCGCTCAACCGCGTCCGGCCGGCCTGTGGACGGACCTCAGCCGGCGTAGCCGATCGACGACACGTCGGGCGGCAGCGGGGCGGTGCCGCCCTCGGACCCGGTGGGGTCGGCGAGGCCGTCGGGGGTGCGGATGTAGAGCGTCTCGTTGGGCTCGGGTGAGGCGACGAGGGCCAGGCCCCTGTCGAGCAGCCCCACGCGGTTCGTCTGGGCCGACGAACCGTCGACGGGGACCGAGGCGACCTGGGCCGCCTCCCGGGTGAGCTGGTACAGCACGCCGACGCTGGTCACCGTGCGCCAGCCGATGTCGCGGATGCGCTGGACGTCCTCGGCGCTCCACGGCAGGTTGCTCGACCGGGTCGCCTCGGGATTCCGGCCCAGGGCGTCGTAGCGGATCCGGCTGATCCGCAGCGTGTCGGCCCGCTTGCCCTGGACCACGGCCACGAGCCTGGTGCCGTCCCGCGAGACCAGGAAGGTACGGATCCGCTTGCCCGAGATGCCGGGGACGTCGACCGGGATGGCGCGGTTCTCGTTGCGGTCCGTGTCGATCACGCTCACCCTGGCTCCGTCGGCCGTCTGGTCCACCAGCCACAGGCGGTCGGCGAAGTCCCACGCCGGCGTGAGCAGGCGCGTGGCGTCGCTGAGCACCTGGGTCAGCGAATGCGTCTGGTCGTTGACCGAGCTGAGCGAGAGCGCCGTGCCGCCGCCCGAGATCGACGCCGCCAGGCCGGCCGTGAGACTGACCGCCACCTGCTCGACGCCGTACCGCGTCTGGCCGAGAGGACCGTCGACGGGGGTACTGGTGAGCGAGTCCCCGGACTCGAGCAGGCCGCCCTGCAGCCGGAACAGCAGCGAGCTCGCCTGCACGTCGTACGGCGCGTACTCCGAGCCGAGCTCGACGCTGAACTGCGACGTGCCACCTTCCATGGTCACCGGCTGGTCGCCGATGGTGATGCTGAAGGTGGTGACGCGTTCGTCCTGCCGCAGGGTCCACGCGAACTGGTAGACCATCAGCTTCGCGGCCTCCGGCGTGAGCGGCCCTGGATCGCCTTCCAGGGTGATCGTCGCGAACCCGTCGTCGCTGACCGGCACGGACAGACCCAGGGTCAGGTCCGGCGGCACGAACGACCGGACCACGTCCTTCAGCGCCGGGCTCGGCTCGTCGAGCAGGC
>JAICRP010000178.1 GCA_025966445.1 Nocardioides sp.
GCCGGTCCTGCCCGGTCGCGTTCCCCTCGCAGCGCTGGGGAGCCGCCTCAGGCACACGACCCACGCGCGGCTCCGGCGAGCAAGCCGGTCGATTGGTCGGCGGAGAACCGCTCACCTAGACTCGGGCCAACCCCCCACGTGGCGGCATCATGCCGAACTCCCCCAGGGCCGGAAGGCAGCAAGGGTAGGCGCGCTCTGCCGGGTACGTGGGGGGCCTTTTCGCGTGCGGGCGTTTTCACCGGCCGGCCGGAGAAAACCGAACCGGGCGTACGTTGCACCACACGCCAAGTTCGGGGAACGTACGCCGAGTACGGCGCCCCTCACGGTTGTCGGCGTGGCTGGTTAGGGTTCAGGGGTGGAGTCACCCCTCGCGCTGTACCGGCGCTACCGGCCGGAGACCTTCACGGAGGTCATCGGCCAGGACCACGTGACCGAGCCGCTGCGCGCGGCGCTGGCGGGCAACCGGGTGAACCACGCCTACCTCTTCTCCGGGCCGCGGGGCTGCGGCAAGACGACGAGCGCCCGGATCCTGGCCCGCGCCCTGAACTGCGCGCAGGCGCCGGTCGCCGACCCGTGCGGCGAGTGCGACTCGTGCCGGGACCTCGCCAGGGGCGGGCCGGGCAGCATCGACGTCATCGAGATCGACGCGGCCTCGCACGGCGGCGTCGACGACGCCCGTGACCTGCGCGAGAAGGCGTTCTTCGCGCCGGTCCGCGACAAGTACAAGGTCTACATCATCGACGAGGCCCACATGGTCACGACGCAGGGCTTCAACGCCCTGCTCAAGCTCGTCGAGGAGCCGCCGCCGCACCTGCGGTTCATCTTCGCGACCACCGAGCCCGACAAGGTGCTGCCGACGATCCGGTCGCGCACGCACCACTACCCGTTCCGGCTGATCCCGCCGCGGCTGCTCTCCTCGTACCTCTCCGAGCTCTGCGAGAAGGAGCAGGTCACCATCGAGGCCGCTGCTCTCCCCCTCGTGGTCCGCGCCGGTGCCGGCTCGGCCCGCGACACCCTCAGCGTGCTCGACCAGCTGATGGGTGGTGCCGGGCCCGAGGGCGTCACGTACGCACTGGCCTCCGGGCTGCTCGGCTACACCCCCGACGCGCTGCTCGACGACGTGATCGAGGCGTTCGCGGCCGGCGACGGAGCATCGGTGTTCGCGGTGGTCGACCGGGTGATCGAGACCGGACAGGACCCTCGCCGCTTCACCGAGGACCTGCTGCGCCGGCTCCGCGACCTGGTGATCATCTCCGCGGTCCCGGACGCCCCGGCGACCGGGCTCATCGACGTCGCCGAGGACGCCGGCGAGCGGCTCGTCGCCCAGGCAGCACGGTTCGGCGCCACCGAGCTCAGCCGCGCCGCCGACCTGGTCGCCAACGGGCTCACCGAGATGCGCGGCGCCACCGCCCCGCGGCTCCTGCTCGAGCTCATCTGTGCGCGCGTGCTGCTGCCCGGCTTCGACCACGGCACCGACGGGATGCTGGCCCGGCTCGAGCGCCTCGAGCGGCGGGTCGCGATCGGTGCGCCCGTCAGCGGTACGCCCGCCCCGACGGCCGCCGCGCCCGAGCCGACCCCGACGCCCGCCGCCGCGGTCGCCGTCGAGCCCACGCCCGAGCCCGCCCCGGAGCCGACCCCGGAGCCGACACCCGAGCCCACTCCGGAACCGACAGCCGCGCCGGCTCCCGCCGGCGGCCTGGGTCTCGTCGACGTCCGCCGCCTCTGGCCCGACATCGTCGAGGCGGTCAAGAGCCGTCGCCGGCTGACCTGGATCCACCTGACCCAGCACGCCCAGGTGGTCGCGGTCGACGGCACGACCCTCACGCTGGGCTTCAGCAACGCCGGCGCGCGCGAGTCCTTCGACGGCGGTGGCAGCGCCGAGATCGTCCGCCAGGCGGCCATCGACGTGGTCGGCTCCGACTGGAAGGTCGAGACGATCGTGGACCCGGGCGCCCAGCCGTCCGCGACCCAGTCGCCGGTCACGTCGGCGCCGACGCCCCATGCGCCCACCCCGCCCGAGCCCACGGTCGCGGTCGAAACTCCCGCGACGCCGTCCACGAACGACCCGGCAGCCGTGGCCGCCGCGCGCGAGGCCATCCAGCAGACCCGGGTCCCGGGCAAGGATCCGGCGGGCGACCCGCGCGCGGCGGCCGACGCCGAGGCCCATCCCGACGACGATGACGTCGACTCCTCCGCTCTCGCCGGCGCCGAGCTGCTCCAGCAGCACCTCGGTGCCGAGGTGATCGAGGAGATCAAGCACCACTGACCCCGAAGGTGAGCAGATGACCGACCAGACCCCGAACCCCTTCGACGCCCTCGGCGGCGGCGGCTTCGACATGAACGCCCTGCTCCAGCAGGCCCAGCAGATGCAGGAGCGACTCGAGGACGCCCAGACCCAGCTGGCCGACACCACGGTCGAGGGCACGGTCGGCGGCGGCGTGGTCACGGTGACGGTCAACGGTGTCGGCGAGCTGGTCGGCGTGGCGATCCGGGAGGGTGGCTTCGACGGCAGCAGTGCCGAGGACCTGGCCGACCTCGGCGACCTGATCGTGGCCGCCTACCGCGACGGCAAGGCCCGCGCGGACGCGCTGGCCAGCAAGACCCTCGGCCCCCTGGCCGGCGGGATGCCCGGCCTGGGCGGCTAGCCCTCCATGTACGAAGGCATCATCCAGGACCTCATCGACGAGCTCGGCCGGCTCCCGGGCGTGGGGCCCAAGAGCGCGCAGCGGATCGCGTTCCACCTCCTCCAGGCGGACCCGGCCGACGTACGCCGGCTGGCCGACGTGCTGGTCGAGGTCAAGGCCCGCGTGAAGTTCTGCACGATCTGCTTCAACGTCTCCGAGGACGACCAGTGCCGGATCTGCCGCGACCCGCGGCGCGACCAGTCCGTGCTGTGCGTCGTGGAGGAGTACAAGGACGTGGTCGCCATCGAGCGCACCCGCGAGTTCAAGGGGCGCTACCACGTGCTGGGCGGTGCGATCTCGCCGATCGACGGCATCGGGCCGGACCAGCTGCGCATCCGCGAGCTGATGGTCCGGCTCGCCGACGGGGCCATCACCGAGGTGATCCTGGCCACCGACCCCAACCTGGAGGGTGAGGCCACCGCCACCTATCTCACCCGTATGCTCAGGGAGTTCGGACTGCGGATCACCCGCCTGGCCAGTGGGCTCCCGGTCGGCGGGGACCTGGAGTACGCCGACGAGGTGACGCTGGGCAGGGCCTTCCTGGGACGACGCTCAGCAGATGAGTGAGGGGAACATGACAGAGGACGACATCCTCGAGGCAGCCGGCGAGATCGAGGCGCTCGCGCCCCTCGACAGCACCACCGAGGACTTCGCGACGGCGATCTCCGACTCGGTGAAGAGCTTCCTGATCGCGCTGCGGGCCGTCTCCCGCGAGGACGACGGTGGCCGGGCCATCTCGCTGCTGCTCCTCGAGATCAGCCAGGTGCTGCTGGCCGGTGCGCGGCTCGGGGCCCAGGTCGACTTCGAGCCCCGCTCGGAGTACCAGCCCGACGTCGGGCCCGACGCCGACCTCGACGACATGCGCCTGCGACTGGCCAAGCTGCTCGGCGGCGTCGACACCTACAGCTTCGTCTTCGACCCCTACGACCCCGACGTGGTCGACAGCCAGCTCTCCGACGACCTGACCAGCATCGCCTCCGACCTCGAGAACGGCCTGCGCCACTACCGCGCCGGCGACATCGACGAGGCGCTGTGGTGGTGGCAGTTCTCCTACGTCTCCTCGTGGGGCAACCTCGGCGGAGCCGTGCTCAACGCCCTCCTCTCGATCGTGTCGCACGACCGGCTCGACATCGACGTCGACCTCGACGCCGACCAGGTCGCTGCCGCCGATGAGATGTTGGCGGGCGACTCCGAACCTCCTCGTTAGACTCTGGGGGCCGTCCCCGCGCAAAGGCGCGCCGGGACGCGCCGTACCAGGCCCGGGAGGGCTCTCCACCCAGCACGAGGACAGATACCCGTGGGCATTGTCGTGCAGAAGTACGGCGGCTCGTCGGTGGCCGACGCCACCGGCATCAAGCGGGTCGCCCAGCGCATCGTCAACACCAGGCGGGCCGGCAGCGACGTGGTCGTGGTCGTCTCCGCGATGGGCGACACGACCGACGAGCTGCGTGACCTCGCCGAGCAGGTGACACCGCTGCCGCCGCCGCGCGAGCTCGACATGCTGCTCACGGCCGGCGAGCGGATCTCGATGGCGCTGCTGGCGATGGCCATCGCCCAGCTCGGTCACAAGGCACAGTCGTTCACCGGCTCCCAGGCGGGCGTGATCACCGACTCCGCGCACGGCCGGGCGAAGATCATCGACATCACGCCGGGCCGCATCGTCGACGCGATCGACGCCGGCTCGATCGCGATCGTTGCCGGCTTCCAGGGCGTCTCCCAGGACACCAAGGACGTCACCACGCTCGGCCGCGGGGCGTCCGACACCACCGCGGTGGCGCTGGCCGCCGCCCTCGGTGCCGAGGTGTGCGAGATCTACAGCGACGTCGACGGCGTCTTCACCGCCGACCCGCGGATCGTGCCGACCGCCCGCAAGCTCGACCGGGTCTCCCACGAGGAGATGCTCGAGATGGCGGCCTCGGGCGCCAAGATCCTGCACCTGCGCTGCGTCGAGTACGCCCGCCGCTACGGCATCCCCGTCCACGTCCGGTCCTCCTTCTCGCAGAAGGAAGGGACCTGGGTCGTCGCCGACCCGACCGTCAACTCCCAGGGGGAGGCAGATATGGAACAGGCCATCATCGCCGGCGTCGCGCACGACCGCAGCGAGGCCAAGATCACCGTCGTCGGCGTGCCCGACAAGGTCGGCGAGGCCGCGCGCATCTTCGAGGCGCTCGCCTCGGGCGAGGTCAACATCGACATGGTCGTCCAGAACATCTCGGCCGCCGCGACCGGGCTGACCGACATCTCCTTCACGTTGCCGCGCGCCGACGGCCACGCCGCGATGGAGGCGCTGGCGCGCATCCAGAACGAGGTCGGCTACGACAAGCTCCTCTACGACGACCAGATCGGCAAGGTGTCCCTCATCGGCGCCGGCATGCGGTCGCACCCGGGCATCACGGCACGGTTCTTCGCGGCCCTGGCCTCGGCGGGGGTCAACATCGAGATGATCTCCACCTCCGAGATCCGCATCTCGGTCATCGTGGACGAGGCCCAGGTCGATGCGGCCGTGCAGGCCACGCACTCGGCGTTCGACCTCGACGCCGACGAGGTCGAGGCCGTCGTCTACGGCGGGACCGGACGCTGATGGCCCGCATCGGAGTCGTCGGCGCCACCGGTCAGGTGGGCGTCGCCATGCGCCAGATCCTCCTCGAGCGCGGCTTCCCGGCCGAGGAGGTCCGCTTCTTCGCCTCGGCCCGCTCGGCCGGCACGGTGCTGCCCTTCGGCGACCGCGAGGTCGTCGTGGAGGACGCCAGCACGGCCGACCCGAGCGGCCTCGACGTCGCCCTGTTCTCCGCCGGGGCAGCGACGTCGCGCGCGCTGGCCCCGAAGTTCGCCGCCGCCGGGGCCGTCGTGGTCGACAACTCCTCGGCGTTCCGGATGGACCCCGACGTCCCGCTCGTCGTCTCCGAGGTGAACCCGCACGCCATCGCCGAGGCCCGCAAGGGGATCATCGCCAACCCCAACCGCACCACGATGGCCGCGATGCCGGTGCTCAAGCCGCTGCACGACGAGGCCGGGCTCGTCCGCCTCGTCGTGGCGACCTACCAGGCCGTCTCCGGATCCGGCGTGGCCGGCGTCGAGGAGCTCGCCGACCAGGTCGCGGCCGCCGGCGACAAGGCCCGCGAGCTCGCCTACGACGGCGAGGCGGTCTCCTTCCCCGAGCCCGTCAAGTACGCGCGGACCATCGCCTTCAACGTCGTACCGCTCGCCGGGTCCATCGTCGAGGACGGCGAGGGGGAGACCGACGAGGAGAAGAAGCTGCGCAACGAGTCGCGCAAGATCCTCGAGATCCCCGGGTTGCTCGTCTCCGGGATCTGCGTGCGGGTCCCCGTGTTCACCGGGCACTCCCTGGCGGTGAACGCCGAGTTCGAGCGCGCACTGACCGTGGAACGCGCTCGCGAGATCCTGGCCGGGGCGCCGGGCGTCGAGCTGAGCGACGTCCCCACGCCGCTCCAGGCGGCCGGCAAGGATCCGTCGTACGTCGGCCGGCTGCGGCAGGACGAGGGCGTCGAGGGCGGTCGCGGGCTGGCGCTGTTCGTCAGCGGCGACAACCTCCGCAAGGGCGCGGCGCTCAACACCGTGCAGATCGCCGAGCTGGTCGTCGCGGGCTGACTCAGCGCGTCCGGTCGCCGGGCGAGCCGTTGGTCGAGGTCACCCACTGGGCGACCGCGAAGGTGACCGCGCCGAGGACCGGTAGCACCACCAGCATCCAGGTGTCGGCGAGCGACCCCATCAGGAACAGCATGGCCAGCACGGCCATCAGCGCCGTGGCCAGGAAGCTGGTGCTCCCGGGGTCCGAGACCCGCAAGGCGCCCAGCAGCGCACGGCCGGCCAGACCGACGACCACGACGATGGCGAGCAGCACCAGCAGTCCCGGATCGCCGCAGGACGAGGTGTCCCGCAGCGCGACGCAGCCCTGCTCCGCCAGCCAGGTCAGGCCGACGGCGAGCAGGCCGACGACGACGCCCGTCAGGGCAGCGCCGGGGAGCGGACCCCAGGGAGGCGGGGACAGCTGCCGTCTCGGGCGCGGTGGCCGTGGCTCGCGGCGGAAGAACGACGGCAGCTCCAGCGACGGCTGGTCGGCGTCCCGCTGCTCGTCGGCCATGCGGGCAGTCTGCCACTCCCCGGAGGTCGAAAGTCTGCCCCGCGGCGTCGTCCGTCGTGCCCGTCAGTAGCAATCGGACGACGCC
>JAICRP010000110.1 GCA_025966445.1 Nocardioides sp.
CGGCCCGGTGTGCAGGTCGGTGTTGCTGTAACGCTCGTTGTAGAACAGCGTCTGCCACTGACGGACCATGCCCAGTGACTCGTTGTTGATGATCGCGACCTTGATCGGGATGTCGTTGATGGCGCAGGTGGCCAGCTCCTGGTTGGTCATCTGGAAGCAGCCGTCGCCGTCCACCGACCAGACGGTCGTGTCCGGGCGGCCCACCTTGGCCCCCATCGCTGCCGGCACCGAGAAGCCCATGGTGCCGAGGCCGCCGGAGTTGATCCACGTGCCGGGGTGCTCGTAGCCGACGAACTGCGCCGCCCACATCTGGTGCTGGCCGACGCCGGCGCAGTAGATCGCGTCGGGGCCGACGATCTTGCCGAGCCGCTCGATGACGTACTGCGGGGCGAGGGTGCCGTCGTCCGGGTTGTCGTACCCGAGCGGGTAGCGCTTCTTGATGCCAGCGAGGAACTCGACCCACTGCTCGTAGTCGCCCGTGCGGCCGGCGTCGGCCTCGGCCTTCAGCGCGACGACGAGGTCGGAGATGACCTCGCGGCAGTCGCCGACGATCGGCACGTCGACGGCACGGTTCTTGCCGATCTCGGCCGGGTCGATGTCGGCGTGGATGACCCGGGCACCGGGCGCGAACGTGTCCAGGTTGCCGGTCACCCGGTCGTCGAACCGGGCACCGAGGCTGATGATCAGGTCGCTGCGCTGGAGTCCGGCGACCGCGGCGACGGTGCCGTGCATGCCCGGCATGCCCAGGTGCTGCACGTGGCTGTCGGGGAACGCGCCGCGCGCCATCAGCGTGGTCAGGACGGGGATGCCGGTGAGCTCGGCGAGCACCCGCAGCTCGCGCGAGGCCCGGGCGCGGATGACGCCGCCGCCGACGTACAGGACCGGCCGCTTCGCCTCCAGCATCAGCCGGGCGGCCTCGCGGATCTGCTTCGCGTGCGGCTTGGTGACGGGGCGGTAGCCCGGCAGGTGGATCTCGGCCGGCCACGCGTACGTCGTGCGCGCCTGGAGGGCCGACTTCGCGACGTCGACCAGCACGGGGCCGGGGCGACCCGTCGAGGCGATGTAGAACGCCTCGGCGATGGTGTGCGGGATGTCGTCGGGGTCGGTGACCAGGAAGTTGTGCTTGGTGATCGGCATCGTGATGCCGCGGATGTCGGCCTCCTGGAAGGCGTCGGTGCCGATCGCGGCGGCCCCGACCTGGCCGGTGATGGCCACGAGCGGCACGGAGTCCATGTGTGCGTCGGCCAGTGGCGTGACGAGGTTTGTCGCACCCGGACCCGACGTGGCCATGCACACGCCCACCCGGCCGGTGGCGGCGGCGAAGCCCTGGGCGGCGTGCCCCGCACCCTGCTCGTGGCGGACGAGGATGTGGCGGATGGTGGAGTCCATCAGCGGGTCGTACGCCGGGAGGATGGCACCTCCCGGGATGCCGAAGATGTCGGTGGTGCCGGCGGCTTCCAGCGCCCTGATCAGGCTCTGCGCACCTGTCACGCTGGTGTCCTGCTCACCCATGTCCGTTGGCTTCCTGTCGGGTCGATCCGTGGCTACATGAAAAAACCCCTCGGCCGATGGGGCGACGAGGGGTGACGCGAGGTCGAGACCGGCTGGGGGCTAGTCCTCGCGTCGGGTGCGTACAAGCGTCGTGCACATGCGACCACGGTAGCCGCCGGGTCCGAGGTCCGTCATCCGAGTCCTCCCCGCGTCCCAACATGCGGGATCGCCGTCCCGGATGCTGGCGTCAGGCGATCGTCTGCGCCGCGGACTGCCAGGTGCAGACGCAGACGCGGTTGCCCTCCGCGTCGGCCAGGATCGTGAACGACGGCGCCTCCTCGTCGCTCACCAGGACGCCGCCCGCGGCCAGCGCCGCGTCGATGCGCTGGTCGGCGACGGCCGGGTCGACGTGGATGTCGAGGTGCCAGCGCTGGCGGGGCTCGTCGTGGGGGTCGGTCTGCTGGAACCACGCCGTCGGCATCCG
The DNA here is from genome assembly GCA_025966445.1 of Nocardioides sp. Taxonomy (GTDB): domain Bacteria; phylum Actinomycetota; class Actinomycetes; order Propionibacteriales; family Nocardioidaceae; genus Nocardioides. The sequence continues at coordinate 1,976 of JAICRP010000110.1, forward strand.
ACCGTCGGGGTCGACGATCTCGAGGTGCTCCTCGTCCCACTCGTAGCCGAGGACCGCGGCCCAGAACGGCCCGGTGGCCCTGATGTCGGCTGTGTCGAGGCACAGCTCGAGGTTCTGCGTCCTCGCCGGCGTCGCCGCGACGCCGAGCTCCTCGGCGATGGCGCTGATGCGCCGGGCGAGCGCGATGTCGCGCTCGGTGACGCCTCGCGAGTCGTGGCTCCACAGCCGCACCAGGACGGTCGGCCACGTCAGCGTCACGTCGGGGTGGTGCTCGGCCTCCTCGGCGGCGGCCCCGATGCGCGCGACGAGCTCGAGTCCCGTCGCGAAGCCGTTGGTCTCGTACCTCGCCTCGAGGGCGCGCACGACGAGCACCCAGTCGGTGAGGCCCTCGTGCTGGATCTGGGCGGCGGTGAGCGTGGTCACGGCAGCACGGCCTGTCCGATGGGGCCCGGGTTCGTGGCGACCTCCCAGCGGAAGCCCGCCGGGTCGGCGAAGTAGCCGGTGTAGCCGCCCCACTCGCGTTCCTCGGGTTCGCCGACGTACGACGCCCCGGCCGCGCGGGCCAGCTCGAGGGCTGCGTCGACCTCCTCGCGCGTGGGCACGTTGTGCGACAGCGTGACCGGCACCTGGCCGTCGCCGCGGCGGATCGGGCCGACCTCCCCCTCGAACCCCGCCTCCGCCCACAGCGAGAGCACCAGCTTGTCGCCGACCTTGATCATCAGCACGTCGCCCTCGACCTCGAGGGCGGCCTCCCAGCCGAGCCCGTCGACGTAGAAGGCGCGTGCGGCGTCGAGGTCGGGCACGGCCAAGGTGATGAAGCTGACGCGCGGATCCATCAGTCCGCCTCCCGTCCCTGCCAGGTGCAGACGCAGACCTTGTTGCCCTCGGGGTCGGCCAGCACGGTCCACGCCGGCGCCCGGTCGGTGCTGACGACCGTCCCGCCCGCAGCCACCGCGGCGTCGATCCGGGCCTGGGCCTGGTCGGGTGGCACGGTGACGTCGACGTGGAAGCGCTGGCGCGGCTCGTCGTGGGCGTCGGTCTCCTGGAACCAGAGCTCGACCTGGCGGCCGTCCGGGTCCACCACGGCCTCGTACTCGGCGACGTCGTAGCCCAGCACCGCGGACCAGAACCGCTGGGCGGCCGGGATGTCGGCCGTGTCCAGGCCGATCTCGAGCTTGGTCAGCTTGTGGGGGGTCGGCGTCACGCCCAGGTCGGCCGCGATCTCGCTGATCCGCCGTGCCATGGCGACGTCACGACTGGTGACTCCACCGGCGTCGTGGCTGACCAGGCGGACGTGGACGAGGGGCCAGGTGAGGGTCAGGTCGGGGTGGTGGTCGGCCTCCTCGGCCGCGGCGCCGATGCGGTTGACGAGCTCGAGGCCGGTCGCGAACCCACCCGTCTCGTACCTCGCCTCGATCACGCCGACCAGCCACTCCCAGTCGGCGAGCTGCTCGGCGGCGACCTGCTTGCGGGTCAGCTTGGTGGTGTCGGGAGCCATGCCGCCGACTCTGCCACGCTCCGGCGACACCCGCCCTCCGGGGCGGTCAGGTCGCCGAGGCGCGTCCGTTGGGCACCGGACTCGTCGAAGTTCGCCCTGTCCAGCCAGGCCTCGTGGGCGGCGCGGACCCGCGGCCACTCGTCGTCGGTGATCGAGAACCAGTCGGTGTCGCGGTTGCGGCCCTGGTAGACCATCGCGTGGCGGAACCGGCCCTCGTAGGTGAACCCGAGCCGGGACGCGGCCAGCCGGGAGGGCTCGTTGAGGGAGTCACACTTCCACTCGTACCTGCGGTAGCCGAGCGCGTCGAAGACGTGGTGCGCCAGCAGGTACATGGCCTCGGTCGAAGCTGGCGTGCGCTGCAGCGAGCGAGCCAGCACGATGCCGCCGACCTCGACCACGCCGTTCGGTGGGTCGGCCCGCATGAGGGTGGCGATGCCCTCGGGGCCGCGGCCGCGCGGGCAGATCGCGAACGTCACCTCTGTCGGATGGGCGAGGAGGCCGGCGACGACGGTGTCCATCGCGGCCGGCGTGGCGGGCATCCCGGCGATCCGGTAGGTCCACAACGCGGCGTCCTCTGGCCCGCACAACGCGTCGTACAGCGCCGGCGCGTGCTCGTGCTCGAGCCCGCACACCGTCACGTACCTCCCGGTCAGCACCACCGGCACCGGGGCGGGCGCCCCCTCCCAGTCCACGGCCTCGCCGATCGGCTGCCCGTGCTCGTTCGTCCGCGTCACGCGAGCACCTCCCGCACGGCCGCGATGCCCCGGTCCACCTCGTCGTACGACGTCGACAGCGGCGACAGGCCCACTCGCAGGCCGCCGGGGTCGCGGTAGTCGGGGATCACGTCCTGCTTCCAGAGCGCGGCGACCACCTCCCGCATCGCCGGATGCACCAGCGTCACGTGCCCGCCCCGCTCCGACGAGGCCCGCGGCGACGCGACCACGACGCCCAGCGGCGCCAAGACCTCGTCGGCCAGCGCGATGGCGTGCTCGGTGAGCCCGACCGACTTCTCGCGGACCGCGGCCATGCCGACCTCGTCGAGCAGCTCGACCATGTCGGCCACGGCGATCATCCCGACGACCGCCGGGGTGCCGGAGAGGAACCGGCGGATGCCGGTGGTCGGCGTGTAGACAGGTCCCATCAGGAACGGGTCGGTCGCGCCCATCCAGCCCTGGATGGGCTGGGTGAGCTCGTCGAGGTGCCGGGCCGCCACGTAGCAGTAGGCCGGCGCGCCGGGCCCGCCGTTGAGGTACTTGTAGGTGCAGCCGACCGCGAGGTCCGCCTCCCATTCGTCCAGCGCGACGGGCACCGAGCCACCGGAGTGGGACAGGTCCCAGAGCACCAGCGCCCCCGCGTCGTGCGCGATCCGGGTGAGCTCCGCGCCGTCGGCGAGGTACGCCGAGCGGTACGCGACGTGGCTCAGCACGACCAGGGCCGTCCGCTCGGTGACGGCCGCGCCGAGCTGGTCGGCGGTCACCCCGGCCGAGGTGTCGACGTCGATCCAGCACAGGGTCAGCCCGCACTCGCGGGCGACGCCGTCCGCGACGTACCGGTCGGTCGGGAAGTTGTCGCGGTCCAGCACGATCTCGGTCCGCCCGGGCCGCGCGGCCACCGCGGCCCGCATCAGCTTGTAGAGGAGCACCGTCGTCGAGTCGCCGACAGCCACCTGGCCGGGCGCGGCGCCCAGGCACACCCGGCCGATCTCGTCGCCCAGGGTGAGCGGCAGGTCGAACCAGCGCTCGTCCCAGCCACGGATCAGCCGCCCGCCCCACTCGTCGGTGACGAAGGCAGCGAGGTGCTCGGCCGTCACCGCCAGCGGCCGCCCGAGCGAGTTGCCGTCGAAGTAGACGAGCTCGCTCGTGGCCCCGACGAAGCGGTCGCGGTAGGCGGCCAGGGGGTCGGTGGTCATCGATCTCCCTCTCGTACGACGTGTGCGTGCGCGAGCCGCTCCACCAGCGGCTCCGGCCCGTCGGGCACCTCGGTCCGGCCGTCGCCGTGGTCGGCGAACGGCCACGGGTCGGTCAGCGCCGCCAGCAGGTCGTCGTCGGAGAGCCCGGCGTCGACCAGCAGCCCGATCTCCCGGAGGTTCAGCGTGGGGGGCAGCGGACCGTTGCCGAGGTCCGTCCCGTAGAGCACCCGGCCGCCGGCGGCGTGGAAGCGGGCGAGGTTGTCGACGGCGCGGTCCCGGTCGGCCGAGGGAGTGCCGTAGCCGTGGATGTCCAGGGTGCTGACCCACGCCTGTCCCGCCTCGACCGCCTCGGCGACCACCTCGTCGTCGAGCCGGTGGGTCCACGGCGTGTGAGCGACCGCCGCGATGCCCCCGGCGAGGCCGAGCTCGACCATGCCGGGCCCCTGGCAGTGCGCGACGACCGGGAGCCCCGCGTCGGCGGCCGCCCCGACCACGGCTCGCAGGGAGGAGCCGTCCGGCACGGGGCCGGCGTCCCGGTTGAGGGTCACCTTCACCACCGACGCACCGAGCGCGACCTGGTGGGCGACGGCCGCGGCCGCGTCGCGCGGCTCGGCGACCTCACTCGTGCAGCGCGGGGGCGCCCACCGGCTGGCCCCCGGGTAGCCGCCGGGCGCGGTCAGGAACCGGCCGGCGTACGACGCGGCCACCGGTGCGCTCGACGCCAGCGCGACGACGTCGTCGGACCACCCGAGGTCCACCACCCGGCCGATCCCCGAAGCGGGCAGCGCCGAGACGTCGACCAGGCCCAGGTGCACGTGGTGGTCGGCGAAGGCGGGATGGAGCACGCCTCCCAACCTAGACTCGGGTCACTGGTAGGGCTCACTGGTAGGACACGAAGCGCACCGCGGGCCGGATCGCGCGGACCCGAGCGGGGCTGAAGAGGTTCACGTCCTCGTCGTAGAACAGCTTGAAGCCCATCGCGAACTGAGCCGGGCGCGCGACGGCGTGGTACGTCGCGAGCTTCTGGCCCTGGTTCCCGAACCCGTCGACGTGCTGGACCATCGCCAGGCCTTCCCGCGCCCTGACCCGCTCGACGTCGCGGATCATCGTCGACCGGAACTGGTGCAGCACGAACGGCTTCTCGGGCAGTCCCTTGCGCTCGACCAGGTCGGCCAGCCACGCGGAGACCTTGTTGACCTCGGTGGCGCCCACGCTGCCGATGACGCGGCCCGGCACCTGCCGCGGCCCCATCCGCCACTCCGGGTCGAGGGCCAGGCCCACCCACGGGTCGGCCAGCGCCCACGCCCAGCGCTTGGCGACCGTCAGGAAGTCGGCACGCCCCGGCTGGATGTCGAGCACGACCAGGGCACCGTTGCGGTGCGCCGCCTCGATGTAGGACCGGACGCTGTCGACGGCGATGTCGTGGCTGAAGTCCCCGTCGGGACCGGCGATCGGGTCGGCCACCGTGACGATCAGCTCGTACACCGTCTGGATCCGCTCCCCCTCGAGCAGGAAGGGGTGGGCCGCCCGCCGCAGCCGACGGTGCATCTCGTCGGGGGCGGTCTCGCCGAGCACGCCGAGGGATCCCGTTCCAGCCGTGCCGTAGTACGCCACCAGGAACCGGTGCTTCCCGAAGACCCGGGTGCCGCCTCCCGGGAGCCTTGCCACTCGGCGTACGGCGGGACTGGTGACGGGTACCTCGGCATCGGCGGCGACCTCGACGAGCACGTCGGGTGACGGACCCGGACGGCCCGGGCCTGAGGCGTGCCGCTCGGCCCCGAGCACCCCGAGCCCGGCCAGCAGCAGACCGCTCAACGCGGCACCGGCGAGGTGCCGACGCACCGTCGACGAGGTCATGGCCGAGAGGCTAGGCCGCTCGGCGGCCCGCTCGGCGAACGCGCGCCGAGGCCCAGTCAGGCGTGCCAGGGCAGGGCGGCGGAGGGGTCGAGCTCGGCGGCGGCCAGGTCGGGGGCGTCGACGGGCGTGGCCCGGCGGGCGACGACCGTGGAACGTCCGGAGGCGGCGCGACGCACCACCAGCCCGCCGTCCTGGTCGGTGGCGCACAGGTCTCCGTCGCCCCGCGCGGCGTCGACGAGCAGGCCGGCCACGTCGTAGCCGAGGGCGGTGACCGCGTCGGCCCGGGCTCCCGTGCCGCGTTCGAGGGCGACGACGAGGTCCGGCGCGTCGGTCCGATGCCAGGCCGAGGCGGCGTACACCGGGCCGCGCCGGCCCAGGTCGACCAGCGTTGGCTCGTCCACGCCACGACCGACCACCACGATGTCGGCCGGGACGCGAGCCGCGTGCAGGGCGCCGACGATCTCGTGCAGCTGGTGGCCGGTGGCGTGCACCGCGATGATCCGGGCCCCGGACACCCGAGCCACCAGGGCGCCGGCGGAGGCGCTCCTCGGCCAGACCTCGACCGAGCCGGCGACGTGGCCGCCGGCCTCGGTGAAGCCGGCACGCAGCGCGAGCACGGTGTCGCCGGCCTCTTCTTCGTGCGTGACCAGCTGGAACAGGCCGCCCTCGAGGTGGCGCGCGGACCACTGGCCCAGCACGTAGGCCTCCTGCCAGGTGCGCTCGGTACGACGCAGCACGCCCGGCCGGTGCTGGATGGGGTGCTCGACGCGGTCGCCCTCGTCGGCCACCACCAGGCCGACCCCGCGCGTGGCGCAGAGCGGACCGACCAGGTCGGCGACGCCGGTCGAGGTGACGACCAGGAAGTCCGCGCCACCCTCGAGGAGGCCTGCCGCCGCGTCCAGCAGGGCGGGCCCGAACGGCGCCGAGCCCCGGGCCGTGATCACGGCGTCGAGGTCGCGAGCCCGGTCGAGCCCGAGCCTCAGCCCGTCGAGCAGGAGGGCACCGCGGCCGGGTCGGTCGACGGGATCGGTGACGACCACGCCCACGTGCATCGAGCGGCGCGGGGTGTCGGGTCGCGCCAGCAGGTCACGTGCGGGCGGGACGCGGCGGAGGACGACCGGTGCGACGTTGCCCAGCATCCTCGAGCCTCCAGGTGAGCGCGCGCGACGGCGTACCTCACGAGGGGGGCGCCGAGGGCCACCGGGTGGGTAGGTCGGGGGCCGTGCTCAGGACGCTAGGACAGCCGGTCCGACCCCGGGGCAGAACTCCGCATCCTTCACCTTCCGGTCCAGTCCGGTCAGCCGCAGACGGCTCCATGGGCGGCGGACTGCACGAGCTTGACGTACTTGCCGAGCACCCCCCGCGTGTAGACCGGCGGCAGCGGCTGCCAGCCGACCTGGCGCGACTCCCACTCAGCACTGTCGTCGATCGCAACCTCGAGGGTGCGGTTCTTGACGTCGAGGATGATCGGGTCGCCGTCGCGGACGAACGCGATCGGGCCGCCGTCGACGGCCTCGGGGGCGATGTGCCCGACGCACAGACCGGTCGTCCCGCCCGAGAACCGGCCGTCGGTGACCAGGAGCACGTCCTTGCCGAGCCCGGCACCCTTGATCGCACCGGTGATCGCCAGCATCTCGCGCATGCCGGGCCCACCCTTGGGGCCCTCGTAGCGGATCACCACCACGTCCCCCGGCTTGATCCCGCCGGCGGCCAGCGCGTCGAGGGCGGCGCGCTCGCGGTCGAACACGCGGGCGGTACCGCGGAAGACGTCGTCGTCGAAGCCGGCGCTCTTCACCACCGCCCCCTCGGGGGCGAGCGACCCGGTCAGGATCGTCAGGCCGCCGCTGCGGTGGATCGGCCGGTCGAGGGTGCGGATGACGTCGCCGTCGAGGTCGGGCGGGGTCAGCTCCACGAGGTTCTCGGCCATCGTCTTGCCCGTGACCGTGAGCGCGTCGCCGTGCATCAGACCGGCGTCGAGCAGCGCGCGCATGACGACGGGGATGCCGCCGACCTTGTCGACGTCGTTCATCACGTAGCGCCCGAAGGGCTTGAGGTCGCCGAGGTGCGGGACCTTGTCGCCGATCCGGTTGAAGTCCTCCAGCCGCAGGTCCACCTCGGCCTCGCGGGCGATCGCCAGCAGGTGGAGCACAGCGTTCGTCGAACCTCCCAGCGCCATCACCACGGCGATGGCGTTCTCGAACGCCTCGCGCGTCATCACCTGGCGCGCGGTGATGCCCTGGCGCAGCATCTCGACCACGGCCTGACCGGAGCGATGGGCGAAGCCGTCGCGTCGACGGTCGACCGCGGGCGGCGCAGCCGACCCGGGCAGGGACATGCCGAGCGCCTCGCCCACCGCGGCCATCGTGTTGGCGGTGTACATGCCGCCGCACGCGCCCTCGCCGGGGCAGATCGC
>JAICRP010000183.1 GCA_025966445.1 Nocardioides sp.
ACGAGCGCGGTCCCGCGGTCAGTCCCGAGGAGGTCAAGAAGTTGTTCGAACGGATCGGTTACCTGGCCGGGGGAGCGAAGATCTGCGTGCTCGCCGGCTCGCTGCCGCCGGGTGCTCCCGACGGCTGGTACGCCGAGCTCGTGCGGTCGCTGCGCAGCACGCCGGCCCGGGTGGCCGTCGACACCAGCGAGGGACCGCTCGCGGCCCTGGTCGCGGCTCTCCCCGACGCCGCGCCCGACCTCATGAAGCCCAACGGCGAGGAGCTCGCCTCGTTCGTCGGAGGTGACGAGGAGGCCTTCGAGGCCGACCCGGCCACCGCCGCGTCCGCCGCCCGCCAGCTCGTCGACCAGGGAGTCGGCGCGGTCCTGGTGACCCTCGGCGGGGCCGGCGCCTGCCTGGTGACGGCCGAAGGCGCCTGGCACGCCGCCCCTCCCCCGACCACGGTGGTCAGCACCGTGGGGGCCGGGGACTCGAGCCTGTTCGGCTACCTGCTGGGCGACGTACGGGGCGGTTCGCCGACCGAACGGCTGGCCCTCGCGGTCGCTTACGGCAGCGCCGCGGCCTCCCTACCAGGGACGACGATCCCGCTGCCGGAGCAGACGCATCCTGAGCAGGCCCTAGTGAAGTCGCTCACAGGGGTGGAGTCTTAGGCCCATGGCCCAGATGATCACCGAAGACCTCGTACGACTGGACGCCGACCTCGGGACTGACAAGCACGACGTCATCCGCGCATTGGCACGCATCGTCGACGATGCAGGAAGGGCCACCGACGTCGACCAGCTCGCCGAGGACGCCCTCGCTCGAGAGGCGACCGCCGCCACCGGGCTCAACGGTGGAATCGCCATCCCGCACTGCCGCAGCGCCGGGGTCGAGACCCCGACTCTCGCTTTCGCGCGGCTGTCACCGGGCGTGGAGTTCGGGGCGAAGGACGGCCCCGCCGACCTGGCCTTCCTGATCGCCGCGCCCGCCGGCGGCGACGCCTCGCACCTCAAGCTGCTGGCGAAGCTGGCGCGCGCGCTGGTCAAGAAGGAGTTCACCGACAGCCTCCGCGCCGCGACGACACCCGCCCAGGTGGTCGCGCTGGTCTCCGGGGTCGTCGGCGACGAGCCACCGACCGCGGCCCCCGTCGCCGCCGCCCCGGCCGCGGCCGCCCCTGCCGCTACGGCGAGTACCCCCTCGGCGAGCGGGCCTCGTTCGCTCGTCGCCGTCACCGCGTGCCCCACCGGCATCGCACACACCTACCTGGCCGCCGAGGCCCTCGAGGCCGCGGCCGCGAAGGCCGGGGTCCCGATCCAGGTCGAGACGCAGGGCTCGGCCGGGTCCACCCCGCTCTCCCACGACGCCATCGCGGCCGCCTCCGCGGTGATCTTCGCCGTCGACGTGGGCGTCCGCGACCGGCAGCGGTTCGCCGGCAAGCCCGTCGTCTCGTCCGGCGTCAAGCGCCCGATCGACGACGGCGACGCGATGATCGCCGAGGCCCTCCGCTACGCCGACGACCCCAACGCACCGCGAGTCGAGGGCGAGGCGTCGGCCGGCGAGGGCGCCGGCGGCGAGGAGTCGTTCGGCCACACCGCCCGCCGGGTCCTGATGACCGGCGTGTCCTACATGATCCCGTTCGTCGCCGCAGGCGGTCTGCTGATCGCCCTCAGCTTCCTGTTCGGCGGCTACGAGATCGTCGGTCCCGCCGGTGAGATCGTCGTCGACAACACGCTCTTCAACCTGCCCGACCCCAGCGCGCTCGGCCTCGACCACGCGCTGCTCGACAACGGCTTCTTCGCCTACGTCGGCTCCATCTTCTTCGTGCTCGGGCAGACGGCGTTCAAGTTCCTGGTCCCGGCGCTGGCCGGCTACATCGCGTACGCGATCGCGGACCGGCCGGGCATCGCGCCGGGCTTCGTGATGGGTGCGCTGGCCATCGACCTCGGCGGCTTCGGGCTCCCCCAGAGCGGCTTCCTCGGCGGCATCATCGGCGGCATCATGGCCGGCATCGTCGCGCTGTGGATCTCCCGCTGGAAGGTGGCTCCCTGGGCTCGCGGCCTGATGCCCGTCCTGCTCATCCCGCTGCTCGCGACCATGATCTCCGGCGTCGTGATGATCGCCGTCCTCAGCAAGCCGCTCGGCTGGTTGATGGACCAGCTCAACGCCGGCCTGGAGAACATGAGCGAGAACTCCGGGACCGCCATCCTGCTCGGCGTCGTCCTCGGGCTGATGATGGCCTTCGACATGGGCGGCCCGCTGAACAAGGTCGCCTACTCGTTCGCCGTCGCGGGTCTCGGTGCGGCGGCCACGGCCAGCGACGACGCCGCCGAGCTCAAGGTGATGGCCGCTGTGATGCTGGCCGGCATGGTGCCGCCACTGGCCCTTGCTCTCGCGTCTGTCCTGCGTCCCAGCCTGTTCACCGTCCCCGAGCGCGAGAACGGCAAGGCCGCCTGGGCCCTGGGCCTGTCGTTCATCACGGAGGGGGCGATCCCGTTCGCGGCGGCCGACCCCGCCCGCGTCATCCCGTCCATCATGCTCGGCAGCGCCGTGACGGGCGGCCTCGCCATGGCCATGGACGTCACCCTGAGAGCCCCGCACGGCGGCATCTTCGTGCTGTTCGCCGTCGGCAACATCCTCGGCTTCTTCATCGCCCTGGTCGCCGGTGTGGTCGTGGCCGCGGGCGCGGTGATCGCGCTGAAGTCCATCGGCCAGGAGGACACCGACCTCGTCACCGTCTGACCGTCGTACCCGTCCCAGCCCCACCAGAGAAGGAGCACCATGCCCACGAAGACCGTCGTCGTCGGTTCCGCCGTCGGCCTGCACGCCCGCCCGGCCGCGATCATCTCGGAAGCGGCCGGAGAGCTGGACGCGGAGGTGACCCTCGCGACTCCGGGCGGCGACCCCGTCGACGCGAGCTCGGCCCTGATGATCATGACCCTCGGCGCGGGCAACGGCGACAGCGTGGAGGTCAGCTCCGACGACCAGGACGCCGTCGACAAGATCGCCGCCCTGGTCGAGCAGGACCTCGACGCCTGACGAACCCGCGACAGTCCCTGGCGAGTTGCTTCCGGAACCTGCCCGGAGACACGTGACTCGTCAGGGACTATCCGCCTCAGCCGTACGCCGCAGCTCGCGGTAGCAGATCCGGGCGCCGACGACCCGGGCGAGCTCGCGCATGATCTTGGCGAAGAACTGCTGGCGGTAGTTGTTGTCGGTGACGGCGTAGACCGTGAAGTACAGGCCGCTGAACGCCGCCAGGAAGATCGACACCCGCGCCAGCTCCTGGCTGACCAGCGGGCCCCACGGGTACGTGGGGTAGCCCTCGCCGAGCCAGCTCGTGATGACCGAGTCCTCGATCGCGACGACCCCGAAGAGCACGAAGAAGCAGAAGACGGCGAACGCGAGCAGCAGCACCTGCACGGCCTGGGCCACGAGCAGGACGAGCACCAGGTTCGCCTTCTGCAGGCCGGTGACCTCGGCCTCGGCCTGGAGGTCGGTGCCCTCGTCGACGAGGCGGCGCGCCGTCGGCGCCAGCGGCGTGTCGGCGGTGACGTCGAGGAAGGTCTCGACCGAGATGTCGTCGTCGAACTGGTCGAGCTCCTCGTCGAGCCGCACCACCAGGAAGCCCGCGGCGGCCAGGCCGAAGAAGAGCACGGCACCCCAGATGACGCCCCCCTTCATCGCCGAGGTCACCTGCCAGACCTCGGTGTTGATGAACAGGAACGTCACGAAGATGAGCAGCATCGGCAGCGCCCGGGTGGCGAGCGGGAAGAGCAGCCCGAGGCTGGCGAACGCCCGCTTGAGCGCCCATCCCGCGATGTCGTGCATCCGCAGCGCGAACAGGGCGTACGCCGCCGCCGCGCCCGCCACGACCCACGCGCCGACCGCGAACCCGAACGACCCCGAGTCGCTGAGGATGCCCACGCCGAGGCCGGCGGCCAGACCCGCCAGCAGCGCGAGCAGCAGCACCACGCCGAGCCGCGGGCGGGACACTCGGCGCCTGATGTCGGCGCGCACGTCGTCGACGAAGTACGGCAGCCCGTGCTCGAGGAACCAGGTCTCCGCGCTGCGGAGCGCGTCGGCGTCTGACACTCAGGCCGCCAGGAGATCGCGCGCGCTGGCCACGTCGTCCTTCATCTGGGCGACGAGCTCCTCGACCGAGTCGAAGCGGACCATGCCGCGCAGCCGCTCGACGAACTCGACCTCGACCTCGACGTCGTACAGCTCGAGGTCGTCGCGGTCGAGCACGTAGCTCTCGACGCGGCGCTCGCGGTGCCCGTCGAACGTGGGGTTGGTGCCGACGCTGATCGCCGCGGGGTAGCGCTCACCGGTGTCGAGCCTGCGCAACCAGCCGGCGTACACGCCGTCCGCCGGTGTGGCCGTCGCCTCGGCGGTCGGGACGTTCGCAGTGGGGAAGCCGAGCTCGCGGCCGCGCTGGTCACCACGGACGACGACCCCGCGAACCGTGACCGGCCGCCCGAGTGCCTCCGCGGCTCCCGCGACGTCGCCGGCGGCCAGGCAGGTGCGGACGTACGTGGAGGACCACACCATCGGGCCTGCGTCGAGGGGGATGCCCTCGGTCGTGAAGTCGCGCTCGAGGCCGGCCGCGGTCAGCAGAGCCACGTCACCGGCGGCCCGGTGGCCGAACCGGAAGTTGGCACCCACGACCACGGCGGAGGCGTGCAGCAGGTCGACGAGGATCCGGTCGACGAACTCTTCGGGCGACCAGCCGGCCACCTCCGTGGTGAACGGGAGGGCGAGCACGGCGTCGGCGCCGGCGTCCTGGAGCAGCGCCGCGCGCTCAACGATCGACGTCAGCGTGATCGGCGCATGGTCGGGCCGGAGCACCGCCATCGGGTGCGGGTCGAAGGTGACGGCGACGACCTGGAGGGCGCGCTCCTCCGCGATCTCGCGCGCCCGGGCGATCACGCGCCGGTGCCCGAGGTGGACGCCGTCGAAGTTCCCGATCACCACCACGCTGCGGCCGAGGTCGGCCGGGACGTCGCCGGTGTCCCGCCAGATCTGCACGGTCGGAAGACTATCGGCGGGTCGCTCAGACGAAGACGGCGACGGCCCGGGCTCTGCCGTCGCGCGGCTCGTAGAGCGCGAGGAACTCTCCCGCCGGGTCGAACAAGGCCGTCAGGCCCGGCAGGTCGAGGTCGAGGGCACGGCCGACCCGGACGTCGGCCGCCTGCTCGTCGGTGAGGTCGACTGCCCGGAAGCCGGCGCGCGCGGCCTCGGCGAGGGGCAGCACGGCGAAGCCCTCGGCGAGGTCGTCCAAGGTGCGCGCCACGGCGAGGTCGTACGGTCCGACGGCCGTCCGGCGCAGGGCGGTGAGATGCCCACCCACACCCAGGGCGGCGCCGAGGTCGCGGGCGACGGCGCGGATGTAGGTGCCGCTGGAGCAGCGGACACGGAGGTCGACGTCGACCACGTCGTCCCCGAGCCGTACCTCGTGCACGACGAGCTCGTGGACGGTGACGCTGCGCGGGGCGAGCGCCACCTCCTCGCCGGCCCGCACGCGTGCGTAGGCACGCCGGCCGTCGACCTTGACGGCCGAGACCGCGGACGGCACCTGCTCCAGCTCACCGACGAACGTGGCGGCAGCGTCGCGCACCGTCGCCTCGTCCAGGGCAGCGGTCGAGACCGTTGCCGTCACCTCGCCCTCCGCGTCGTCGGTGATGGTCGCGACGCCGAGCCGCACCGTGGCGTCGTACGTCTTCTCGGTCAGCATCAGGTGACCGAGGAGCCGGGTGGCGCGTTCGACGCCGAGCACCAGCACGCCGGTCGCCATCGGGTCGAGCGTGCCGGCGTGGCCGACCTTGCGGGTGCCGGCCAGGCGGCGCACCCGGGACACGACGTCGTGGGACGTCATCCCGCCCGGCTTGTCGACGACAACGAGACCCGAAGTCACTTGTCTCGAGGAGCCGAGGGACGAGGCGTCTCGAAGGGCTCCTCGTCCGACTCCGCGTCGTCCTCGATCTCGCGCGGCTTCTTGTACGGGTCGGCCTCGCCGGCGTACGTCGCACCGGTGCGCGCCGCCTCGACGGCGGCATCCGACTCCTTGGCGTGGGCCAGCACCTCGTCGAGGTGGCGGGCCGCCTCGGGGATCGCGTCGGGCACGAACGTCAGCGACGGCGCGTGCCGCATGCCGAGCTGCTTGGCGACCTCGGAGCGCAGCAGGCCCTTGGCCGACTCGAGCGCGGCGGCCGTGTTGGCGAGGTCGGTGTCCTCGCCGAGGACGGTGTAGAAGATCGTGGCCTGCTGGGAGTCACCGGTGACCCGGACGTCGGTGATCGTGACGAAGCCGAGCCGCGGGTCCTTGATCCGGCGCTCCAGCATCTGGGCGACGATCACCTGGATCCGGTCGGCGATCTTGCGCACGCGCGGGTTGCTCACTGTTCTTTCCTATCAACGGTGAGGGCCTCGACGAGCCCGGCCGTTCGGGGCCGGGCCCGTCGAGACCACGGACGGTCGCCTACGACCTGGGGATCTCCCGCATCTCGAAGGCCTCGACGATGTCGCCCTCCTTGATGTCCTGGAAGTTCCGCAGCACCAGACCGCACTCGAAGCCCTCGCGGACCTCCGCTGCGTCGTCCTTCTCGCGCTTCAGCGAGGCCAGGTCGAGGTTCTCGGCCACCACCGCACCGTCGCGGATCACGCGCA
>JAICRP010000173.1 GCA_025966445.1 Nocardioides sp.
GCCTCCGAAGAGGCCCTCGAGGCGGAGCTCGCCGAGATCCTGTCGAGGGCGGTCCGGCCGTGATCATCCGGCCCGGCACGACCGACCTCCCCGAGCGCGTCGACCTCGTGGTCGTCGGGCTCGGCGTCAGCGGGGCCGGGGTGGCCCTCGACGCGGTCACCCGTGGCCTGTCGGTGCTGGCCGTGGACGCCCACGACCTCGCGTTCGGCACGTCGCGGTGGTCGTCCAAGCTGGTGCACGGCGGGCTGCGGTACCTCGCCCACGGCCAGGTCGCGATCGCCCACGAGAGCGCGGTCGAGCGGCGGATCCTGATGGAGTCCACGGCTCCGCACCTGACGCACGCCCTCCCGATGCTGGTGCCGTTCCACGCCAACGTCAGCCGCGGCCAGGCTGTGCTCACCCGAGCGGCCTTCGCCGCCGGCGACGCCCTCCGGCTCGGCGCCGGGACCGCTCGCGAGACGCTGCCCCGGCCGCGCCACGTCTCCACCACCGAGGCGCTCTCGCTCGCGCCCTGCCTCAAGGTCGACGGCCTGCGCGGTGGTCTGCTCGGGTGGGACGGGCAGCTCGAGGACGACGCCCGGCTGGTCGTGACCATCGCGCGCACGGCCGCGTCGTACGGCGCCCACATCCGCACCCGTGCCCGGGTGCTGGCCGCGGACGGTACGGGCGTGCGGCTGCGCGACGAGCTGACCGGCACCGAGACGGACGTCGCGGCCCGGATGGTCGTGAACGCGGCCGGGGTGTGGGCCGGCGACCTGGCCGACGTGCACCTGCGACCCAGCCGGGGCAGCCACCTCGTGCTCCGCGGCGAGTCGCTGCCGGGCATGCGGGTCTGCGTGACGGCGCCGGTACCGGACAGCACCAGCCGCTTCGTGATGGCACTGCCACAGCCCGACGGCACCGTGTACGTCGGCCTCACCGACGAACCGGTCGACGGCCCGGTCCCCGACGTGCCGGAGCCGTCGGAGGCCGAGGTCGACTTCCTGCTCGACGTCGTCTCGGCGACGCTGGCCCGGCCGCTCACCCGTGACGACGTGGTCGGTGCCTTCGCCGGGCTGCGGCCGCTTCTCGACACCGGCGACGGGGAGACCGCCGACCTGTCGCGGAGCCACGCCGTGCTCACCTCGTCCGACGGTGTCGTCACCGTCGTGGGCGGCAAGCTGACGACGTACCGACGGATGGCGCAGCACGCCGTCGACGCCGCGCTGCGGGCGGCTGCCGTCGAGGCGGGACCGTGTCGGACGCACCACCTGCCCCTGCTCGGCGCCGCCGACCGCGCGACCCTGGCCAGGCTGGACGCCGACCCGCGCCTGGTCCGGCGGTTCGGCACCGACGCCGACCTGGTGCTCCGCACGGCTCGGGAGGCGACCGGGCTGGGCGACGAGGAGCTGCTCGCCCCCGCCGCCGCCCACGTCCCGGTCACCCTGGCCGAGCTGGTCTTCGGGGTGACCCACGAGGGCGCCGCCGACGTCGCCGACCTCCTCGACCGCCGTACCCGCGTCGGCCTGGTCCCCTCCGACCGCACCCTCGTCGAACCCCTCGCCCTCCGCGCGTTGTCTGTCCACAGGGTCTCCGGATAGTCCGTGACGCAACTGTCGTGATTTCCCCCCGAGGACGACAGTTACGTCACGGACTATCCCGGCGGCGATGAGTTCTCACGGGTTGGCGGGTCGGTACGAGGGAGGCAGACTGAGGAGGCGCGCCCGATGACCGTGACCGACGAACGGACGAGGACCAGTGTGAGCAGCGAGACGAGGACCGAGCTCGACGACTTCCCCGCGCTCACGGAGCGGTACCAGCGCGAGCTGCTGGCGCACTGCTACCGGATGAGCGGGTCGGTGCACGAGGCCGAGGACCTCGTCCAGGAGACCCTGATCCGGGCGTGGAAGTCGGCCGACACCTTCCAGGGCCGCTCCTCGGTCCGTACCTGGCTCTACCGGATCGCGACGAACGTCTGCCTCACCAACCTCGAGGGCCGGCCGCGCCGTCCGCTGCCCGCCGGCCTCGGCACCGAGGACCAGATGGCCGGCGACGCCCTCGAGCTCGACCACGAGATCCCGTGGCTGGAGCCCGTGCCGGACGCCGCCGTCCTGGTCGCGGAGAAGGACACCATCCGTCTCGCGTTCATCGCCGCGCTGCAGCACCTGCCGCCGCGCCAGCGGGCCGTGCTGATCCTGCGCGACGTGCTCCGCTGGACGGCAGCCGAGACGGCCGAGGCCCTCGAGACCACGTCCGCCGCCGTCAACTCCGCCCTCCAGCGCGCCCACGCCGTGATGGCCGACAAGCAGCCCGAGCCCGACACCGTCAGCGAGGAGCTCTCGCCGGCGCAGAAGGTGCTGCTCGACCGGTACGTCGACGCGTTCTGGCGCAAGGACATCGACGCGATCGTCGGGCTGCTCAAGCACGAGGCCGTCTGGGAGATGCCGCCGTTCACCGGCTGGTACGTCGGCGCGGAGAACATCGGCAAGCTGATCTCCATCCAGTGCCCCGGCGGGGTCCACGACATGGTGATGCTGCCGGCCACGGCCAACGGCCAGCCGGGGTTCGCCCTCTACATGCGCTCGACGAGCGGCGACCCCGACAGCGACTTCCTCCCATTCCATCTGCAGGTGCTCGACCTGGAGGGCGACCGGGTGCGGCACGTGGCGGCGTTCTTCGAGAAGACCCTGTTCGAGAAGTTCGGCCTGCCCGCGCGGCTCCCCGCCGACTCCCTCCCCGCCGGTGCCCGGCCTGCCGGCGCCGGGGGCCGGTGACCCGGACCGTCGGCCGGGAGCACCACCGCGCACTGGAGCTGCTCGAGCGGGCCCTGGGCTACACCCGGGGAGCACTGGCGACCGTGGGGCCCGACCGGAGCGGTCCGACTCCCTGCGCGGGGTGGAGCCTCGCCGACCTGCTCTGCCACATGGACGACGGCCTCGACGCGTTCCTCGAGGCCGCCGGCGGCGCCGTCCGCGTGGAGGTCCCCCGCCGGCCCGCCTCCGACCTGGAGGCGCTCCAGGGCAAGGCCTGCCACCTGCTCGGGGTGTGGAGTGCGCCGACCCCCGACTACGTCGTCGTGGGCGACAGCCCGGTGCCGTCGGCGCTGCTCGTCTCGGCCGCCGCCCTCGAGATCACGGTGCACGGCTGGGACGTCGGCCAGGCGACCGGCGCGCTCCGGGACGTGCCCGACGACCTCGCGCAGGAGCTGTTGCCCGTCGCCCAGGCGGTCGTGCTGCCGGAGGACCGGCCGGACCGGTTCGCGGCGCCTCGGCGGACCGGTCAGACGGCCGGATCGGCCGACGTGCTGCTCGGATTCCTGGGCCGATCCTGATTAGACCGGTGGGCCCTGGAATCCACATCTGGGACAAAGTTCCGCCGAACCCCTCCCCCTAGCGCCCCCTGGTCCCTATCTTGTGCCCATGCACGCACCAGATTTTCTGGTCGCTGGCTTGCCGGGGGGCACTGAGTTCCATCTCCTGTCGCTGGGGCGTACCCACGCTCGAGCAGGCCAGGTGACGTCCGCGCTGGACACTCTGTCTCCCCTGGCGCGCTCGCTGGCCGACTTGGGAGACACCGCCCCGTTGG
This sequence comes from Nocardioides sp., assembly GCA_025966445.1. Taxonomy (GTDB): domain Bacteria; phylum Actinomycetota; class Actinomycetes; order Propionibacteriales; family Nocardioidaceae; genus Nocardioides. The sequence continues at coordinate 3,565 of JAICRP010000173.1, forward strand.
TCATCGCGACCCTGGTGGAGTGCCGGCTCGCGCGCGGTGAGGTCGCGCAGGCGCGGGCCCTCACCGACGACATCGTCCCGTGGCAGCACCGGGCCGGACGGCTGGGCGGCATCGCCAACCAGACCCTCGGCGACGTGCTCGCGGCGCTGGGCGACGCCGACATCGCCATCCCGAGGTACGAAGCCGCCGGCGAGGCGATGGGCGACAAGGACGACCCCGAAGAGGTGCCCTGGCGCGGTTCGCTCGCCCTCGCCCTGGTGCGCACCGGCGAGATCGCCAGGGCCCGCACCCTGGCCGTCCACCAGGTCGCCGTCGCACGCGCCGCCGGGTCGCCGTACGGCGAGGCGCTCGCCCTGCGTGGCCTGTCCGTCGTCGCCGACTCGACCGAGCGGATCGCGGTGCTGCGTTCCGCCCGCGCGCTGCTCGAGGGACAGCCGGCCGCGCGCCTGCGCGCCCAGATCGACACCGACCTCTCCGGCCTGCTCGTGCTGTCGGGCGCGAACGACCCGGACCGCGAGGAGCGGGTCGAGGAAGCCACCCGGCTGCTGATCGCCGTCGAGTCGCTGGCGTTCCGCGAGCAGCTGTGGCCGCTGTGGGGTCGCGCCGCCCGGCTGCTGGAGCGTCTCGGGCACAAGCCGGGCGAGGCCGAGGCCGCCGACACCCTGACCCAGACCCAGCGCCGGGTGGCGGTGCTGGCCCGCGACGGGATGCGCAACCGGGAGATCGCGGACCTGCTCGGCGTCTCGGTCAAGGCCGTCGAGTGGCACCTGTCGCACGTGTACCGCAAGCTCGGCATCCGCTCACGCAACGACCTGGCCACCGCGCTCGGGAGCTGACGCACCTTACGATCCACCGGTGAGCGAGAGCACGTTCCGGCACACCGCCGTCACGATGTCCGGGCGCGACCCGCACGAACGTGGCCGCACGGCGACGCCGCTGGAGCTGCTGTTCGACCTGACGTTCGTGATCGCGTTCGGCACCGCCGCCGACGAGCTGGCCCACCTCCTCGCCGCCGGCCACGTGGGCGTAGGGATCGTCGGGTTCTGCTTCGCGACGTTCGCGGTGTCGTGGGCCTGGATCAACTTCGCGTGGTTCGCCTCGGCGTACGACACCGACGACTGGGTGTACCGGATCACCACGATGGTGCAGATGGTGGGCGTCATCGTGCTGGCGCTCGGCCTGCCGCGGATGTTCGCCTCGCTCGAGCACGGCGACCACGTCGACAACGGCGTGATGGTGCTGGGCTACGTGATCATGCGCGTGCCGATGATCGCCCAGTGGATGCGCGCCGCCCGGCAGGACCCCGACCGGCGCGAGGTCTGCAAGATCTTCATCGTCACCCTCACCGTCTCGCAGATCGGCTGGATCGTCCTCGCGTTCGCGGACACGAGCGTCGGCGTGATGTTCGCCTGGGTCGTGGTCCTCGTGCTGGTCGAGCTGGTCGGCCCGTTCGTCGCCGAGCACGTCCGCGGCGGCACCCCGTGGCACGCGCACCACATCGCCGAGCGCTACGGCCTGATGGTGATCATCGCCCTCGGTGAAGGCCTGCTCGGCACCACGGCAGCCCTCGGCGCGCTCATCGACGTCTCCGGCTGGACGACGGAGGTGGCCCTGCTGGGCGTCGCCTGCGTAGCCCTGACGTTCGGCCTGTGGTGGACGTACTTCGTCATCCCGTGCGGTGACCTCCTGCACGCGTACCGCTCGCGGTCCTTCGGCTGGGGCTACGGCCACATCCCGCTGTTCGGCGCGATCGTCGCCGTGGGCGCGGGTCTGCACGCCGCGGCGTACTTCCTCGAGCACCACTCCGAGCTCTCGGCGACCGGCACCCTGCTCACCGTGGCGATCCCGGTCTCGACCTACCTGCTCGGGCTCTTCCTCCTGTACGCCGCCCTCACCCGGACGATCGACCCCTTCCACCTGCTGTTGATCGCCCTCACGGGCGTCGTCGTCGCGATCGCCGTGGTCCTGTCGGCCGCCGGCCTCTCCATCACCGTCACCCTGCTGGTGCTCGCCCTGGCCCCCTGGGTGACCGTGGTCGGGTACGAGGCCGTGGGGCACCGCCACAACGCCGAGGTGCTGGCCGCGCTGCCGGAGCATTGAGGCTCACAGCCAGTCGAGCTCGGCCCCGTGACCGTGGGTCAGCGCGACCGGGCTGCCGTCGACGGCCAGCACGAACCGGCCGAACGGGATTTCGACCCCGGGAGGGACGAGGTCCGGCAGCACCCGCGGACCCTCGTTGCTGACCCAGTGGCAGCGCCCGTCGGCGACCATGCCCGTCATCATCGCCGCGAAGCGCGCTCGCTGGGCGTGCTCGAGGTAGGCGATCACCGCGGAGTGGAAGACCACGAGCGTCGCGTCCGGCGGCGCCTGCTCGACGAGGGCGGGCAGCCTCTCCAGCAGGTCGCCCCGAACGAGGTACGGCGGGTCCGCGCGAGCGATCTCGACGGCCCGGCGCAGGCGCTCGCGGCGCTCCTCCTGCTCCGGCCACACCATCGTCTCCAGCCAGCGGACCGCCTCGTCGTCGGTGACGTCGACGGGTGCGAGGTCGACGCCGGCCCGCCAGACGACGGGCGCCAGGGCCCACTCCGGCACCTCGCCCGTGGTCGCGCACTCCAGGAGCGGACCGACCGGGTCGGTCTCCTGCGTGCCGCCGTCCGGGAACGTCCAGCGGATGAGGTACCGGTCGGGGTACAGGCACAACCCCGCGCTCGCGCCGACCTCGAGAAGCGCGAGCGGCCGGGTGCCCAGGCTGGCGAAGGCCGGGTAGAACGTGGCCAGCCGGCCCACCTCGTTGGTCTGGGTGGCGCGCTCGAGGATGGTGGCGCGGATCGGTCCCTCGTCGCCGAGCAGGGCGTCGCGCAGCGCGGCGTACGGTCCTGGGGCGGGGACGCCGTGCCACCTCGCCGCCGCGAAGACGAGGTTGGCCTGGCGCTTGCGCTCGGGCAGCGTCTGCAGCCACGCGAGCACGTCGGGGTCGCCGGCCACGCCCAGCGCCCACTCGCGGAAGCAGGCAGAGCCGTACGCCTCGGTGGCGAAGTCGCGGTAGACGGTCGCCGTGTCGCCGAAGATCTCCACCCGACGCGTGGGTCAGCCGGCGGGCAGGGCGACGTACGTGGTGTCGAGGTACTCGTCGATGCCCTCGAAGCTGCCCTCGCGCCCGAACCCGCTCGCCTTGACCCCGCCGAACGGCGCCGCCGCGTTGGAGATCAGCCCGGAGTTGATGCCGACCATCCCGAACTGCAGCCGCTCGGCGACCCGGATGGTCCGGGCGAGGTCGCGGGTGTAGACGTAGGACGCCAGGCCGTACTCGGTGTCGTTGGCGCGGTCGATCGCGTCGTCCTCGCTGGCGAACGTGGTGATCGGGGCGACCGGGCCGAAGATCTCCTGCCGCACGATCTCGGAC
>JAICRP010000158.1 GCA_025966445.1 Nocardioides sp.
ACGGCGCCGAGGTCGTCGTCTGCCCGACCGCCGTGGCCCCCGAGCACCCCGACTCCTACTACAACGTCTCCGACCGTCTCTCGAAGCAGCCCGGAGCCTGGAAGCCCGACCAGTACTCCAACCCGCACAACCCGCGCTCCCACTACGAGACCACCGGTCCGGAGATCTGGGAGCAGACCGAGGGTCGGGTCACCCACTTCGTGACCGGCATGGGTACCGGCGGGACCATCAGCGGCGTCGGCCGCTACCTGAAGGAGCAGAACCCGTCGGTCCAGGTCGTCGGCGCGGACCCCTCGGGCTCGGTGTACTCCGGCGGCAGCGGCCGCCCGTACCTCGTCGAGGGCGTCGGCGAGGACTTCTGGCCGGAGACCTACGACCGCACCATCGCCGACCGGGTCATCGAGGTCTCCGACGCCGACTCCTTCGCGATGACGCGCAGGCTGGCGCGGACCGAGGCCCTGCTGGTCGGCGGCTCGTCCGGCATGGCCGCCGAGGCCGCGAAGGTCCTCGCCCACGAGCTGGCCGGCACCCCCGAGGGCAAGGACGCCGTGATCGTCGTGCTGCTGCCCGACTCGGGCCGCGGCTACCTGACCAAGATCTTCAACGACGACTGGCTCGCCCAGTACGGCTTCCCCGTCGACGGGGCCGAGCGCGCCGGCCAGACGGTCGGCGAGATCCTGCGCGGCAAGTCCGGCCAGCTGCCCGACCTCGTGCACACCCACCCGGGCGAGACCATCGCGGAGGCGGTGCACATCCTCGAGGAGTACGACGTCTCGCAGATGCCCGTGGTCCGCGCGGAGCCGCCGATCGTGGCGGCCGAGGTGGCCGGCTCGGTCTCCGACCGGGTCCTGCTCGACAAGCTCTTCACCGGTCAGGCCCTGCTCACCGACCCGGTCGAGCAGCACATGTCGCCGCCGATGCCGACCATCGGCTCCAGCGAGTCCGCGACCGACGCCGTCAAGCTGCTCGAGCAGGCCGACGCGGTGCTGGTCCAGGAGGACGGCAAGCCCGTCGGTGTGCTGACCCGGCAGGACCTGCTGGGCTTCCTGGTCCGCGGCTGAGCCAGACGGAGGAGTGGCGCCGCCGGGGGTGGAGCCTGAACGGCTCCACCACCCCGGCGTAGGACGTACGCACGGCCCCCCGTGCCATCGTCCGGCCACAGCTGACAACCCGGGTCGTTCGAGCCCCCCAGCCCTGAACGACGGTTCAGCCAGTACGGAGAAACTAGCGGATCGCTGGTGGATGCGCGGAGAAACGACTGCTTCAGGGGCGATTCTGGCCCAAAACAGAGGGATCCGGCCTAGTCCGCTCCGGATTCCTCGTCAGCTCACGTCACCGTCGACGTACCACCACCGTCGCGCGCGACGCTCGAACCGGCTCACCTCGTGCAACGCGCCCGGCCCGGACGGTCCGTCGTACCTCGCGGTGAGCTCCACGACGTCGCCGTCGGCCGCGTGCACCTCGAGGCCTCCTCGGGCGTCGCCGCCTGCGCTCGCCGTCGTGCAGCACCCCGCAGCACGCGTCGTACGGCGTCCCGCTCCGGCACGGGCAGTCCGGTCGGTGCACCTGGACGACGCTAGCGGGCGCGGCCTGCGCGTCACGTGAGCTCGACGACGCGGTCCGCGCGGTGCGCAGCCGCCTCGACGAGAGCGGCGTTCGCGTCATCGACTCGGGCCACCCATGCCTCGGCCTCGGCGGGGGTCTTGCCGAACTCGACGTGCCGGGCGACCAGCCGGCGCCGGCGGACGTCGTCGTCGGTGACCAGGTGCACGACCTCGTCCAGCTGCTCGCGGACGTACCGCCACTCGGGCCGGTCGAGCAGCAGGTAGTTGCCCTCGGTCACCACCAGCTGCGCGTCGGGAGGCACGGCCAGGGCACCGGCGATCGGCTGCTCGAGCTGCCGCTCGAAGCCGGGCGCGTAGACGACGTGGTCGCGCTCGTCGCGCAGCCGGCGCAACAGGGCGGCGTACCCCCACGCGTCGAAGGTGTCCGGCGCGCCCTTGCGGTCGAGCCGGCCCAGCGCGGAGAGGGCGACGTCGGCGAGGTGGAAGCCGTCCATCGGCACGTACGCCGCGGGCGCGCCGCTCGCGGACACCTGCGCGAGCGCGTACGTCGTCTTGCCGACGCCGGGGGCTCCGGTGATGCCGAGGATCCGGCGCTTCGGTCGCGCCACGAGCGTCACGCGGGCACGATAGCCGCGTGCCCAGTCACGTGTACGGCGCCCAAGACTTCGACCATGTACTGCTGACGAGGTTCAGCGCCGTGCTCGCTCCCGGCGGCGCCCCGGCCGGTGAGGAGTGGCTGCGCTACCGTCTCGGCTTCTTCTACGACGCGACGTACCCGTCGGTGATCTCGCAGTCCGTGGACGACTTCACGTGGCTGGTGCTGTTCGACGACCGCTGCAGTGACGAGTTCCGCGAGGACATCGAGAGCCTCGCCGAGGACGTGTTCACTCCGGTGTGGTCGCACGAGCCGTTCCGCCGGGACAGCTTCGCGGAGCCGGTGGCCGCCGTCGCCGACGCAAGGTTCCTGATCACCACCCGGATCGACTCCGACGACGCGATGGCCGTCGACTTCATGGCCACGGTGCAGGCGCAGTTCGCGCGTCAGGACCGCCTGTTCGTCAGCTTCACGCGGGGCGTCCAGATCGACCGGTCGGGATCGGTGTACCTGAGCGACCAGCTGTCGAACCCCTTCCTGTCGCTGATCGAGCGGCGCGAGCCGGAGCGGCTTCCCGTCACCGTGTACGTCGCCAAGCACGCCCGGGCCCGCGCCCACGGACCCATCCGCGAGGTACGGGCGCCGGTGATGTGGGCGCAGGTCGTGCACGACCTCAACCTCTCCAACATCGTCAACGGCCCACGTGTGGATCCGCGTGTGGTGGCCGAACGCCTGCGCTTCGACCTGGGGTACGACGCCGACATCGCGGGACGCGACCTGCTGGCCGGACAGGCCCGCCAGGCCGGTCGGCTCGCGAAGCTCTGGATGTCGCACCCGGGCGAGCTGACCAAGGCGGTCGAGGCCTGGGGCTGGCGGTTGCGTGGCACCCACGAGCGCCCGCAGGACGACGGGGCCACGCTCACCGACCGGGTCCAACGGCTCGAGCAGGACGGACGGTCGCGCTGGCTGGGCTCGTCGCTCCGCCGCCACCTGGAGGACCGCAAGAAGGACGCCCGGCGCATGAAGTGGCGGGTGCAACGGCGGCTCAACGAGAGCCTGCCTCCGGCGCCGCGCCCGGTCGCCGGTGACCTCGACGCCGTGCTGGGCGCGGACCGGGTGGTCGTGCTGGCCGAGTACTCCTTGGGCGGTCGGCTCCGCCCCGAAGCCTTGAGTGGCGCCGCGGCCTGGGCCGCGGCCGGCGTACCGACCCTCATCGTCGCCGCGCGCGACGCCTGGTCCCCCAAGACGCTGCAGGTCGACCCGCTGCCGGACGGGGTCGCGGTCGTGCGGCGACCGAACGTCGGGTACGACTTCGGGTCCTGGGGTGCCGCGCTGACGGCGTACCCGCAGATCGCCGCCAAGTCCCTGGTCGTGCTGACCAACGACTCGCTCGCCGGTCCCTACGGCCCGCTCGACGACCTGGTCGCGCGCATCGAGGCGTCACCCGCGGAGGTGTGGGCTGCGACGTCGAACATGTACCCGCAGGTCCACCTGCAGAGCTACCTGCTCGCCTTCCGCGACGGCGTCCTCGCGCGGGAGCCGCTGCGGGGTTTCTTCGCGAACGTCCGCCCGCAGGAGACCAAACGCGACGTCATCCAGACCTACGAGTTCGGGCTCAGCGACCTGCTGCAGAGCCACGGGATGACGACCGAGGTGGGTTGGCCGAAGGAGGCGCTCGGCGTCAGCCCCGGCACCGACTCGGTGCTCGGCGCCTGGTCACGGATGCTGGCGGGCCGGTTCCCGTTCGTGAAGCGGACCGTCTTCGAGGACCCCCGCTTCGCCGACCAGCGCGACGCGGTCGCGCTCGTGATCCGCCAGGAGTACGGCGTCGGGATCCGGTGACGATCGAGCTGCGTGCCTGGGTGTGGTCATGCGCCCCGGGTTCGCGACTACACCCGGTCAGGAGACGACCAGGGTGTCGTGGAAGGTCGTCGTCTGCCGCGCCCGGTCGTCAGTCCGGCTCGATGAGACCGGTCTCCGGGTCGATCTGCTCCAGGAAGTTGCGGATGGCCGCGCGGTGGTCGTCGAGGGACGCGGGCTTCGGGCCGCTCGCCCCGAACCCGTATCCGGCGTTGGGACCGCTCAGCCAGGCGTACGACGAACCACGGGTCGAGGAGTACACGATCTCGAACACCTCGCCGTCCACCTCGAGCTCGAAGGCCGGCTCGGCGTCGGGGTCGGGTTCGTCCGGGGCCAGCCCCGGTTGGGCGTCGGTCACAGGCCCGGCAGGTCGCCGATGAGGCCCTGCACCAGGTCGTAGGTCGGCCGATCGGCCGCCGCGACCAGGCCGGACGGGATGCCACGCCGGGGGTCGTACGGCTCACCGTCGAAGGTGCCGACGTACCCGCCCGCCTCATGGAGCAGCAGCAGGCCGGGAGCGTGGTCCCACGGCTTGGCCTTGCGGTAGAGCGCGTAGTCGGCCTCGCCCTCCACCAGCTTCGGGTAGTCGATCCCGCAGCACACCCAGGTCAGGTCGAGCGCCTTCAGCGCACCGAGCGCCCGGCCGATCCAGCGACGGCGCGAGGTGACCCCGCGAAGTGAGTCTCCGGTCGGCGGCCGGACGATGCGCTCGCCGTCGCGGTACGCGCCGGCACCGCGCTCGGCGACGTATGCCGTCGCGTGCTGCGGCTGCCAGATCCAGGCCCGTACCACCTCGCCGCCGCGGACCTCCGAGGCCATCACCGCGTGGTCCTTGGATCCCTTGACGAAGTTCTTGGTGCCGTCGACCGGGTCGACGGTGAACGCGTGGTCGGCGGCGTAGTACCGGTCCACCAACGTCTCGTCGGCGGCCGTCGCCTCCTCGCCCAGGATCAGCGCGTCCGGGTACGCAGCCTGCAGCGCCGCGGTGATCAGCACCTCCGCCTCGCGGTCGGCCACGGTCACCAGGTCCCCGGGGTTCTTCTCGGCGATCTGGTCGTCGTCCAGGCTGCGGAACCGCGGGTTGATGACCTCCTCGGCCACGTCCTGCAGCAAGGTCAGCACCTCGTCGGTCTCCACCCCGACGAACCTACCCATGCCCCCGACGGACCGGACAGCCCCTCCGGTTCTTGACGACCGGGGATAGCGTGAAGCGCGTGAGCCAACCCACCACCGTCGGTGAGCTCCGCGAGAGCGGGCACGTCCAGCTGTCACTGCGCGAGGAGATGCGCGAGAACCTGCTGGCCAAGCTCAGGTCCGGGGACGACCCGTGGCCGGGGCTGCACGGCTTCTCCGACACCGTGATCCCCCAGCTCGAGCGGGCCATCCTCGCGGGGCACGACATGGTGCTGCTGGGTGAGCGCGGCCAGGGGAAGACCCGGCTGTTGCGCACGCTGGTCGGCCTGCTCGACGAGTGGACACCGGTGATCGCGGGCAGCGAGCTGGGGGAGCACCCCTACGAGCCGATCACCCCCGAGTCCAAGCGCCGCGCGATCGAGCTGGGCGACCGGATGCCGGTCGAGTGGCGGCATCGCGACGAGCGGTACGCCGAGAAGCTCGCCACCCCCGACACGAGCGTCGGCGACCTCATCGGCGACGTCGACCCGATGAAGGTGGCCGAGGGCCGCAGCCTGGGCGACCCGGAGACCATCCACTTCGGGCTGGTGCCGCGCAGCCACCGCGGCATCGTCGCGATCAACGAGCTGCCCGACCTCGCCGAGCGGATCCAGGTGGCGCTGCTCAACGTGATGGAGGAACGCGACATCCAGATCCGCGGCTACGTGCTGCGCCTGCCGCTCGACGTCCTCCTCGTCGCCAGCGCCAACCCCGAGGACTACACCAACCGTGGTCGCATCATCACGCCGCTCAAGGACCGCTTCGGCGCGGAGATCCGCACGCACTACCCGGTCGCCCTCGAGGACGAGATCGCGGTGATCAGGCAGGAGGCCGACCTGCGGGCCGAGGTGCCCGACTACCTGGTCGAGATCCTGGCCCGGTTCGCCCGCAACCTGCGCGGGTCCAGCTCGGTCGACCAGCGCAGCGGAGTGAGCGCGCGGTTCTCGATCGCCGGCGCCGAGACGGTGGCCGCGGCCGCGCTGCACCGGGCGACCGTGCAGGGCGAGGACGAGGCCGTGGCGCGGATGGTCGATCTGGAGGCCGCGTCCGAGACGCTCAAGGGCAAGGTCGAGTTCGAGACCGGCGAGGAGGGGCGCGAGGACGAGATCCTCCTGCATCTCCTGCGCACCGCGACCGCGGAGACCGTGCGCCACCACTTCCGTGGCCTCGACTTCTCCCTCCTCGTCGACCGCATCGAGGCCGGCCAGATGGTGACGACCGGCGAGCAGGTCACCGCCCGCGACTTCCTCACCGGCCTGCCCGTGCTGGGGGAGTCCGAGCTGTACGACGAGGTGTGCGAGCGGCTCGACGCCACCCACGACGGTCAGCGAGCCGGCGCGATCGAGCTCGCGCTCGAGGGGCTCTACCTCGCCCGCAAGATCAGCAAGGAGTCCGGTGGTGGCGAGACGGTCTACGGCTAGACACAGGTACGCGGCGTACGACGGCGGACCCGACCCGCTGGCCCCGCCGGTCGACCTGGCCGAGGCGCTCGAAGCGATCGGCCAGGACGTGATGGCCGGCTACAGCCCCGAGCGCGCCATGCGGGAGTTCCTGCGCCGGGGCAACCAGGACCGCACCGGTCTCGACGACCTGGCCCGCCGGGTAGCGGAGAAACGCCGCGAGCTGACCGCCGAGCACAACCTCGACGGCACCCTCCGGGAGGTCCGCGAGCTGCTCGAGAGGGCCGTCCTGAGCGAGCGCAAACAGCTGGCCCGCGACGTGGACCTCGACGACGCCGACCGCGCGTTCCGCGAGATGCAGCTCGACAACCTCCCGCAGTCGACCGCAGCCGCTGTCAGCGAGCTGTCCGACTACGACTGGCAGAGCCGCGAGGCGCGTGAGGACTACGAGCGGATCAAGGACCTGCTCGGTCGCGAGCTGCTCGACCAGCGCTTCGCCGGCATGAAGCAGGCCCTCGAGGACGCCTCGGACGAGGACCGCGAGGCCATCAACGAGATGCTCACCGACCTCAACGCGCTGTTGGCCAGGCACGCCCAGGGGACCGACACGCAGGACGACTTCGACGCGTTCATGGAGCAGCACGGGGACTTCTTCCCCGAGAACCCGCGCAACGTCGACGAGCTGATCGACGCCCTCGCCCAACGAGCCGCCGCTGCCCAGCGGATGCTCAACTCGATGACGCGCGAGCAGCGCGAGGAGCTGATGGCCCTGTCGCAGCAGGCGTTCGGCAGCCCGGCGCTGATGGACCAGCTCGCCCAGCTCGACGCCAATCTCCAGGCGCTGCGACCCGGCGAGGACTGGTCGGG
>JAICRP010000229.1 GCA_025966445.1 Nocardioides sp.
CCGGACGCCGTCCTTGCCGAGCGTGGTCACCTGGGTGCCGACCCGGGTGAGCACCTCGTCGGCCGACCAACCGGTCTTCTGCTCGATCATGTGCGACTCGTACTCGTTGGAGAACAGGATCGCCGCGCCGTCGATCAGCTTGCGGATCAGCTCGCCGTCGCTGAACGCGAGCTGCTGGCTCGGGTCGGCGATGAACGGGTAGCCCCGCTGGCGGCACTCGTGGGTGTGGCGGACCATGCCCTCGGGGTCGTCGGCGGCGATGAGCACGAACGTCGGGTCGCCCACCCGGTCGACGATCGGCTTGAGCTCGACCAGCCGGGCCTCGCTCATGGCGCCGGGGTAGAACGAGGCGAACTGCGCCATCGTGGTGTCGGTCGTGCACACGAACCGCGCGGTGTGCCGGGTCTCGGAGATCCGTACGGAGGAGCAGTCGACACCGTGCCGCTCCAGCCACGAGCGGTAGTCGGCGAAGTCGTCGCCGGCCGCACCGACCAGCACCGGTGAGAGCCCGAGGGCGCCGAGGCCGAAGCACATGTTCGGCGCCACGCCGCCGCGCCGGATCTCCAGCTCGTCGACGAGGAAGGACACCGAGAGCTTGTCGAGCTGCTCGACGACGAGGGAGTCGCGGAACTTGCCCCCGAACGTCATCAGGTGGTCAGTGGCGATGGATCCGCAGATCAGCAGGGACACGTTGCGTCACCCTACCGGCGAAGCACCCGATCGCCCGCTTGCTGGGCGTACTCACCAGTAGCCCCTAGCGTCGGAACATGGCCGACATGTACGCCGACGCGCGCGCCACCCGCGACCGCCTCGAGAGCGTCGCCCGGGCCGCCGGCCGGCCGGCCCCGAGCCTGACGTACGACGACTTCCCGCGGGAGGTGCCCAAGCGGGAGATCCGCATCGACGAAGCCGCCCAGCGGCTCGCCAACGCGCTGCACCTGCACCTCGACTGACCTGGCGCCGAGGCACAGCAAAGCCCCCGACCACCGGTCGGGGGCTTCGCTACGCGATCAGTGGAACGAGTCGCCGCAGGCGCAGGAGCCGGTGGCGTTGGGGTTGTCGATGGTGAACCCCTGCTTCTCGATGCTGTCCACGAAGTCGATCTGGGCGCCGTTGAGGTACGGGACGCTCATCCGGTCGACGACGACGGCGACGCCGTCGAAGTCGGTGACGACGTCACCGTCGAGGCTCCGCTCGTCGAAGAAGAGCTGGTAACGCAGGCCCGAGCAGCCACCGGGCTGCACGGAGATGCGCAGCTGGAGGTCGTCACGACCCTCCTGCTCGAGCAGGCTCTTGACCTTCTGGGCGGCCACGGTGCTCAGGTTGATCTGGTCGGTGCGGCGCTCGTCGGTGCTCTGAACCGTCTCGGTCATGTGATGGGGCTCCTTCGTCACGGGGTGCTACCGGGTTCAATGGTCCCACACGCGCGGTTATTCCGAGAGTTCGCCGCCACTAGTGGGACCAGGTGCGGGCGACCCGCTGGGCGAGCTCCGCGAGCGCCTCCGCGGGCTCCGCCACGGCCCGCTCCTCCCCCACCAGCTCGACCAGCGAGTACGCGGACTCGATGCCGAGGGCACGCATCTCACGGGCGCCGACCAGGACCTGCCCGGCCAGCGCCACGCACGGCCGGACGGCCTCGGCGGCGATCTGGGCGACGCCGTACGGCACCTTGCCGGCGCGGCTGGAGAAGTCGAACGCGCCCTCCCCGGTGAGGACCAGGTCGGCAGCCCGCGCACGCGCCGCGAGGCGGGTGGCCTCGGCCACCAGGTCGAGGCCCGGCCGGCGCGACGCACCGAGAGCGAGCAGCGCGAACCCCAGGCCGCCGGCCGCTCCGGCGCCCGGCAGGAGGGAGGTACGGCGGTCGACGGCCGTCGCGTACGCCTCCAGCCGGCCGTCCACGACGGGGATCCGCTCCTCGGCGACGCCCTTCTGCGGGCCGAACGTCTTGGCCGCGCCGAACATGCCGGTCAGCTGGTTGTCCACGTCGCTGGCGGCGACCAGGGTGGCGTCACCGAGCCGCTCGCGGCAGGCGGAGACGTCGACGCTGCCCAGACCGTCGAGCCCCGCCGGTCCGGCGTCGAGCGGTCGGTCGGCGGTGGCACCGAGGGCCGCCAGGAAGCCGGCGCCGCCGTCGGTCGTGCCGCTGCCGCCGAGTCCGACGACGACCTCGCAGGCGCCCGCGTCGAGGGCCGCCAGCACGAGCTCACCCACCCCGCGCGTCGAGGCCTCCTCGGCGCGCTCGCGCCGGGTCAGGTGCAGGCCGCAGGCCTGGGCGCTCTCCACGTACGCCGTCTCCTCGACGACCAGCAGGGTGGCCGGGGTCGGCTCCCCGAAGGGCCCGGAGACCGTCACCGCCAGTACGTTCCCGCCGAGCGCCTCGTGCAGCACGTCGACGAACCCTGGCCCACCGTCGGCCATCGGGGCGAGGTCGAGCTCGTCGTCGGGGGCGTGCCGCCGCCAGCCCGTCGCGATGGCCCGGGCGGCCTCGACCGCGGTCAGGGTGCCGGCGAACTTGTCGGGAGCCACCAGCACGCGCACCCGCTCATCCAACCAGGCTGACCACCAGCAGGAGGGCGCCGCCGAGCGCGGCCGCGGTGCGCACGTGGTTGCCACGCTGCCAGGGACCGGAGTACGCCGCCCAGGCGGTCGCGGCGTCCGGACCGGCGGCGTCCACGTCCGCAAGAGCGTTGTTGCGCGGGATGTGGAACAAGCCCGTGATCGCGATGCTGGCGAGGAAGGCCGCGCAGCCCGCGACCACGAGCGGTGACCTGGACAGCACCGCCGTCGCGACCGCGAGCCCCGTCGTCCCGGTCATCACCACGACCAGGGGCGCACGCGGAGCGGACAGGTTGATGTGCTGCATCGCCTCGACCGCGGAACGGGTCGGGGTGCGATCCAGGCCGTGCATCACGAACGCCGAGAAGGCGAACAGCGCACCGCCGAACGTGGCGGCGCCGACGGCGGTGAGGACGGTGAGGACCGTGGTCGTCGTCATGGGTCGATCCCATCGGGAACGCAGTGGATGATCCATAGCCGATACGCCCTGGAACATGCGCCATCGTCTTCGACGCCCGGTCGGCGTACCGGCCTCCGTAGGGTCGCCTCGTGAACGACGCCCGGATCCGGCCGATGCGGCCCGAGGACGTGGTCGGCGCCGAGCGGCTCAGCTCCGAGGGCTTCTACGAGGTCGACGCGCGACTCTCGCCGCGGGGAGGCCCCGAGCCGCAGCCACGCTCGGCGGCGCGGGGCGCGCAGTGGGTCGAGCGGACCCTGCACGTGCTCCGGACCGACCCCGGCGGCTGCTGGGTGGCCGAGGTCGACGGGGAGATGATCGGCTGCGCAACGTCGCTCACCCGCGAGCTGATGTGGATCCTCTCGACGTACGTCGTCCGGCCCGGGCTGCAGGGCCAGGGCATCGGCAAGGCCCTCCTCGCCGCGGCGCTGCACCACGGCCGGGGCTGCCTGCGCGGCATGCTCTCGGCGTCGGCGGACGCGAAGGCGATCCGGCGCTACCGCGCTGCCGGCTTCTCGCTGCACCCGCAGATGTACTTGTCCGGCTCCGTCGACCGGTCCGCGATCCCGGTCGTCGAGAAGGTGCGCGACGGGTCCGCCGGCGACTTCGAGCTGATGGACTCGATCGACCGGCGGGTCCGCGGCGCCGCGCACGGACCCGACCACGCGTTGCTGCTGGAGATGTTCCGGCTGGTGGTGTCGGACACCTCGACGGGCAGCGGGTACGCCTTCCATGCCACCGACGGCATGCCTGCCCTGCTCGCCGCGACCAACCGCCGGACGGCCGCCCGCCTCCTGTGGGAGTGCCTTGCCGCCAGCGGTGAGAGCGTCCGGGTCCCGCACGTGACGGCGGCGAACGAGTGGGCGATCGACGTCGGGATGGCCGCTCGGCTCGACCTCGTGCAGGAGGGTTACCTGGCTCTGCGGGACATGCGCCCGCCTGCGCCGTACCTGCACCACGGCTCGCTCCTCTGAGGGTGGTTCTACGCTTCACGGTATGAGCACGACCGTCGACCTGCCCCTGCTCCCCCTCGGCCGGGGCAAGGACCTCTCCTCCGAGCGCGGCGTCGAGTGTCCCGGCGACCTCCCGGCGGCGTCCGACCCCGACCTGGTGGCGCGGGCCCGCGCGGCCAAGGAGACGCTGGGCAGCCGGGTGTTCGTGCTCGGTCACCACTACCAGCGCGACGAGGTCATCCAGTTCGCCGACGTCACGGGCGACTCGTTCAAGCTCGCCCGCGACGCCGCGGGCCGCCCCGAGGCGGAGTACATCGTCTTCTGCGGCGTGCACTTCATGGCCGAGTCGGCCGACATCCTCACGAGTCCTGCCCAGAAGGTGATCCTCCCCGACCTCGCGGCCGGCTGCTCGATGGCCGACATGGCGCGCATCGCCCAGGTCGAGGACGCCTGGGACGCGATGACCCAGGCCGGCGTCGCCGCGTCGGTCGTGCCGGTGACCTACATGAACTCCTCGGCCGACATCAAGGCGTTCTGCGGCCGCAACGGTGGCGCCGTGTGCACGTCGTCCAACGCCGAGGCGGCGCTCGAATGGGCGTTCGCCCAGCACGGGTCATCGGGGGAGGACACCAAGGTCTTCTTCCTGCCCGACCAGCACCTCGGCCGCAACACCGCCGTCCTGAAGATGGGCCTGACCCTCGACGACTGCGTGGTCTGGGATCCGCGCCAGCCCAACGGCGGGCTCACCGCCCAGGAGCTGCGGGACGCGAAGATGATCCTGTGGCGCGGGCACTGCTCGGTGCACGGCCGCTTCTCCCCCGACACCGTCGACGAACTGCGCGCGACCATCCCGGGCGTCAACATCCTGGTGCACCCCGAGTGCGTCCACGAGGTGGTGCTGAAGGCCGACCTGGTCGGCTCCACGGAGTTCATCATCAAGACGGTCGAGGCGGCGCCGGCCGGGTCG
>JAICRP010000225.1 GCA_025966445.1 Nocardioides sp.
GGCGGTCACGCGTGAGCTGGGGGCCGCGGGGGCACACGTCGTGGCCACCGGCCGGAGCACGCGCGCGGCGCCCACCCAGACCGACGTCGACGACCTGACGCTCGAGCACACGATCGAGCTGGTCACCGAGGCGGGTGGGTCGGCGGAGGCCGTGGTGTGCGACCACACCGACCCCGACGCCGTACGCGCGCTGGTCGCCGACGTGCTCGCCCGTCACGGCCGCATCGACGTGCTGGTCAACAACGCGTGGGGCGGGCACGACCACCACGACGACGTCGAGGGGGAGGAGATCTGGGACGAGCCGATGACGCAGTTCCGCGACATGCTGCTCGCCGGTGCCTACTCCGACTTCGTCACCGACATGCAGGTGCTCAAGCAGGCCATGGGCCCGGCCGGTGCCGGCATCATCCTGACCACCACCTGGCACACGCCCGAGCCGCCGGCGTGGGTGCCGTACGAGTCGAGCAAGGCGGCCAAGAACCGTCTCGTCTACGCCCTCGGTCACCACCTGCGCGAGAAGGGCATCCCCTGCGTCGCCGTGGCGCCGGGCTGGATGCGCACCGAGCTGATGGAGGCGCACCACTCGCCCGGCGAGCTGGACGGCCGCACCGAGACCCCGCACTACGGCGCGCGGGCGGTGGTGGCGCTGGCCGCCGACCCCGACGCGATGCGGTTCACCGGGCAGACGATGGACGTCGCGGTGCTCGCACGCGAGTACGGCTTCACCGACCTCGACGGCACCCAGCCCGACCTGAATGCAGGACGTTTCTGACACGATGCGGCCGTGACCGAACCGCTCCTCATCACCGTCGCGCCCACGGGCGCGGAGACCGCCAAGGCCGACTGCCCGCAGCTGCCGACCACATTGGACGAGCTCGTCGAGACGGCCGTCGCGTGCGAGGCCGCCGGCGCGGCCATGATCCACGTCCACATCCGCGACGACGAGCACCGGCCGTCCCTCGACGGGAAGCGCCTCGAGGACACCGTCGTCGCGCTGCGTGAGAGCACGTCGCTGGTCGTGCAGCTGTCGACCGGAGGCTCCGTGCACGACCCGCTCGAGCTCCGGCTCAAGGTGCTCGACGCCGAGCCCGACTCGTGCAGCCTGACGATGGGCACCACGAACTTCGGCGACGACGTGTTCTCCAACCCGTGGCCGTTCGTGACCGAGCTCTACCAGCTCTCGCAGCAGCGGGAGGTCGTGCCGGAGTTCGAGCTCTTCGACCTCGGCCAGGTGCACGCCCTGACGCGGCTGCTGGACAAGTACGGGCCGCCGTACGGCGGGAAGGTGCACTGCGACCTGGTGATGGGTGTGCCGGGCGGCATGAACGGCACCGCCGACGCCCTGGTCGCGGCGGTCCGCGACCTGCCGGCCTCGGTCACCTCGTGGTCGGCCACCGGTATCGGCCGCTCGACCCTCGCGGTGATGTACGCCAGCCTCTCCAAGGGCGGCCACCTGCGCGTCGGCATGGAGGACGTCCTGACGATCAGCCGGGGCGTCCCCGTCGAGTCCAACGCCCAGCTCGTCGAGCGCGCCGTCGAGGTCGGCCGCCTCGCCCAGCGCACCCCCATGACCACCGCCGAGGCCCGCGTGCTGCTGGGTGTCAAGGACCGCTCCGCCGCTTGATCGCGACTTCACCCGCCGCTGCGGATGCGCTGCACATCGACCTGGCCTACGATCCGGCCATGATCCGACCCTTGACAGGTTTCGCCGTCCTCGTGCTCCTGGTGGGAGGTGCCGCCGGTTGCTCGCGCGGGAACGAGCTGGAGACCGTCTACAACGGCTGCATCGACAACTTCAGTGAGAACGTGCCCGCGCAGGACGCCGAGCTCGACCTGGGGTCCGCCGGGGACTACCTCAGCTACGACGACGACACGCTCACCGTCACGACGCCTTCCGGCCAGGACGCCAAGGCCGCCTCCGCGGGGGCCGGCGCGGCCGTGACGTGCGTGATGCAGGGGTTGGACGCTCCCGCCGAGGCGACCCGTCAGGCCGCCACGGGTGACCAGCCGGGCAAGGCGTCCTGGGATGACTACAGCGCAACCTGGGAGACTCAGGGCCCGGAGAACATAGGGCTGACGGTCACCGAGGACTGAGCTGCCCTCTGCTCGAAGCCGTGTGGTCTCGCCCGGCATTCGCAGCGTGAGGTCTCAGACAGATGAACGGGTGGGTCTCGAGCCCACCGCTGACGGAGACGACCGATGAAAGCGGCGTTCAAGACCCCCGGCTTCCCCCGGCTGTACGCCGGCGTGACCGCCAGCATGGTCGGCGACTCGATCATGCTGCTGGTCCTCAGCATGTGGGTGAAGACGCTGACCGGCTCCAACGCGATGGCCGGGCTGACCTTCTTCTTCATGGTCATCCCGTCGCTGTTCGCCCCGCTCATGGGCGTCTGGCTCGACCGGGTCCGCCGCAAGCCGTTCCTGGTCTGGGGCAACGTCGCGTCCGCGGTCATGGTGCTGCCGCTCGTGCTCGTGCGCGACGAGGACGACGTCTGGATCATCTGGGGGGTCGCGTTCCTCTACGGCATCTCGTTCGTCGTGCTCCCGGCCGCGCTCAACGGTCTCCTGAAGGAGATGGTCCCCGAGGACCTCCTCGTGGACGCCAACGCCAGCTTGCAGACGACGAAAGAGGCGTTCCGCATCTTCGGCCCGCTCCTCGGCGCCGCCCTGTTCGCGTGGACCGGCGGCTGGCTGGTCGCCCTCGTCGACGCGGTGAGCTTCGCGGTCGCCGCCGCCGTCATCGCGTCCATCCCCCTGCGCGAGGAGCGGCCCGAGCCCGACGACTCGCACCTGCTGGCCCAGATCGCCGCCGGGCTCCGGCACCTGGTCGGCGACCGGGTGCTCGCGAACATGCTCGTCGGGTTCGGCCTGACCATGCTGGTGCTCGGCTTCTGCGAGGCCTCCATCTACGCGCTCCTGGACGCCTTCGAGAAGCCAGCGACGTACGCCGGTGTGTTCGTCACCATCCAGGGCGTCGGTGCGATCGCGGGCGGGCTGTCCGCGGGCCGGCTGATCCGACGTACCGGCGAGGTCGCGGCCTCCGCCCTCGGGCTGGTGATCCTTGCCCTGACCATGCTCGGCATCGCTGCCGCTCGCGAGCTGTGGTTCATGCTGGCGTGCGCGGGCTTGATGGGCGTCTCGTTGCCGCTGCTCACGATCGGCTACCTGACCCTGATCCAGAAGCGCACGCCTCAGGCCCTGATGGGGCGGGTCTCGACCGCGGCCGAGGTGGTGATGTCGGTACCCGGCGCGGTCTCCCTGGCCGTCGGCGCGGCCCTCGTGTCGCTGCTCGACTACCGGGTCATCTTCGCGATCATCGGCGTCGTGACCCTGGCCGGCGCGGCCCACATCGGCTTCTGGCTGCGGGAGCAGATCCGCACGGACTGGCGGGCCGGGCGCGGTGGTTCAGTAGACGAGGGCCTGCGTGCCCTCGGCGAGGACCTCCTCGGCGAAGACGGCCGCGCCCGCGACGCGCACACCCTCGACCACGTCGTCGGCGGTGATCCCGCGGCGCTGGGCGCACTGGGTACAGACGGTCACCTGTCCCTCGGCGACGACGGCGGCGAGCAGGTCCGCTAGCGGCGCCGCGAGGTCGAGGGCGAAGGTCTCGGCCCGCCCCGGCAGCGCGAACCACGCGGCCTCGCCGGTCAGCCAGAGGCCGACGTCGGCACCCGCCGCGACCGCTGCGGCGGCGACCGTGAACGCCTGGTTGCAGCGCTCGGCGTCCTCGGCTCCGCAGGTCACCTTCACGACAAGTCTTCCCGTCATTGCTCAACACTAGAGTGAAGGCATGCCGTTCGAGATCCCCGAGAACATCCACGAGCTGTGCGCCCCGCTCGCGTGGATGATCGGCAGCTGGCACGGCAACGGGCACGGGGACTACCCCACGATCGAGGGGTTCCACTTCGGTCAGGAGCTGGTCTTCCAGCAGGACGGCCGCCCGTTCATCCACTACTTCAGCCGGGCCTGGATCGTCGACGAGGACGGCGCGTTCGTGCGCAACGCCGCCCAGGAGACGGGTTTCCTGCGGCCGCAGGCCGATCGCACCGTCGAGGTCGTGATGGCGCACAACACGGGGTTCGTGGAGGTCTGGCACGGCGAGATCCACCCCGATCGCCCGCAGCTCGAGATGGTCACGGACACCGTGGCGCGCACGGCCACCGCGAAGGCGTACACGGCGGGCAAGCGGCTCTACGGGTACGTCGAGGGCGACCTGCTGTACGCCTACGACATGGCCGCGATGGGTCAGGAGATCCAGCCCCACACCTGGGCCCAGCTCCAGCGCGGTGCGGGGACATGAACGACCTCCGCAGCCGGCTCCGTGACAGCGGCTACCGACTGACTCCCCAGCGCGAGCTGATCCTGGCCGCGGTGGAGAGCCTCGGCCATGCCACGCCCGACGAGGTGCTCGCCGAGGTCCGTGAGCACTCGTCCGCGGTCAACGCCTCGACGGTGTACCGGACCCTCGAGGTGCTCGAAGGCCTGGGGCTCGTGCGACACGCCCACCTCAGCGACCGGGCACCGACCTACCACTCCGTCAGCGACCACGAGCACTTCCACCTGGTCTGCCGGAATTGTGGGCGCGTCGTCTCGGTTGGACCAGGCATGCTCACGTCCCTGACCGAACGCCTGCGCGACGAGCAGAACTTCGCCGTCGACGTGGGTCACCTGACCGTGTTCGGCGCCTGCGTGGAGTGCGCTGAGGCGGCCCCCGAGGTGACTCGGTGACGAGTCCCTTGCTCGGTCTCCCCGGGGCGGTGGGCGGCGACGGCATCGACGCCGGTGTGGCGGCGCACTACGGGTCCTTCAACGGCGAGCAGCGTGCGCTCGAGGCGACCGACGGCTTCGTCGACCTCTCGCACCGCGACGTGGTGCGCATCAGCGGGCCCGACCGGCTCACGTGGCTGCACTCGCTGACCACCCAGTACTTCGAGGGCCTCGCCGCGGGTGTCTGGACCGAGGCCCTGATCCTCTCGCCGCAGGGCCACGTCGA
>JAICRP010000054.1 GCA_025966445.1 Nocardioides sp.
GAGATCCAGTTCGACGGCTTCGTCTACCCGGCGTACGACCAGATCGTCTGTCAGGTCGCCAAGATGCGGTTCCGCTCGCAGGGCCGCTCGCCGATGCCGATGGTCATCCGGATCCCGTTCGGCGGCGGCATCGGTGCGGTCGAGCACCACAGCGAGTCGCCGGAGGCGCAGTTCGCGCACACCCCCGGCCTCAAGGTGGTCGCCTGCTCGAACCCGATCGACGGCTACTGGATGATCCAGCAGGCCATCGCATCCGACGACCCGGTGATCTTCCTCGAGCCCAAGCGGCAGTACCACGCCGACAAGGCGGACCTCGACGAGACCGCGACGCCCGGCCCGCTGTTCGCCTCGCGCGTCGTCCGCCGCGGCACCGACGTCACGCTGCTGGCGTACGGCCCGACCGTCAAGACGGCGCTCAAGGCCGCCGAGGCTGCCTCCGGGGAGGGACGCTCGATCGAGGTGATCGACCTGCGCACCCTGAGCCCGCTCGACATGGCGCCGGTCTACGAGTCCGTACGCCGCACCGGTCACGCCGTCGTCGTGCACGAGGCCCACGTCAACCTCGGCCTCGGCTCCGAGCTCGCCGCCCGGATCGCCGAGGAGTGCTTCTACTCCCTCGAGTCGCCGGTGCTGAGGGTCGGTGGGTTCGACACGCCGTACCCGCCCTCGCGCATCGAGGAGGAGTGGCTCCCGGACCTCGACCGGGTGCTGGACGCCGTCGACCGCTCGCTCGCCTTCTGACCGAAGGGTTCCTGATGCCTGAGTACAAGCTGCCCGACGTCGGCGAGGGTCTCACCGAGGCCGAGATCGTGACCTGGAAGGTCAAGGTCGGCGACGTCATCGCCATCAACGACATCGTCGTCGAGATCGAGACCGCCAAGTCGCTGGTCGAGCTGCCGTCGCCTTATGCCGGCACGGTCACCGGCCTGCTCGTCCCCGAGGGCGAGACCGTGGCGGTCGGGACGCCGATCATCGCGATCGCCGCCGAGGGTGAGGCGCCCGCACCCGCGGCCCCCGACACACCGGCCGCGACGCCGCAGGCCGACCTCGACGAGATCGACCTCTCCAACCCCCGCGCGAGCGGCGGCGGTGAGGGCGAGAGCCTGGTCGGCCGCAACAAGGCCGAGCGCGACTCCCTGCGCCGGCCGCGCAAGGCCACCTCGCCCGCGGCCGCCGCCGCCCAGCACTCGACCCACGAGCAGATCGCGGCGTCGTTCGTCCCGGGTGAGCTGGTCTCGCCGGAGGTCGTCGAGGCCGACGAGCCGGCCGTCCCGGCGTACACGCCCGAGGCTCCCGCTGCGGTCTCGGCGCCCGAAGGCGACGTCCGCACCCTCGCGAAGCCCCCGGTCCGCAAGCTGGCCAAGGACCTCGGCGTCGACATCACGTCGCTGATCGGCTCCGGCGACGGAGGGGTCGTGACCCGGCAGGACGTCGAGGCCGCGTCCGGCTCGGCAACGTCATACGTATCGAGCGCTCCAGGCCACGATTCGTACGACGCCACGGGCCGGGAGACGCGCGAACCCATCAAGGGCGTCCGCAAGATGATGGGGCAGGCGATGGTCGACTCGGCCTTCTCCGCCCCGCACGTCACCGAGTGGGTCACCGTCGACGTCACCCGGACGATGGAGTTCGTCGACCGGCTCAAGGCCCGTCGCGAGTTCCGCGACGTGAAGGTCTCGCCGCTGCTCGTGCTGGCGCGCGCCGTCGTGCTCGCCGCCCGGCGTACGCCCGAGATCAACTCCTTCTGGGACGAGCGTGCCCAGGAGGTCGTGTTCAAGCACTACGTCAACCTCGGCATCGCGGCCGCGACCGCGCGCGGCCTGGTCGTGCCCAACGTCAAGGACGCCCAGGACCTCTCGCTGCTCGACCTCGCCGGAGCCCTCAACCAGCTCACCGCGACCGCCCGCGACGGCAGGACGCAGCCGGCCGACATGAGCGGCGGCACGTTCACGATCACCAACGTCGGGGTCTTCGGGATCGACTCCGGCACCCCGATCATCAACCCCGGCGAGTCCGCGATCCTGGCCTTCGGGGCCGTGCGGAAGATGCCGTGGGTCGTGGACGACGACATCGTCGTCCGCCAGGTGACCACGCTCGCGCTGTCCTTCGACCACCGTCACGTCGACGGTGAGAAGGGCTCGCGCTTCCTGGCCGACGTCGCCGCGATCATGGAGGACCCGGCGGCCGCGCTCCTGTTCTAGCTCCGCGCCGCCCACGCCGCCAGTACCTCGGCCTCTCGCTCACGCGACAGGCCCGTGCGTACGGCGTCCGGCGTGGACCGCAGCCAGGTCAGGGTGTCGCGGGCGGTGTCGGCGACGGGACGGACGACGAGGCCGGCCCGGCGCGAGGCCTCGTGGTCGTGGGTCATCATCCCCTCGTAGTCGGGCCGGGGCAGCCACAGCGGCAGCGCCGCGTCGCCCATCCACGGCTCGACCCCGTGCTCGGTGAGGAACTCCTGGCCCGCCCACACGACGTCCGGGGAGGTGCCGACAGCCGCGGCGGTGGCCGCGATGACCTCGCCGACCGGTCGGACCGGCCCGACGCCGTCGAAGACACCGGTCTGCCCGGACTCGACGCTGCGCACGATCCACTCGGCGATGTCGCGGGCGTCGATGATCTGCACCCGGTCGTCGGGCGACCCCGGGCCGAGGACCGGGCCGGGCTGATCACCGGGCTGATCATCGGGCTGATCATCGGACTGATCATCGGACTGGGCCAGCCGCTCGGGCCAGTACGTGTACCGCCCCGACGGGTCGCCCGGCCCGACGATCAGCCCGGGCCGGATCACCATCGCCCGCGCGGCGCCGTCGAGCACCAGTCGCTCACAGGCGACCTTCATGCCGCCGTACGCCTCCGGGTCCTCGCCCAGGTCGCGGTCCTCCTCGATGGCCTCGACCAGGGCGCCGTCGGTGCCGGGGTCGGGCGTCTGGTTGTCGCTGTAGACGTTCACCGTCGACACGAACACCCAGTGCGCGGCCGGCCACGCGGCCACGGCCCTGCGTACGTGCGACGGGGTGCGCGAGACGTCGACGACGGCGTCGAACTCCTCGGACGCGAGCTCGGCGGGTACGTCGTCCGCGCGGTCCCAGACCACGTGCTGCGCCCCGTCGGGGACGTCGCCCGACCGGCCGCGCGTCACGCACGTGACCACGTGCCCGCGCGCGACCGCATCGGCCGCCGTCGCCTTGGAGAGGAACACGCTGCCGCCGAGCACCAGGATCCGCATGCGCTCACCTGACCCTGTCGGCTGCCTCAGGGGCAAGCGGTTCCGCTCAGAGCGGACTCCAGACGTTGGTCGAGGAAGGCGCGCCAGCGCCTGTCACGAGACCGGGTTTCGTGACGGTTGCCGGCGCAACCTCCTCAACCAGCGGGGACGAACTTCGGCGACCGCTTCGCGAACAGCCACCCGTCGAACAGGTCGGACAGCTCCGTGCCGGTCTGCTCCTCGATCCAAGGCAGGTAGTCGTCGCGGTTGCTGCTGCCGTCGGGGTCGACCGACGGCCAGGCGCGCACCATCTCCCAGAACGCGTCGTCGCCGACGCGGCGACGGATCTCGTCCCACATCAGCGCCGGGCCGTAGTACACCTGGATCTCCCCGAAGGTCCTCGGGTCGTACGTCGCGGGCGGACCGTTGACCTTCCGCGACTGGCGCTCGAACGTCGCGGCTTGTGTGAGCAGCTGCTCGAGCGGCGTGCCGGTCGTCTCCGACTGCCAGACGAACTGGAGGTACATCGCCATGCCCTCGCTCATCCAGAGGTCGCGCCAGTCGTCCGGCGTCACCCGGTCGCCGTACCACTGGTGCACGATCTCGTGGACGATCGTGTCCCGGGCCGTCGTGTAGTCGGTGTTGCCCAGCGTGATCATCGTCTGGGTCTCCATCCCGCTGTCGGAGTCGACGACCAGGACGCCCAGCGACGACCAGGGGTACGGGCCGAGCTTGCCCTCCACCCAGCTCAGCGCCTCCGGCGTGTACTCGAGGTTCTGCGCGTACTTGGTGGGCTCACCCTTGGGCACCCATGCGGTGATGGGCACGCCGCTCTCGGACGTCGTGTCCAGGGTCTGCGCGAAGTCGCCGAACGCGACCGTGACGAGGTACGACGACGTCTTGCTGTCCAGGTGCCACTCGCTGACCGTCTGGCCGGCCTCTTCCTCGCGACTCGTCATCACCCCGTTCGCGATGCCCGTCCACGGCGCAGGCACCCGCAGCGTGAAGTCGTAGAAGGCCTTGTCCGAGGGCTGGTCGTTGACGGCGAACCAGGAGTAGGCGCCGAACGGCTCCTGCATCGTCCACGCGGACCCGTCCTCGGTGACGGTGAAGCCGGTGGTGCTGAAGTCGGCGCGGGTGGTCGGCGCCTCGACCGGCTGGGGCGTCCCTGAGTAGTCGATCGACAGCTCGTACTGGCCGCCCGCGACGAAGTCGCCGCTGACGAGCAGGTTCTTGCCGCCGTGCTCGAACTCGGCGTCCTCGCCGTCGACCTCGACGGCCGACACCTCGAGCTGTGGGATGAGGTCCAGCTGGACGTGGTCGGCGTCGCCGGTGGAGCGGAACGTCAGCTCCTCCTCACCGGTCAGCGTCCGGCCGTCGGGGTCCCAGGCCAGGTCGAGGTCGTAGTGGAGGGCGTCGACCGACGGGTCGCCGACGTGGGGGTAGACGCTGTCCTCGAGCGGGTCGCCCGCCGCGGCCTCGAGGTCGGGGTCGACGGCGCCGTCGGCGGCGACAGGCTCGGACGTCGAGTCCGAGGAGGCCGTGTCCTCGGACGGCGACGCGGTCGAGGAGTCGTCACCGCTGCAGGCCGTCAGGCCGGCCAGCAGAGCCGTCGCGGCGAGCGCGGCGGTCAGCCGGGTGCGTGTCATTCGGTACCTCTCAACATCGGCCGGACGAGCTTGCGTCCGTGGTGGATCTGCGCCTTGACCGTCCCGAGCGGGGCGCCCACCTGCTGGGCGATCTCGTCGTACGCCAGCCCGTACACGTCGCGCAGCAGCAGCGGCTCGACGTACTGCGGGTGGTCCTGCTCCAGCGTCTCGAGCGCGTCGAGCAGGTCGAGGCGGGTGCCCGCGATCACGCTGGTCGTGCGCGGGTCGGGCTTCTCGGCCGGCAGCACGTCGCTGACGACCGCCTGGTTGCGCAGGCGGCGGTACGTCGACCGGGCGGAGTTCACGGCGACGACGTGCAGCCAGGTCGTGAACCGGCCCTGCTCTCCCCAGCCGCCGATCTTGGTGGCCACGTTGAGCAGCGCCTCCTGGCAGGCGTCCTCGGCGTCGGAGGAGTACGGCAGCACGCCGCGGCAGATCGCCAGCGTGCGCGGGCGCACCGCGGTCAGCAGCGCCTCCAGGGCATCGCGGTCACCGGCCTTGGCCCGCCGGGCGAGCTCGTCGATGTCGTCCGGCTCCACGCCGTGTCCTCCTCGGAAGTCCTGGGAAAGATAATGCCTGGGTGCCCCTACCCACCCGCATCGGTCGCTACGCCGTCCGACGGCGGATCGGCTCGGGTGGTTTCGCCACGGTGTGGCTCGGCTACGACGAGAGCCTCGACTCGCCGGTCGCGATCAAGGTGCTCGCGGACAACTGGACCGACGACCTCCACGTGAAGCAGCGGTTCGTCGACGAGGGTCGGTTCCTGCGCAAGGTGGAGTCTCCGCACGTGGTGCCGGTCTACGACGCCGGCGAGCTCGACGACGGCCGCCCGTACCTGGTGATGGGGTACGCCGACCAGGGCACGCTCGCCGACCGGCTCGAGGTCGGCGGCCTGGAGCGTGTCGAGGCGCTCGAGGTGGTCCGCCAGGTCGGGCTCGGGCTCTCGGCCCTGCACCAGCAGGGAGTCGTGCACCGCGACATCAAGCCGGGCAACGTGCTCTTCCGAACCGTGGAGGGGTCGGGCGAGACGGTCGAGGTGCGCGCCATGGTCGGCGACCTCGGCCTCGGGAAGACCGTGGACATGTCCTCGCGGCTGACGATGATCGCCGGCACGCCGACGTTCGTGGCGCCGGAGCAGGCACAGGGCGAGCGCATCGACGCCCGCGCCGACCAGTACTCCCTGGCCGCCGTCGCCTACCTGCTCCTCACAGGTCGCCCGCCGCACCGGCACGCCACCCTGGCCGCCGCGGCCAACCCCGGTGTGCCCGACCCGATGTCGACGCCCGAGTGGCCCGTCCCGCCCGCCGTCGAGGACGTCGTACGGCGGGGCCTCGCCGCCGACCGCGACGAGCGGTGGCCGGACGTCGCCGCCTTCACCGCGGCGCTCGCCCAGGCGGCCGGCAACGTCCAGGGCGTGGTCGGCGCGCCGCGGGTGCTGCCCGTCGACCCGCAGCGCACCCAGCCCGGGGCCAGGCCCTCGCCGCTGACCGCACCACCCCCGCTGGCAGACCCGACCCCTCCGAAGGGCACAGGTCGCCGACGTGTTCTCGTCGCCGTGGCCGCGGTGTTCCTGCTGGTGGCCGGCGCGGTCGGCGGGTACGCCGCGTGGCTCGGCCTCGACGGCAGCACCACGCTCTCGGACTCGCGCAGCACGCTCACCGTGACCGTCCCGGACGACTGGGACAAGGACACGGCGACCGACGGCTGGCAGCCGCCCGACGTCGACGCGACCTACCCGGCCCTGTCCGTCGGGTCCTCCGCCGACTGGGAGACCACCGGCGGTGAGGGGGTGTTCGTCGGCGTCCTGCCCGGCAGCAAGCTGCCGAGGACCGTGCCCGGCCACCCCGAGTGCGGGCAGACCGAGGACACCATCGACGACGAGCGCGACGGCGACCGGTCGATGACCGTGTACTTCACCGACTGCCCGTCGGTGACCATCGAGCGGGTGGTCCAGGTGGCCGCCAACCGGTTGCTCTGGGTGCAGGTCCGGGCCGCGACGCGGGGCACCGCGGTGGCCGTCCTCGACTCGGTGACGACAGCGGGCCTCTGAGGTCGGGGGTGTCGACGAAGGCCTCGCCGCGCCGCTGGAGCAGGGCGTAGACCTCGACTCCGACGAGAGCGCGGGTCACCACGTCTGGCCGCGGACGTACCGAGGACCGACACTCAGTCTCCGGCCGGCCGCAGGCTGCTGGCGAAGGTCGCGAACAACGCGTCGAGACCTGGTTCATCGGCCTTGCGGCCGGCCACCGACATCTCCAGCGAGGCCTCGGACGAGTCGGGGCCCGCGAACCACTGGAAGTAGTTGTGGCGCAGCCGGTTGTTGCCGTCGCGGAACACGAACCTGACCGAGTCCTCGGTGCGGCTGTAGTCGACGTCGTCCGCGCCGTACGCCTGGGTGACCAGCCGGATGCGCTCCGCGACCATCGTGGCCGGCGTGACGTGGTCGTTGACGGTCTTGACGCGCAGGCTGTAGCCGCCCTGGATCGGCTCGTCCGGCGGCCGGAAGCGGAGCTCGTCGTACGTGCTCCGCTCCTTGCGGGGGACCTCGACCTCCCCCGGCACCGTGAACGCCTGCCAGCCCTTCGGGTAGGGCACGACCCAGGCCTGCACCGAGTTCCCCATCGGCTGCCGGGCGAGTGTCAGCCCGGGCCGGAGGGGCGGGTAGTCGATGTCGTCGGCGTACGGCGCCACGGTCGGCGGCGGGTCGACCGGGATGCTGGGCGACGATGCCGGCAACGGGGAGGCGGTACCGCCGGCGGCGGCTTGCGACCGGCTCAGCTCCTCCGCGCCCCAGCCCGCGACGAGTCCGCCGCCGACGCCGACCACGGCTGCCAGCAGCAAGACCCCGACGACCGTCGCGCGCACGGGGCCAGGGTACGAGGAGCCGCTCCCTCGGCCCGACTTGCCTGCCCGACGGCCCCCAGGTTGAGTTGGCCCCATGACTGCGACGGCTCCCGACCCGAACGCCCTGCTGGAGAAGCACCGGGAGCGCCTGGACTCGGCGGTCCGGGCGAGCGCCACGCGCGGGTACTACGCGGCGTTCGACGAGTCCCCGTCGCCACGCGTGTACGGCGAGACCGCCGCCGCCGACGGCAAGGCCGCGTTCGAGGCCTGGCTGGGCTCGGCGTTCCCGCTCGACACCCCCGGTTCGCAGGGGTACGTCGCGACCGAGCGGTCGCCGTACGGCTTCGACCTCGGGATCTCCTACCCGCACACGACCGACGTGGACCCGCTCATCGAGGCCGCCCTCCTCGGCATGCGCGACTGGCGTGACGCCCGGCCCGAGGGGCGCACGGGCGTGTGTCTCGAGATCCTCGACCGCTTGCACGCGCGCGTCTTCGAGCTGGCCAACGCGGTGCAGCACACCAGCGGCCAGGCGTTCGTGATGGCGTTCCAGGCCGGCGGGGCGCACGCGCTCGACCGTGCCCTCGAGTCGATCGCCTACGCGTGGACCGAGATGACCCGGACACCGTCCACGGCGCTGTGGGAGAAGCCCGGCCGCGGCGAGCCGCTGGTCATGGAGAAGACCTTCACGGTGGTGCCGCGCGGGCTGGCGCTGGTGGTCGGCTGCAACACCTTCCCGACCTGGAACTCGTGGCCGGGACTCTTCGCGTCGCTGGTGTGCGGCAACCCGGTCGTGGTCAAGCCGCATCCGGCCGCCGTGCTGCCGCTGGCCATCACCGTGCAGGTCTGCCAGCAGGTGCTGGAGGAGGCGGGCTTCGACCCGCATCTCGTGACGCTGGCCGCCGAGAACCCCGACGACAAGCTGGCGGCCACCCTGGCCGTTCGACCCGAGATCAAGATCATCGACTACACCGGCGGCAACACGTTCGGCGACTGGCTCGAGGAGAACGCCCGCCAGGCCGTGGTGTTCACCGAGAAGGCCGGCGTCAACACCGTCGTCCTCGACTCGACCTCGTCGTTCAAGGCCATGTGCCAGAACCTCGCGTTCTCCTTCGCGCTCTACACCGGCCAGATGTGCACCGCCCCGCAGAACGTCTACCTGCCCGCCGACGGCATCGACACCGACGAGGGCCGCAAGTCCGTCGCCGAGGTCGGCGCCGGGCTCGGTGCGGCGCTCGAGAAGCTGCTCGGCGACGACGCCCGGGCGGTCGAGCTCCTGGGCGGCGTCGTCAACGCTGGAGTCCTCGAGCGCCTCGATGCGGCGGCCTCGCACGGTGAGGTGCTGGTGCCGTCGCGCGTCGTCACCCACCCGGCGTACGACGACGCGACCGTCCGCACGCCCACCATCATCGGGCTGACGGCGGCCGACTCGGACGTGTACGAGAACGAGTGCTTCGGCCCGGTCGCCTACCTCATCGCGACCGCCGGGACCGACGAGTCGATCCGGCTGTTCCGCGACACCGTGCACCGGCACGGCGCGATGACCGCCTCGGTGTACTCGACCTCGAGCGACGTGGTCGCCGAGATGCGCGAGGCCTCGCTCGACGCCGGTGTCGCCCTCTCGGAGAACCTGCTCGGCGGCGTGTTCGTGAACCAGTCGGCGGCGTACTCCGACTTCCACGGCACCGGCGCCAACCCGGCCGCCAACGCGTCGTTCACCGACGGGGCCTACGTCGCCTCGCGGTTCCGCATCATCCAGTCCCGCCGACACGTGTAACTGGCCCTACATTGCGCGCATGGACTTCCTGCTGCGCAGTGCCCGGATCGTCGAGCTCGACAGCGGTCCGGGCTGGGTCGGGCCGGTCGACCTGCTGGTGGAGGCCGGACGCATCCGCGACGTCGACCATGCCCTGCCGCGCCCGCCCGGCATCCCGGAGCTCGACGCGGGCGGCCGCTGGGTGATCCCCGGCCTGTGGGACCAGCACACCCACCTGGCGATGTGGACCGCGAGCTCCGGCCGGCTCGACCTGGCCGGCACCCGTTCCGCCGACGAGGCGCTGGCGCGGCTGCGGGGACGGCTGGCGCTCTCGCCTGGCCGACCCGTGGTGGGGTACGGCCACCGGCCGGTCACCTGGCCCGTCCAGCCGACGGTCGCCGCCCTCGACGAGGTCACATCCGACGTCCCGGTCGTCCTGGTCAGTGGCGACGCCCACCACGGCTGGCTGAACTCCCGCGCCCTCGACCTGCTCGGCGTCGGCCCGCGAGAGGGCATCCTGGTCGAGCAGGAGTGGTACGACGTCTACGCCCGCATCCACGAGGTCGCCGGCGACGAGACCTCTCCCGAGGCGTACGAACGGATGGAGCGGGCCGCCGCCGCCCTCGGTGTCGTCGGGGTCCTCGAGCTCGAGTACGGCGAGGCGTTCGGAGCGTGGCCCGAGCGGCTGGCGCAGGGGGTGGACGTCCTCCGCATCCGCCGGGGCGTCTACCCCGACGGGCTCGACCCGGTCATCGCGGCCGGCCTGCGCACGGGCGATCCCCTCGTCGAGGGGCAGAGCCTGCTGACGATGGGGCCGCTGAAGATCATCAGCGACGGTTCGCTCAACACCCGGACCGCCTGGTGCGAGCACGCGTACGCCGACGGGTCGGGCCACGGTGCCGCCAACCAGACGCCGGCCGAGCTACGTGCCCTGATGTCCCGCGCCGCGGAGCACGGGCTTCGGACCGCGGTGCACGCGATCGGTGACGCGGCCTGCCACGACGCGGTGGCGGCGTACGCCGAGACGGGTGCCAGCGGCTCGATCGAGCACGCGCAGCTGATGGCCCGGGCCGACGTCACGGAGATGGGCCGCCTCGGGGTGGTTGCGAGCGTGCAGCCCGCGCACCTGCTCGACGACCGCGACGTGACCGAGCTGGTCTGGCCGGACCGGGCCGACCGCTGCTTCCCGCTGCGCTGGATGGTGGACGACGGCGTCGAGCTCGCCCTCGGCTCGGACGCGCCCGTGTCGCCGCTCGACCCGTGGCTCGCCATGGCGGCCGCCGTGCACCGATCGGCCGACGCACGCCCCGCCTGGCACCCCGAGCAGGCGATCACCGTCAAGGAGGCGTTGGCCGGCTCCGTCGACGGGCGAGGTTCGGTGCGCGCGGGCATGCCTGCCGACCTCGTCCTCCTCGACGCCGACCCGCTCGACCCGGCTGGTTCGCCCGAGGACCAGGCCGCCCGTCTCCGCGCCATGCGCGTCGCCGCCACCTGGGTCGACGGACGTCTCGTCCACGGCGACGAGTCCGTGTTCTCCGGGTAGTCCGTGACGTCACTGTCGTCGATTCCATGAGATGACGACAGTGACGTCACGGACTATCCCGCCGCCGTTGCCTCACACGCTCAGGGCGATGGTCAACTCGAGGACGGTGTCGGGGTCGTCGAGGGAGTCGCCGTAGAGGTCGCGGAGCTGGTTCATCCGGTACCTCACGGTCTGCGGGTGCACGAACAGCGCGGCGGCGACGTCCTCGCGGCGGCCGTGGTGGAGCAGCCAGGAGCGGAGGGTGTCCGCGAGCTTCTCGGCCACCGCCGGACGCAGGTCGGCGAGGGGTGCGAGCGCCCGCGCGCGCAGGTCCGCGAGGGCCTCCGGGTCGGCGGTCAGCACCAGCCGGGTCAGGTGGTCCTCGGTGTCGCCCGAGAGGCCGTCGGCGTGGGCGCGGAGCGCGCGGTCGTACGACGCCCGGACCTGCAGCCACGGACGCGCCGGGCCCGCGATGCATCCGCGCGCTGTCAGTGAGGCGAGCAGTCCGGCGCGTCGCCGGCCGTGCGCGTCGGGCACGAGGAGCAGCGTCGCGTCGTCCGACATGTCGCTCCGGTCGACGGCCTGGAGCACCACGCCGGGCAGGGCGCCGCGCACGGACCGTGCCTGCGCCTCCGGAACGATCACCGCCGTCAGCGTGGTCGGCGGTGTCCACTCGGCGCGGTCCGCTGCCTCCTGCACGTGCTCGGTCGGTGCCCCGTCGAGCAGGTCGGCCGCCAACCGCTCGAGCAGACGCTCGCGAACACGCCCGGTCGTGGCCAGCTCGTCGGTGTGGCCGGCCACGCTCGCCGCCGACAGCTCGTCGATGTAGGCGAACACCAGCTCCGCGAACCCCGCGAGCCGCTCGGCCGGGATGCCCGCAGCCACGGCCCGCGCGGACATCTCCCGCCAGGCCACCCGGGCGCCGATGCGGTAGGCGGAGAGCAGCGCGTCGGTGGAGCGTCCGTTGCGCGCCTCGCCGCGGCCGAGCTGGTAGGCGCCCTCCATGGCGGGCGCGGTCGGGGTACCCGGGTCGGCGCCACGGCGACCGCCCGCCAGGGAGAGGAACCCGCCCAGCGCGAGCTGCACGGCGTTGCCGATGATCTCGCCCATGCCGCCCGTGAGCGCGCCCTCGTAGCTGGGGACCTCCGCGATGATGGCCGCCACGGTGCGGTCGGCCACGTCGGGCAGGTGGGCGCGCATGTCGGCGATCACCTCGGGGGAGAGGAGAACACCGTGACCAGCCGTACGTCGTGGAGTGCGCGAGGTCACGTCAAAGCCCCCTTTCTGTTCCCAATGTACAAAACAGGCCAACCGATTCACCCGTGGGGGTCATGAGTTTGTCACATCGATCGGGCATCCTGGGATACGTGACCCCCACCGACGCTTCTCCGACCCCCTGGCGTGCCCTGCGCACCCAGCTGGGTCGCGTGGCGGGAGCCGCCAGCAGCCCTCTCGTACCCGCGGACTTCCTCGACCTCTTCGTGCCTCTGCGGCGCGGCGCGGAGCTCCGCGGCCGGGTCGTCTCGGTGCACCCCGAGACCAAGGACGCGGCCACCCTGCTCATCAAGCCGGGCGCCGACTGGGCCGGCCACGTCCCCGGTCAGTACCTCCGGATCGGGATCGACGTCGACGGCGTCCGCCAGTGGCGCGCGTACTCGCTGACCCACGGCCCCCGGCCCGACGGGCTCATCTCGATCACCGTGAAGGCTGTCCCGGACGGTCTCGTCAGCCACCACGTCGTGCACGACTGCCGACCCGGCACGCTCGTCCACCTCGAGCAGGCCCAGGGCGAGTTCGTGCTCCCTCAGGACGGTGGCGGCAAGCTCCTCTTCGTCACCGCGGGCTCCGGCATCACGCCGGTCATCGGCATGCTGCGCAACCTGTTCCCCTCGACCGACTCGGGCGTGCTCCGCCCGAAGCGCAGCGCCGACTACGACATCGTCGTCCTGCACGTCGCGCCCAGCCGGCCCGACTCGATCTTCCGCCGCGACCTCCAGGCGCTCCACGACGCGGGCGCCATCCGCCTCGTCGCCAGGTACGACGACGAGCACGGCCTGCTCGACCTCGACCGGCTGACGGACCTCGTGCCCGACCTGGGTGCGCGCACCACGTACGGCTGCGGCCCCGGGGGCCTCCTCGACGCGCTGTCCGCCCACCACGACCGCGCGGGGCTGAAGCTGTTCACCGAGCAGTTCCGAACGACTCGTCTCGCCGCGCCCGGCGAGGGCGGCACCGTCATCTTCGACCGCAACGGCACCGAGGTCGCGGCCCCCGGCGACTCGCCGATCCTCGACGCCGCCGAGGCTGCCGGCGTGCTCATGCCGAGCGGGTGCCGGATGGGCATCTGCTACGGCTGCGTGCTGCCGCTCAAGGAGGGCAGCGTCCGCGACCTGCGGACCGGGGCCATCACCACCGCCGTCCCCGGCGAGGGCCCCGCCATCAAGGTCCAGACCTGCATCCACGCCGCGGCAGGCGACTGCCACCTCGACCACTGACCCGACCCTCCATCCTCTGAAGGAGACCAGATGACCACGATCCAGAAGAAGCACGACAACCCGATCGCGCACCTCACGCCCGAGGACATCGAGATGCTCGGCATCGAGCTCGACGCGATCCGGCAGAGCGTGATCGACAACCGCGGCGCGAGCGACGCGGCGTACATCCGCAAGGTCATCAAGACCCAGCGCAGCCTGGAGCTGGGCAGCCGCGCCGTCCTGCTGTTCTCGATCTTCCCGCCGGCCTGGCTCGTCGGGACCGCCGGCCTGTCGGTGGCCAAGATCCTCGACAACATGGAGATCGGCCACAACATCCTCCACGGTCAGTGGGACTGGATGCGCGACCCCAAGATCCACTCGACGACCTGGGAGTGGGACCACGCCACCCCGGCCGAGCAGTGGAAGGTCTCCCACAACGAGCTCCACCACAACTTCACCAACGTCGTCGGCAAGGACAACGACCTCGGCTACGGCATCATGCGTGTCGACGAGGAGCAGAAGTGGATCCCCTTCTACCTCTTCCAGCCGGTCTGGAACGCCTTCAACGCGATGTTCTTCGAGTACGGCATCGCGGCGTACGACCTCGAGCTGCGCGGCGCCGTGAAGTCCGGGCGCACCAAGTCGCCGGAGTTCAAGGCCCAGGCCAAGAAGGTCGTCGACAAGATCCGTCGCCAGGCCACCAAGGACTACGTCGTGCACCCGATCCTCTCGGGCCCGTCGTTCCTGCACACGCTCGCCGCGAACTTCACCGCCAACGTCATCCGCAACGTGTGGGCGCACTCCGTGATCATGTGCGGCCACTTCCCCGAGGGCGTCGAGACGTTCGAGAAGAAGTCGATCGAGGGCGAGACCCACGGTGAGTGGTACGTCCGCCAGATGCTCGGCTCGGCCAACATCTCCGGCTCGCCGCTGATGCACATCATGACCGGCAACCTCTCGCACCAGATCGAGCACCACCTGTTCCCGGACCTGCCGTCCAACCGCTACTCCGAGATCGCGCCCCAGGTGGAGGCCCTCTTCGACAAGTACGGGCTGAGCTACTGCGCCCGCCCGTTGCCCCAGCAGGTGTACTCCGCGTGGCACAAGGTGGTACGACTGTCCCTACCCAACGGCTGGCTCGCGGCGACCAACAAGAAGAACCTGCCGACCCAGCTGGGCAAGCTCTACAAGATGGTCACCGGCTCTGCCAAGGAGCGCCGGCTGATCCAGGCCTCGATCACGCGTGAGGCCAACCGCCTGCAGGCGGCCTGAGACGCCCCTTGGGGGGGCTGACCGGCGGTGAGGGACCAAGGTTCGCGGGGGGCGAGCCGGTACCTCACCGCCGGGCTCTCTTGGTGTGCCCGTGACACCCTGGCCGGGTGGAGCTGACCGCCGACTGCGCCCGCTGCGTCGGGCTGTGCTGCGTGGTCCTGCCCTTCTCGAGGTCGGCGGACTTCGCGTTCGACAAGCCGGCAGGTACGCCGTGCCGGCACCTC
>JAICRP010000006.1 GCA_025966445.1 Nocardioides sp.
CCACCCGCCGCACGACGCGGTCCGGGTCCCCGGACACCAGGACGCCGCGAGCGGTCTGCGGCAGCGACGCCGCGACGTACGCCGAGAAGTCCCGCAGCGTGGTGGGCTCGACATCGCCCACCCGGCCGGCCCCCGTGCTCGCGGTGCCCCCGTCGGCGAGCTCCACGACGTCCCACGCGGGTGTCTCGTAGGGGTGCGCGACGAGCATCGCCGCGATCACCTCGGCGCGCCAGCGCCGGTCGAGCACCACCTCGATCCGCGCCTCACCGACGACCTCGAGGTCGCCGACCCGCCCCACGGTCGGGCTCGCGCCCTCCAGGGGGCGGAACCGGCCCTCTCCCGGCGACGTGAACGACGCTGACTCGTAGTCGCCGATCCGCCCGGCGCCTGCCTCGGACAGCGCGCCGCGGACCCGCTCGGCGTCGGCCTCCGGGACGTACACGGTGAGCTTGTCCAGCGGGGTGCCCGCGGCACGCAGTGGCCGGACGTTCGTGAGCCCGAGGGCCGCAGCCATCGCGTCCGAGACGCCGGGCTCGGCCCGGTCGGCGTTGGTGTGCGCGGTGAACAGCGCACACCCGGCGCGGACGAGGGTCGCCAGCGTGCGCCCCTTCGGCGTCGTCTCGGCGAACCCGTGCACCCCGCGCAGGAACAGCGG
This sequence comes from Nocardioides sp., assembly GCA_025966445.1. Classification (GTDB taxonomy): domain Bacteria; phylum Actinomycetota; class Actinomycetes; order Propionibacteriales; family Nocardioidaceae; genus Nocardioides. The sequence goes on from JAICRP010000006.1 coordinate 656, forward strand.
GTGGTGCACGACCAGCAGGTCGGCCCCCCACGACGCTGCCTCTCGCGCCACCTCGATGGTGGGGTCGACCGCGAACAGCACCTTGCCGACCGGCTGGCCGGGATCGCCGTGCACGAGCCCGACCGCGTCGTGCTCGTCGGCCGTGTCGGGCGGGTACCAACCCTCCAGCAGGCCGACGACGTCACTCAGGATGGGCATGGGCGTGAGGCTAGCCAACCCCGATTCGTCAGCGGTTTGACCTGGTGTCTCAGCGGGCCGGTCGCAGACGAATCGGTGTGGAGCGAAGGACTAGTTCACCTGCCGGTCGCGGCCCTCCCAGTACGGCGCGCGCAGCTTGAACTTCTGGAGCTTGCCGGTCGCGGTACGGTCGAGCGCCTCGCGGAACTCGACCGACGACGGCGCCTTGAAGCGGGCGACCTTGCCCTTCACGTAGTCGATCAGCTCCTGCTCGGTCAGCGGCGAGCCCTCCGCCTTCACGACGAGGGCCTTGATCGTCTCGCCCCACTTCTCGTCCGGGACCCCGATGACCGCCACCTCGGCGACGTCGGGGTGGCTGAAGATGGCGTCCTCGACCTCGATCGACGACACGTTCTCGCCGCCGGTGATGATGACGTCCTTCTTGCGGTCCTGGATGGTGAGGTAGCCGTCGTCTCCGATGACGCCTCCGTCGCCGGTGTGGAACCAGCCGCCGTCGAGGCAGCGTTCGGTCTCCTCGGGGTTGTTCCAGTAACCCGCGAGCACGACGTTGGACCGGGCCAGCACCTCACCCTCGCCGTCGACCGCGAGGCGCACGCCGACGGCCGGCGACCCGGCGCGGACCAGCTTGGCGGCGCGCTCCTCGGACGACAGCTCGTCCCACTCCTGCCGCGACCGGTTGATGGTGAGCAACGGGGAGGTCTCGGTGAGGCCGTAGATCTGGATGAACTCCCACCCGAGCTCCTCCTCCACCCGCACGATCGTCCGGGTCGGCGGCGGAGCCCCGGCCACCACGATCCGCACCCGGTCCCGACCGGGGATCTCGCCGTCCCAGTGGGGAGCGGCCTCCAGCACCGCTGCCACCACGGCCGGCGCGGCGCACATGATCGTGACGCCGTGCCGCTCCACCCGCCGCAGGATCTCCATGCCGTCGACCTTGCGGAGCACGACCTGGGGCACGCCCATCCCGGCCATCGTGAACGGCATCCCCCACCCGTTGCAGTGGAACATCGGGAGCGTGTGCAGGTAGACGTCGCGGTCGCTGACGCCCGTGTGCCAGCCGAACGTCGTCGCGTCGACCCAGATGTTGCGGTGCGTCATCTGCACGCCTTTGGGCCGAGCCGTCGTACCGGACGTGTAGTTGATGGTCGCCGTGGCGTTCTCGTCGGGCTCCCACGGCCGCGGGTCCGGGTCGCCGGCCACCATCAGGTCGTCGTCGGATCCGAGGACGTAGGTGTGCTCGGCCTCGATGCCCTTCAGGTTGTCTGCGAGCTCGGGGTCCACGAACAGCAGCCGGGCACCGGAGTGCTCCACGATGTAGGCGACCTCGTCGCGGGAGAGCCGGAAGTTCACCGGTACGAGCACCCGCCCGTAGCCGCTCACGCCCCAGAACGCCGTGAGCAGCCGAGCACTGTTGTGGCTGACCATGGCGACGCGCTCACCGAAGCCGATGCCGAGCTCGTCGAGCTTCGCCGCGATGCGACGGGCCCGCTCGCCCAGCTCGGCGTACGTGATCGTCCCCCAGGAGGGAGCGGGCTGGTCGGGCTCGTCGACGACGCCCGTACGGTCGCCGTACACGGTCACGGCGCGGTCCAGGAAGTCGCTCACACTCAGAGGGACGATCATGTGCGCACTCTTCCCCCCGGTATTGGCGTTGTCGACCCTCTGACCAGGCGACAGGATCGGTCCTCATGACCGCCGTCGTCCTCGTCGAGGGGCCCAGCGACGCCATGGTGCTGCGCGACCTGGCTCGGCGGCTCGGCCTCGACGGCCCCGACCTGACGGTGGTGTCGATGGGCGGGGTCACCAACTTCGCGCAGCACCTTCGCGCGTACGCCGACCGTCCGGACATCGTCGTGACCGGGTTGTGCGACGGCGGAGAGGTCCGTTTCGTCGCGGGCGCCCTTCGGCGCACCGGCCACGACGTCGGCGGACGGGCCGACCTGGAACGGCTCGGCTTCTTCGTCTGCGACCAGGACCTGGAGGACGAGCTGATCCGCGCGCTCGGCACCGACACGGTGGTCGACGTGGTCGCGCGAGAGGGCGAGCTCGGCCTCCTGCACACGTTCCGGCAGCAGCCCGCCCAACGGGACCGGTCACTGCACGAGCAGCTGCACCGCTTCTGCAGCACCAAGTCCGGCCGGAAGGTACGGCTCGCCGGGGCGCTGGCCGCCGAGCTCGCCCTGGACGCCGTGCCCGCGCCGCTCCTCGGCGTGCTGACCTTCGCGGCCCGCTGGTCGAGGAAGGCGCGCTAGCGCCCGTCACGAGACCCGGTGAGGTTCTTGGTCGCCTCCCGCCGCGACAACCCCGAGAGCCGGTCGCCGAGGCGGTCGACCTCGGCGCGCACCCAGTCCGGGTCGGTCCTGGCGTACTCACGCAGCGCCCAGCCGATCGCCTTCCGCAGCCAGAACGACCGGTCGTCCAGGTTGGCCTCGACCACGTCGCGCAGCAGGCCGGCGTCGGTGTCGGCGCGGTGGCTGAGCTGGCAGAGAACCGCAGTGCGCCGGACCCACAGGTCGTCGTCGACCGCCCACGCGCGCATCACGGGCGTCACGTCGTCGCGGTGTCCGGCCAGCACGCCGCCGACCAGGTGCGAGGCGACCTCGTCGACGTGGTCCCACCAGGCCCCCGTCACCACGAGGTGCCGGTAGAGGTCGAGCGCCGCCCGGTCCTGCCACGCACGGGCCGTCCGGTGCCGGGCGAGCGCCGTCGCGGCGTACCGCTCCTCCCGGTGGGTGGCCTCGTCCCACAGCGTACGGACGGTGGCCTCCCACTCGTCGCGGTCCGCCGGACCGTACGCCGCCAGGATCGGCCGCAGGACCTGCTTGAGGCGCGGCGCGGTCACCCCGTGGTACGGCATCGCGGACTTCATGTAGGCCGGCTGGCCGGGCGCCACCGTGGGGTCGGCGGCGGCTCGCAGCGCGGCACGGACGGCCGCCACCACGTCGGGGTCAGCGCCCATGCACGCGGACCCGCGCCGGGTCGAACACCGCAATCCCGAGCAGCACCATCGACAGCCCCAGGACGGAGCCCGCCACCACGTCGCTCGGGTAGTGCCGGCCGAGCAGCACGCGGTCGAGGCACACCGCGACCCACATCCCGACGGCCACCACCGTGACCGTCCAGCGCGCGGCCGGCCGGCGCAGGAAGCTCCAGGCCAGGAAGATCAAGATGCCGGCCAGCGCCGCGCTTGACGAGGCGTGACCCGAGGGGAACGACTTGCTCGCCAGCAGGTCCGTGGCGTCCTGCCACTCGGGACGGCCGCGGCCCAGCGACAGCTTGATGGCGGTCGTCGTGAGCGACGTCGCGATCATCACGGCGATGGCGAACGCCGCGGCGCGGAAGCGTCGCTGGCTCAGCACGGCCAGGACCACCAGCGTGGTCCACACGATCATGCCGACGGTCGCGAAGCTGACCTCGACGAGCCGGAGCACGGTGACCAGCGCGGCGTGGTTGTCGGCCCAGTCCTCGGCCTGCCGACCCCAGCGGTCGAACGCGTCGAGGGGTGAACGGTCCTGGACGACCACCAGGCCGAAGACCGTCACCACGGCGAACCCGATCAGTGCGGCGACGACCAACCAGACGCGGCGCGGCCGCGGCATCGTGGCGTACCTGGGCTCGACGACGTCATCGGTCAGCGTGTCCATCGCCTCTGAGTACCACGTCGGAAACGGTGGCTGCCTCACCCCTAGGCCTGGGCCGGGCGCAGGACCGTGTCAACGGTCACGATCATCGCCATCTAGCCTGCGTGCGGTGAGGGAGTCGTTCGTCCGGGGCGTTCGGCTCGGCATCCCCTACGCGGTCGTCGGCTTCGTGCTGTCCCTCTCGTTCGGGGTCGTCGCCCGCCAGGCGGGCTTCTCCCCCGGCCAGGCGATCGCGGCGTCCGCGTTCGTGTTCGCCGGCTCGGCCCAGTTCGCAGCGCTGGCGGTGTTCGCCGCCGGCGGGACGCTCGTGGCCGCGGTCGCCGCGGCGGCGATGATGAACGGTCGCTTCCTGGCCATGGGCGTCGCCCTCGCTCCGTCGCTGCCCGGGGGTCCCGTGAGGCGCGGCCTGCAGGGGCAGACGGTCGTCGACGCGTCGTGGGCCCTGGCGAACAACGGCGACGGCACCTTCGACCGGTGGTTGCTGTTCGGCACCACGGCGCCTCAGTACGCCACGTGGGTCCTCGGCACGGTCGTCGGCGTCTACGGCGGCGACCTCCTCGGCGACCCGAACCGGCTCGGCCTCGACGCTGTGTTCCCGACCTACATCCTCGCCCTGGTCCTCGCCGAGATCCGCGACCCGACGTCGCGCAGGGTGGCGCTGCTCGGCGCTCTGATCGCCATGGCCCTGGTGCCGTTCGCGCCACCCGGAGTGCCGGTGCTGGCCGCAGCGGCGGCCGCGCTGCTCGGCGTCCCCAGGAGGCAGGACACCGCATGAACGTCTGGGTCCTCATCGTCGGCTGCGTGGCCGCGACCGTCACCATCAAGGCCGCCGGCCCGGTGCTGCTGGGCGGCCGCGAGCTGCCACCGGTCATGCTCCGGGTCATCGCGTACCTGGCCCCGGCGCTGCTGTCCGCGCTCGTCGTCACCGCGGCGTTCGCGGACGGGCGGGAGCTCCACGTCGGCGCCGAGACCGTCGGGATGCTCGCCGGCGGCCTCCTGCTGTGGCGGGGCAACCCCCTGGTCCTCGCCGTCCTGGTGGCCATGGTCGTCACCGCGGGGCTGCGCGCGGTCCTGTGAGCCGGAATCGTCCCGGGCTCACGGGCTGGCCTAGTCTTTCGCCGTCCCAGGGGGCGCATAGCTCAGCGGTAGAGCGCTTGCCTTACAAGCAAGTGGTCGCAGGTTCGATCCCTGCTGCGCCCACCCAAGTTTTCGCAGGTCAAGCGCGCAATGTGCAGGCTGCAAGACAGGCCTCCCGTGGCCCGTCGAGCGCGCGGTACGTCGGCCGCATGCACTGGCTGGGCGTCAACACCCGGCGCATCACCTCGGGCCGGACCGGCCTCCAGTGACCGGTGCGCCCGCGCGCACCCGGATCCCGTCCACCACGATTGCCAGCCCGACCGCGAAGTCGGCGCCGTCGTGCACGTCGCCGGGATCGTCGGGGATCGCCCCGGCGCTGCCGGCCTGGAGGTGGGTCTGCTCGTCGCCGGCGTGGCCGAGGACGAAGTGCAGCAGGGTCCGCGCGGCCACCCGGACCAGCCGGTCGTCGAGGCCGCCGGCCGACAGCGCGGCGACCAGGGCGTCGTACGGCGCCCGGGCACCGAGGCCGAACGCGCTCACGGTCGCGACGAGCTCCGCGCCGTCGCGGTAGGCCAGCATCGCGTCGCGGAGCTGCGCACAGATGGCGGTCACCTGGTCCGGCCAGTCGCCCTCGGGGACGGGTCGTTCCCCGCGGGCCAGGATCTCGTCGGCCACGGCCGCCAGCAGGGTCTGCTTGTCCTTGAAGTGGTGGTAGAGCGCGCTCGGCTGGACCCCCAGCTCCGCGCCGAGGCGGCGCATGGACAGGTCGCCCAGCCCGTACGCGTCCAGGACCGTGATCGCGTGCTCGACCACGTGGTGGCGACGGTAGGACACCCCGAAACTCCTCTGCGCGCTCTCCGGGCCTCTCGTTGACCGCTCGACCCCCGGACCCTAACCTGACCACCGTTCAGTTTTCGAGAGGATGCCGCCATGAGAAGCCGCAGTCGCGCCACCGACCTGGCCCTGATCGCCGGGTTCGCCGCCCTGATCGCCGTCTGCGCGATCCTCCCGGCGATCCCGACCAGCGGGGCCGTGCCGATCACGCTCCAGACGTTCGGGGTGCTGCTCTCGGGCGCGGTGCTCGGCGCCCGGCGCGGCTTCCTCGCCGTGCTGCTGTACATCGCCGCAGGGGCGGCGGGTCTGCCGATCTTCTCCGGCGGTGCGTCCGGTCTCGCGGTGCTCCAGGGGCCGTCGGTCGGCTACATCGTCGGCTTCCCGCTGGCCGCGGCCATGTGCGGCTTCCTCGTGGAGCGGATGCCCCTGAGCAGGATCCAGACCAGCGTCCCCAGCATCTTCTTCGCCGGGCTGGTGAGCAGCGCCCTGTTCATCCACACGCTCGGCATCGCGGGCCTGGTGTGGAAGCTCGACATGACCTGGTCGGCCGCCCTGAAGTTCGACGCGACCTTCTGGGTCGGCGACGTCATCAAGAACCTCGCCATGGCCCTGGTCGCCACCGCGGTGCACCGCGCGTTCCCCGACCTCCTGCACCGCTCGACCCAGGGTCACGAGCAGGAGACCGTCGCCGCCTCGTGACCATCACCTTCGAGGCCGTCACCGTCTCCTTCCCGGGCGCCGACGGACCCGTATCGGTGCTGGCCGAGACCACGCTCACCCTGGAGGAGCGCCGGGTCGCCCTCATCGGGCCCAACGGGTCCGGGAAGTCCACGCTCGCGCGCCTGGTCAACGGACTGGTCACCGCCACCAGCGGCCGGGTGCTGGTCGACGGGCTGGACCCGGACCGCGACGGGCGAGAGGTACGTCGGCGGGTGGGGTTCGCGTTCACCGACCCGGCCGCGCAGCTCGTGATGCCGACCGCGGTCGAGGACGTGGCCCTGTCGCTGCGTCGTACGCACCCCGACAAGGAGGAACGCCGGCGCGCGGCCCTGGACCTTCTCGACCAGGCCGGCCTGGCCGGGCTCGGCGACCGCAGCGTGCACGCCCTCTCCGGCGGGCAGCGTCAGCTGCTGGCCCTGACCGGCGTGCTGGCCACGAACCCGACGATCCTGGTGGCCGACGAGCCGACCACCCTGCTGGACCTGGCCAACACGCGGCGCATCGCCGACCTCCTGTTCGGCCTCGAGCAGCAGCTGCTGCTCGTCACCCACGACCTCGGGCTGGCCGAGCGCTGCGACCGCGGCGTCGTGATGGACGAGGGCCGGGTGGTCTTCGACGGACCGGCCGCCGAGGCGGTCGCCCACTACCGAGCAACGGCATGAGTGCCCTCCTCCTCGGCCTGCACCGGCCGGGGTCGACCCTGCTGCACCGCCTCCCGGCCGGCGCCAAGCTGCTCCTGCTGGCGGCCGCGAGCATCCTCATCGCCGTGGTCCGCGGCCCGGCCTCGGCGTGGGTGGCGGTCGCGGTCGCCATCGGTCTGCTGGCCTGGGCGGGCGCCGATCCGCGGACCACCGTGCGCAGCCTGCGCGGCCTGATGATCGTGCTGGTCGTGCTCGGCGTCTTCCAGGTGTGGCAGGCCGGGTGGGCGCTCGCCTTCGAGCGGGTCGGCGACCTGCTGGCCATGGTGCTGCTCGCCACCGTGGTCACCACGACCACCCCCGTCGACGACATGGTCGACGCGCTGGTCCGCGCGCTGCGCCCGCTGCGTCCGCTGGGCGTCAACCCCGAGGCGGTCGCGCTCGCGTTCTCGCTGATGCTGCGGGCGATCCCCGCCGTCGCCGAGATCGCCGAGGAGGCCCGCCAGGCGGCGGTGGCCCGCGGCCTCGAGCGCAGCCCTCGGGCGCGGCTCACTCCCCTCGTCATCCGCGTCGTCGCCCGCGCCCGGCTGACCGGAGAGGCCCTGCACGCGCGCGGGCTCGCGGACGACTGATCCGACTAGGAGGCCAGCACGCGGTCGGCGACGTGCTCGGCGATCGCCAGGCTCGAGGTCGCGGCCGGCGACGGCGCGTTGCGGATGCACGTGATGCCGTCCGACCCGGTGATGCGGAAGTCGTCGAGCAGGCTGCCGTCGCGCTCGACGGCCTGGGCGCGGACCCCGGCTCCGCCCCGGACCACGTCCGCGGCGCCGATCGCGGGGACGTACCGCTGGGCAGCGCGCATGAACGAGCGAGTCGAGAGCGAGCCCCGTACTTCCCGCACACCCGTCCGCCAGTGCCGACGAGCCATCCGCCAGAAGCCCGGCGACCCCAGGAGGTCGCGCACGTCGGCCGCCGTGACGTCGTACCTCCCGTAGCCCTCCCGGCGGAGGGCGAGGACGGCGTTCGGGCCGACCTCCAGCTCGCCCGACACCCGGCGGGTGAAGTGCACACCCAGGAACGGGTAGCGGGGGTCGGGCACGGGATAGACCATGCCGCGCACGAGGGAGGCCTTCTCCGGCCGCACGCTCAGGTACTCGCCCCGGAACGGCACGATCCGCGGGTCGGCGTCGCCGTCGACCCAGCGCGAGACGCGGTCGGCCTGCAGGCCGGCGCACACGACGAGCCGGTCCACGCGGCGCACGTCGCGATCGCTCCGGACGAGGATGCCGCCCGTCGTCCGCCTGATCCCGGTGACCGCCGCCGACGTCCGTACGTCGCCTCCACCGGCACGCAGCTCGCCCGCCAAGGCCTCCGCCACGGCGGCGTAGTCGGTGATCGCCGTGGCCGGAGAGTGCAGCGCGACGAGCCCCGCCGTGTGCGGTTCGAGCTCGCGGATCTCGCCCGGCCCGACGCGACGCAGGCCTGGTACGCCGTTCTGCGTAGCGGTCCGCTCGAGCGCGTCCAGGCGACCGAGCTCGTCAGCCTCGACGGCGACGACCAGCTTGCCGCACGCGTCGAGCGGCAGCCCGTGCTCGGCGCAGTACTCCTCGAGCAGCCGCCGGCCGCGGGTGCACAGCTCAGCCTTGAGGCTGCCTGGCCGGTAGTAGATGCCGGCGTGCACGACTCCCGAGTTGTGGCCGGTCTGGTGGGCCCCGACGCGCGCCTCCTTCTCCCAGACCACGACTGTGTCGTCCGGGCGCCGCCGGCCGAGCTCCCGCGCAACCGCCAGCCCCACGATGCCGGCGCCCACGACCCCGAAGGTCTCCCCCACGCCACGGACTGTAACGAGGCGACGATCGGAGTCCCGGGCTCAACGGCTGCTAACGTCCGGGCTCCCGGCACCCGCCGGGCCCTTAGAGCAGACGCCTCGTCCACTGTTGGGCCATCGGCCCGGTACGTCTCGTCGCCTCCTCTGAGCTTTCAGAGGAGCAGCAATGCCTGTGTCGTCGCCTGTCCCGGCCATGTCCCCGTCCCTGCCCGTCGGCAGCACTGCCGTCATCTACTGCGAGGGCCAGTTCGGTGAGCAGGACGGCAAGACAGCCAACGGACTGGTCAGGCACTCGGAGAAGTACGACGTCCTCAGCGTCGTCGACGGCACACGGGCCGGGCAGGACTCCGGGCAGCTCCTCGACGGCAAGGCCAACGGCATCCCGGTGCTCGCCAGCCTGCCCGAGGCCCTCGCCCACGCCGGCCGGGTGCCCGACTTCCTGATCTGCGGGCTCGCGCCGGCCGATGGCCTCCTCTCCCCCGCCCAACGGGTCGTGCTGCTCGATGGCATCGCCCGTGGCATGCACGTGATCAACGGGCTGCACGAATTCCTCAACGACGACCCCGAGTTCGTGGCGGCCGCGCTGCTGTCCGGCGTGACCGTCACCGACGTCCGTCGCCCCAAGGACAAGAGGGACCTCAAGCTCTTCTCGGGCCGCATCTTCGACGTCACCTGCCCGCGGATCGCCGTGCTCGGCACTGACGGTGCGGTCGGCAAGCGCACCACCGCGACCCTGCTCGTGAAGGCCCTGAACGACCGCGGCGTCAAGGCGGTCCTGGTCGGCACCGGCCAGACCACGATCATGCAGGGCGGCAAGTACGGCGTCGCCCTGGACGCGCTCGTCCCGCAGTTCTGCTCGGGCGAGGTCGAGAACCAGGTCGTCGCTGCCTTCGAGGGCGAGGACCCCGACGTGATCGTCGTCGAGGGCCAGGGCGCCCTCAGCCACCCGGCGTACCTGACCTCCGCCCACATCCTGCGCGGCAGCCGGCCTGCCGGCGTCATCGTCCAGCACGCCCCCGAGCGCCGGGTCCTCGGCGACTTCCCGATGATCGCGATGCCCAGCGTCGCCCGCGAGGTCGCCCTCATCGAGAGCTTCGCCGACACCCGCGTCATCGGCATCACGGTGAACCACGAGGGAATGCCCGACGACGCCGCGATCGGAGCGGCCATCGACGCGATCGAGCTCGATCTCGGGCTCCCCGCGACCGACCCGCTGACGCGTCCGCTCGGGCAGCTCGCCGACATGGTCCTCGACGCCTTTCCCGCGCTCAGGAAGTCGCCCGTCCCGAGCGCCCCGTGACGGCACCGCGTGTCGTCGTCGACCTCGCCGCGATCGAGGGCAACACCCGCGTGCTGGTCGACCGGCTCGGCGCCCGGGGCATCCGGGTGACGGCGGTGACGAAGGCGGCGCTGGGCTCGCCGGCCGTGGCCGCCGCGATGCTGCGCGGCGGCGCTGCGGGGCTCGGCGACTCGCGCGTCGAGAACCTCGCGCGTCTCGACGCCGCGGGGTTGGTCGCCCCGCGCAGCCTGATCCGCTCCCCCATGATCAGCCAGGTCGATGCTGTCGTACGTCACGCGTCGGCCAGCTTGAACACCGAGATCTCGGTGCTCAAGGCCCTCTCCCTGGCGTCGTCCCGCCTGGGCACGACACACGCTGTCGTGCTCATGGTGGAGCTCGGCGACCTCCGGGAGGGGGTGCTCCCTGCCGACCTCGTCCCCCTGGCCCGGTACGTCGTCGACCTGCCCGGCCTGGACCTGGCCGGCGTCGGGACCAACCTCGCCTGCCAGCACGGCGTCGTCCCCGACCAGCCCAAGATGGACGAGCTCTCCGGGCTCGCGTCGGACGTCGAGTCGGCCACGGGCGAGGCGCTGTCGGTGGTCTCCGGCGGCAACTCGGCCAACCTGGGCTGGGCGCTGGGGACCACGGACCCGGGCAGGGTCGACGAGCTGCGGCTCGGCGAGGCGATCCTCCTCGGCCTGGATCCCCTCACCCGGCTGCCGGTCCCCGGGCTGCGCACGGACGCGATCACCCTCGTCGCCGAGCTGATCGAGCGACGGACCAAGCCGGCCCGGCCCTGGGGCGAGCGCGCCCAGGCCGCCTTCGGCACGCCACCCGGTTGCCGGCCCGCCGGCTCGGTGAACCAGGGTGTGCTGGCGCTGGGTCGGCAGGACGTCGACCCGGACGGCCTCGTCCCCCCGCACGGCGTCGGTGTGCTCGGCATGAGCAGCGACCACCTCGTCGTCGACCTCGGTGACCACGAGGCCGTCGTCGGTGACGAGCTGGCCTTCGGCGTCGGGTACGGCGGGCTGCTGCGCGCGATGACGTCACCCTTCGTGACGACCGTCGAGCGCCAGCCCACCAGAGTCTGAGAGTCCTGGGTCAGCGGAACGTCAGCCAGGCGCCGATCACGCCGGGCAGGGGTCCGAGCAGCATCCAGGCGCTGAGCAGCGACTTGCCGTGGATGGCCCGGAAGGCCCCGACGGCGACCACGCCGGTGATGCCGGCCAGCACGTTCAGCCCGACCTGGGCGTCCTTCTCGTCGGAGAAGATCGCAGCGATCGCGAGCCCCGCGGCGAAGTGCTCGATCACGGTGAAAGCCAGCACGGACAGCACCCACTGCTGGACCTGGGTGATCGACATGCCCTGCTCCGACGACTGCCCGGTCTGCTGCTCCACGACCCCACGCTAGAGCGGCTGCGGCCACGAACCCGCATCCTCGGACAGAGAAAGGCGCCTCGTCCGGGAGAGAGAGGTTCCGGGTCGAGGCGCCGTGGCCACAAGTGTGAGCGACTGAGGGTCACCTCACAACCCCAGGCCCCGGACTGGATCTAGTCCGGGAGGGCCTGGGGTACCCGTGGTCCCCCGCCGGTTGCCGGGCTGGGGGGACCTCGTGTCACGATGCTGGTGCCGGGAGGGGATCCTGCGACCATGGGCCTGCTCCAGCGCGCACCTCAGGAGACCCCACGATGACCGAGACGGCGCCCACCAGGCGCACCCGCCTGACGGACGTCCCGTCGGCATACGCCGACGAGCGTGACAGCGGCTTCGGCTACGTCTGGCGCTACTGGGCCGTGGTCGTGCTGTTCGCGGCCGTCGCGGCCGAGCGCTCGGCCGCGCTGGGCATCGGGGTGCGCGACCCCGAGGGCCAGATGTTCCGCAACCGGCTGGCCAAGGCCCTGGTCTTCCTCGTCGTCATCGCCCTGGTCGAGGCCGTCGTCCGCGCCCGCCGCCGCGGGTGGTCCCCGCGCCAGGTCGTGGCCGTCCTGCGGGAGCGCTGGACCGGCCAGCGGCTGGTCCTCGTGCTCACCGGCCTGGTGGGCTACCACGTCGTCTACCTGTGCTACCGCAACCTCAAGAGCTGGAACGCCTTCAACCAGCTCCGCGACGACGACCTGCTCGCCTTCGACAAGGCGCTGTTCCTCGGGCACCACCCGGCGGCCCTGCTCCACACCCTGGTCGGCGAGGAGTACGCCGCCGAGGCGCTCGCCGTTGTCTACCGCTCCTTCACCTACGTGATCGTGCTGGCGCTGGTCGGCAGCCTGGCGCTGATCCCGCACGTGCGCAGGGCCTACGTCTTCCTCAGCGCGGCGACGTGGGCGTGGATCCTCGGCACCTTCGCCTACTACGTGCTACCGAGCCTGGGCCCGTACGCCGCGGCGCCGGCCGTGTTCGCCGGGCTCCGGCACACGCCGATCACCGAGACCCAGGCCGAGTACCTCACCGAGCGGGCGGCCTTCCTCGCCGACCCGACGATGCCCGACGCGTTCGTCAGCCTGGGGGCCTTCGCCAGCCTGCACGTCGGCTTCACCACCCTCGTCCTGCTGATGGCGCGCTACTACGGCCTGCGCCGCACGACCCGAGTGCTCGCGGTCTACCTGGCCCTCGTCATCGTGTCGACCATCTACTTCGGCTGGCATTACGTCACCGACGACATCGCCGGGGTCCTGATCGCGCTCACAGCGGTGCAGCTGGGCAAGTGGACGGTCTTCCCGCCGCGCTCGCTGTCGTTCTCCCGCAGGGAGCCGACGTGACGATCGTCGACGACGCGCCGAGCGACGCCACCGCGCTCGCCGGCCCGGCGACCGCCGCGACGCGGGTGCTCCAGTGGAGCCCGGTCCTGGTCGCGACCGTCCTGGCCGGCGTGCTGCACCTCCTGTGGTGGCGGCTGCTGGCGACCCCCGGCGGCGACATCGCCGCCCAGGACGCCTGGGCGGCGTTCGCCCGGGCCCACCCCGGCAGCGCGTACGACCTGGCCTGGTACGGCGGCATGCACCCGGTCTCCTACAGCGCCATCTCGCCGTACCTGATGGCCGTCCTCGGTGTGCGACCCACCATGGTCGTGGTCGGCACGCTGTCGGCCGGGTTGCTCGCACTCGTCCTCGAGCGCAACCCCCACGTCCGCCACCCGATGCTGCCCGCGGTGTTCGGCGCCCTGGCGCTCACCGGCAACGCGGTCTCGGGCCGGGTGACCTTCGGGCTGGGTGTGCTGTTCGGGTTGGCCGCGCTGGTGGCGGCGTTCGCCTGGCCCACTCGCTTGCGGCTGCGCGTGCCGGTGATCGTCGCGCTGGCCGGGCTGACCACGGCGGCGAGTGCCGTCGCCGGCCTGCTGCTCGGCCTGGTCGCCGCCGCGCTCTGGCTCACCCACGAACGGCGGCTGGCCTACGCGATCGGGTTGCCGCCGCTGGTCGTGGTGGCCGTGTCCGCGTGGCTGTTCCCGCTGTCCGGGGTGCAGCCGATGTCGTGGTACTCCGCCCTGCTGCCGACCGCCGCCGGGCTGTCCGCCGTGCTGCTGTTCCCCCGCGACTGGCGGCTGCTGCGGATGCTCGGGGTGGTCTACCTGGTCGCTGTCCAGATGGCGTGGCTGGTGCCCTCCCCCGTCGGCACGAACATCAGTCGCCTCGGGCTGATCTTCGCCGGCGTCGGCCTGGTCGCGACCCTGCCCGGCCGCGACTGGGTGCGTTCGCTGGCGGGCGTCCGACTGGGGCGCACCGTGGCTGCGGGGATGCTGGGTGCCGCCCTGATCACCTCGGTCTCGTGGCAGGTCGGGCTGGCAGCGCGCGACGCGATCAACACCGCGCCCCCGGAGTCGCTGAGCCTCGACCTCCAGCCCCTCGTCGACCAGCTCCAGGACAGGGGCGCCGGCCTGGGGCGGGTCGAGGTCGTGCCGACGGCCAGCCACCGTGAGGCGACGGCGCTCGCGGCGTACGCCAACCTCGCCCGCGGCTGGAACCGACAGGCCGACGCCGCCCGCAACCGGCTCTTCTACCGGGACCGGCCGCTGACCGCCGAGGCCTACCAGCGCTGGCTGCGGCGCTGGGCGGTGCGCTTCGTCGTGCTCTCGACGGCGACCCCCGACGCCGCTGCAGTCGAGGAGGCCGCGCTGGTCTCGGCCGGACTGCCCTACCTCGAAAGGGTCTGGTCCAACGAGGACTGGATGCTCTACGAGGTCCGCAACCCCACGCCGCTGGCCTCGGCCCCTGCGCGGGTCCTCGACTTCGACGCCGCGCAGATCACGCTGTACACGCCCGAGCCCGGCCCGATCGTGGTGCGCGTCGCGTACTCCCGCTGGCTCGGTCTCGTCGACGCGGCGGGCCGGGCGCTGCCGGCCGAGGCCGCGTGCCTGTCCGGCCTCGCCAGCGACCTCGAGGTGGAGAACCCGCGGGACAACTGGCTGGTGCTGCACGCCGCCGAGGCCGGCACCTACCGGATCGGGGCGCCCTACAAGGTGCCGCGCGGGTCCGCCTGCCCCTGATCCCCTGGCTGGTCGTCGGCCTGGTCGTCCACCAGCCCCTGGAGCCGGGCCACCTCGTCGCGCAGCTCGTGGTTGCGACCCTCGAGGGCCAGCACCGCTTCGACGCCGGCCAGGTTCAGGCCGTCGGCCAGCAGCGCGGTGATGCGGCGGATGTCGGCGATGTCGGCGGCGCTGTAGCGCCGGGTGCCGCCCGGCGTGCGGTGCGGCGAGATGAGCTTCTTCGCCTCGTACGCACGCAGCATCGCCGGGCTCACGCCGGTGAGCTCGGCGGCCACGGCCATGGCGTAGACGGCGTGGTCGTCGGCGGGCGGTCCGTCGCCGGGCGTCCCCATCCAGTACCTCCGTCCTGTCAGAACTGATCCCGGACACGTACTTGAAATCTCTCGCAGAACTGACTAAATATCAACCCATCAATTGAGATCGTTGAACTCTCCGGGTGTAGATAGGGCCGTTCCACCCGTGCTCGCGAGCGTCACCCCACATGTCCCCACATGTCACTGCGCCAGCCAAGGAGCCGTACCGTGCCCACGTCAACCGTCCCCACCGTGGCGACCGTCGCGGTCGTCACCCCCCACGACGTCGTCGCCGTGGGTCTGCGCACCATGCTCGCCCAGACCGGGCCCTCCTTGCGCCTGGTCGACCACGAGCACGAGGAGCCCGACATCGTGCTGTTCGACGTCATCGCCCTGCTCGACGAGGACACCTCCGACCTCGACCACTGGGTCAAGGAGACCGCCTCGACCGTCGTGGCGATCACCCGCCCCCTGCGTCCCGACCTCGGCGCCCTCGCTCTCGAGCACGGGGCCGAGGCGGTCGTCGCGTTGAGCGCGACGGCCGAGGAGATCGCGGGGGTCGCCCTCAGCGCCGCAGCCGGCACCCTCGACGACAGCGAGGTCGCCGAGGCGGCCGAGCACGACACCCGGCTCGGCGACACCGTCGGCCTGAGCCCTCGCGAGACCGACGTGCTGCGCCTGGTGGTGCTGGGGTTCAGCAACCGCGAGATCGCCGGCGAGCTGTACGTCAGCGTGAACTCCGTCAAGACCTACATCCGCAGCGCCTACCGCAAGATCGGCGTGACCACGCGGCCCCAGGTGGTCTCCTGGTGTGTCCGCCACGGCTTCCCGCCACCCCACGACTGACGGAGCGCCAGTACGGTTGGGCATCGTGACACTGCCCGTGACGCTGCTCGATCTCCCCACCGACGAGCTGATGGCGAGGGCACGCGGGGTGCGTGATGCCGCGACCGGGACGCGGGTGACGTTCTCGCCGAAGGTGTTCGTGCCGTTGACGCGGTTGTGCCGGGACCGGTGTGGGTACTGCACGTTCGCGACGGCACCACACCACATCGCCTCGCCGTTCCTGTCGCCGGAGGAGGTCCTGGCGGTCGCGTCGGCCGGGGCGGAGGCGGGCTGCCACGAGGTGTTGTTCACCCTGGGTGAGGCCCCCGAGGACCGGTACGTCGAAGCACGCGACTGGTTGGCCGCCCACGCGTACGCCTCGACGGTGGACTACCTGGCGACGGTCGCGGGGCGGGTGCTGGAGGAGACCGGTCTGCTGCCGCACGCGAACGCTGGTGCTGTGTCGCGGGAGGACCTGGCCCGGCTCCGGACGGTCGCGCCGTCGCAGGGGATGATGGTCGAGTCGCTGCGAGGTGACCTGGCCGCGCACCGCGGTGCCCCGGACAAGACCCCCGAACGACGGCTGGCGACCTTGGAGTGGGCCGGGGAGCTGGCCATCCCGTTCACCACGGGGATCCTGGTCGGCATCGGGGAGTCCGAGTCCGACCGGCTGGCCGCGTTGGAGGCGATCGCCGCGAGTCATCGTCGCCACGGTCACGTGCAGGAGGTGATCGTGCAGAACTTCCTGCCCAAGCCGGGCACCACGATGCGCGACCACCCGCCCTGCCCTCCTGAGGCGCATGTGCGGGCGATCGCGTTGGCCCGGCTGGTGCTGCCGGCCGGCGTGCACGTCCAGGCCCCACCGAACCTCTCCGACCTCGACCGGCTCGGTGACCTGCTGGACGCGGGCATCGACGACTGGGGCGGGGTCTCCCCGGTCACTCCGGACCACGTGAACCCCGAACGCCCCTGGCCCGCGGTCGACACGCTCCGCGTCGCGACCGAGGCGCGGGGCCTGGCGCTGGTGCCCCGGTTGACGGTGTACCCGGAGTTCGCCGCCGCGCCCGAGGTCTGGCTGGACGAGGCGACCCGGTTCCCGGTGCTGGACCGCTCCGATGCGCAGTCGCTGGGTCGTGACGACCCGGGCGCGACCTGGCCCGAACGCCACCAGGCCGCCGCGAACGTGGGCACCGGGGCCGAGGTCGTCCAGATCGGCCGCCGCTCCACCGCCTGGTACTCCGGCGCCGACACGCACCCACCCACGCTGCTGGACACCGATTCGTCAGCGGTCGCCGCGCTGCGAGGACCCTCGCGACCGCTGACGCATCGCAGTCAGGGTGCCGTGGCCGAGGTGCTCGCGGGCGTGCGGGCCGGGCAGGAGGTCGACGAGACGGAGATCGTCACTCTGTTCGGTGCCCGTGGCCCGGAGGTCGCCGCGGTGGCCGCGGTGGCCGACGAGCTGCGGAGGCAGGCGGTCGGGGACACCGTCACCTACGTGGTCAACCGCAACATCAACTACACCAACGTCTGCACCTTCAAGTGCACCTTCTGCGGGTTCTCCAAGGGCCCGTTGTCCTTGAACCTGCGCGGCGCCCCGTACCTGCTGTCCCTCGACGACGTCGCCCATCGCGCCGTCGAGGCCGCCGAACGCGGGGCCACCGAGGTGTGCCTCCAAGGCGGCATCCACCCCACCTTCGACGGCGACTTCTACCTCGACGTCCTCCGCGCGGTGAAGGCCGCCGTTCCCGGGATGCACGTCCACGGGTTCACCGCCCTCGAGGTCACCGAGGGCGCCAGACGCCTCGACGAACCCCTCGCCGCGTACCTGACCAGGCTCAAGGACGCCGGCCTCGGGTCCCTGCCCGGCACCGCCGCGGAGATCCTCGACGACGACGTCCGCGCCGTGCTGTGTCCCGACAAGGTGAACACCGAGGAGTGGCTCGAGGCGCACCGGGTCGCCCATCAGGTCGGGCTGCGTTCCAACATCACCATCATGTTCGGCTCCGTCGAGACCCCGCTGCACTGGGCCCGGCACCTGGTCCGCACCCGGGACCTGCAGAAGGAGACCGGCGGGTTCACCGAGTTCGTCCCGCTGCCCTTCGTGCACATGGCCGCGCCCATCTACCTCAAGCGCGCCGCCCGCCGCGGACCCACCTGGCGTGAGTCCGTCCTCATGCACGCCGTGGCCCGGATCGCGTACCACGGGTGGGTCGACAACATCCAGGCCTCCTGGGTGAAGCTCGGCCAGGACGGCGCCCGCCAGCTCCTGGCCGCCGGTGTCAACGACCTCGGCGGCACCCTCATGGACGAGAACATCAGCCGCGCTGCCGGCGCCGCACACGGCCAGCTCGCCACCCCCGAGGAGCTCCACGACCTCGCCACGTCCGCCGGCCGGACGGCGGTCCAACGCACCACCCTGTACGGCCCCGTCACCACCGCCCCGACCCCCACCCGCAAGCGAGAGGTCGGCTGATGGCCCTCCAGATCGGCTACAAGGCCTCGGCCGAGCAGTTCGGTCCCCGCGACCTCGTCGAGCTCGGGGTCCTCGCCGAACGGGTCGGCCTCGACTCGGTGATGGTCTCCGACCACCTCCAGCCCTGGCGCCACGTGGGCGGCCACGCCCCCAACGCCCTGGCGTGCCTGACCGCGATCGGCGAACGCACCGAGCGGGTCGTCCTGGGCACGAGCGTGCTGACCCCGTCGTTCCGCTACAACCCCGCGGTCCTCGCCCAGCAGTTCGCGACCCTCGCCCTGCTGAACCCCGGCCGCGTCATCCTCGGCGTGGGGACGGGCGAGGCCCTCAACGAGATGGCCGTCGGTCTCGCGGAGTGGCCGGAGTTCAAGGAACGGTTCGCCCGGCTCCGCGAGGCCGTCCGCCTGATGCGTGCCCTGTGGGCCGACGAGCGCGTCTCCTTCGACGGCGACTACTACCGCACCGACGACGCCACCATCTACGACCGCCCCGAGGGTGGTGTCCCGATCTACGTCGCCGCCGGAGGGCCGGTGATGGCCAAGTACGCCGGCCGGGTCGCCGACGGCTTCATCTGCACCAGCGGCAAGGGCATGGACCTCTACACCGACAAGCTGCTGCCCGCCGTGGTCGACGGCCTGTCCACAGCCCAACGCCCCGTCGACGCGATCGCCCGGATGATCGAGATCAAGCTGTCCTACGCGCCCACCCGCGACGAAGCCCTCGAGAACACCCGCTTCTGGGCCCCGCTCTCGCTCTCGGCCGAGGACAAGCACCGCCTCGACGACCCCCTCGAGATGGCCTACGCCGCCGACAAGCTGCCCATCGAGCAGGTCGCCCAACGCTGGATCGTGGAGACCACTCCGGAGGGCGTCGTCGACGCCGTCCGGCCGTACGTCGAGGCCGGCTTCGACCACCTCGTGCTCCACGCGCCCGGAGACGACCAGGAGGCCTTCCTGACGTCGTTCGGCCGGGACGTGCTGCCCCTGCTGCGTCGGCTCTGACAGGTCAGGGGACGCCCCGGACCCGGCGGCCGGTGAGGCTGTCCCAGCGGAGCCGCACGTACAGCAACCGGGACCCCGGCCCCCACGGACGGTTGTCGGTGAAGGCCCGGAGCGCAGCCAGCTCGTCGGCGTCCTCGACCAGCTCGCCCTGGCCGGTCGCCAGGACGCTCCAGCCGGACTTGGTCGCCGTGTCCGAGTCGTCGATCTCGAACGCGATACGGCCGTGCCACGCGTGCCGCCCCAGCACGCCGTACGGCGCGGTCCGGAAGACGATCGAGGCCCCGTCCACGACGTAGTTGACGGGCAGGATCTGCGGCCCGGCCGGGGTGCAGACCCCGACCCGGCCGACCTCTCTCCCCTCGAGCAGCTCGCGGCACGTCCGAGGGTCCAGCTCGCCGGTCCTCACGCTCATGACGACCGCACCGGGACGACGGCGACCGGGCACGTGGCGTGCTCGAGGACGGCGGTCGACACCGAGCCGACCAGGAGCCGGTCGGCCGCCGGGCGCTGGTGGGTGCCCACGACGAGCAGGTCGGCACGGGTCGCCGCGGTCACGACGTCGTGCTCGGCGAGCCCCGGGGCGGTCCGGACCGTCGCCCGCACGTCGGGGTACCGCTCCCGCATCCCCGCCATCGCCTCGGACAGGGCCAGCTCGTCCTCCTCCATCTGCACGGAGAGGTCGCCGACCATCGGGACACCGACGAGAGCCGAACGAGGGTCCATCACGTAGTGCACGACGCGCAGCGGCAGGCCGCGCAGGCTGGCCTGGTGGAACGCGTGCTCCAGCACCGGGATCGCGTCCTCGGTCACGTCGACCGCGACGACGACGCCGTCGTGCACGCGGCCCGGGTGCCCCGGTCGGTGCACCACGACCGGGCACCGGGCGCGCCGGGCGACACCCACGCCGACGGAGCCGAGCAGGTGGCTGAGCAGCGGACCGCGACCGCGGGAGCCGAGCACCACCAGGTGGGCGCCCTCGGCCGCACGCAGGATCAGGGTCCGTGGGTCGGTGACCTCGAACAGCTCCTCGACGTCGACGCCCGGGGCAACGGCGTGCACCCGGTCGCGGGCGCGGGCGAGCATCTCCTCGCCGTGCAGGCGCTGGGACGTGAAGGTCCCGGGCGGCACGTCCATCGCATGCGTGCTCCACCCCGTCGTGACCGGCGACGCCGCGCGCACGAGGAGGATCCCGCGGCCCTCGAGGGCTGCCTGCTCTCCGGCCCACCGGACCGCCTGGCCGGCCAGGGCCACCTCGTCGACGCCGACGACGATGCTGCCGCGTTTCAGGGTGTTCATCCCCGTCTCCTCACGTGTGCTGCGGACGTCCCCTCACTGCCAGGCTCCGCCCGGGGGTCGCCGCTGGGGAGGGTCGAAAGGAGCGTCCGCTCGGGACCAAAGGCCCGGGAAGGCTAGCGCTGGCGGGTCACTTGGTGTGCTTGCTGGAGAAGATCGCAGCTTGCGTGCGGCTGGTCAGGCCCAGCTTGGCGAACATCGACGAGGCGTAGTTCTTCACGGTCTTCTCGGCGAGGTACATGCGCTCGGCGATCTGCCGGTTGGTCAGGCCCTCACCGATCAGGTCGAGGATCTTCTGCTCCTGCTCGGTGAGCTTCGCCAGATCCTTGTCCACCGGCGGCCCGTTGCGGACCCGGTCGAGCACCTGGGCGGTCACCGACGGGTCCAGCATGGACTGGCCGGCTGCCACGCGGCGGACGGCGTCGACGAGGTCGTTCCCCTTCACCTGCTTGAGCGTGTAGCCGGAGGCGCCGGCCATGATCGCGGCGAACAACGCCTCGTCGTCGTCGTACGACGTGAGGATGAGCGCCTTGATGTGCGGGGCGCGCGAGCGGACCTCGCGGCAGACGTCGATGCCCGAGCCGTCCGGAAGCCGCGCGTCGAGGATCGCCACGTCCGGTCGGAGCGCCGGGATCCGTCGGGCGGCCTCCTCGGCCAGTCCCGACTCCCCCACGACCTCGATGTCGGGCTCGCCCTCGAGCAGCTCCTTGATGCCGCGCCGGACGATCTCGTGGTCGTCGAGAAGGAAGACCCGGATCGGTGTGGGCGCATCGGTCATGACGTCACGGTACCGAGCCACGTGCCCGTCCAGCCGGTACCAGCGTCCTCAGGGTGTAGGACCTTCGTCCCTGCTGCCGATCGCTCCGGCCCGTCAGTGTGGGCATGTTCCGATCAACCGAGCCAGGAGGCAGCCATGTTGGTCCGCGAGGTGATGACGACGTCACCGGTGACCGTCCGTCCCGGCACCACCGTCCAGGCGGCCCTGCGACTCGCCGCGCAGGCCCACGTGACATCCCTCCCGGTCGTCGACGCCGCGGGGCAGCTGCGCGGCATCGTCAGCAAGGCCGACCTGATCAAGGACCGGGTGCCCGTCGACCCGCGGCTCCACGAGCCCGCCCACCCGGGCGACCTGCCTGATCGCCATGACCTCGTCGAGCAGGTGATGACCCGGGTCCTCGCCGAGTCCGACGCCGACCTGCACCGCGACATCAACTGCGCGCTGACGTGCATCGGGCTGCGCGACTGGCTCGTCGAGGTGCACGACGGAGCCGTCGACCTGACCGGGCCATCGGACCCCGACGCCGTCGACCTGGCCCGCCTCGCGGCCGTCACCGTGCCAGGTGTGACCTCCGTGCGGATCCTGGCCTCGTGAGCCCGCACATGACCTCCCACCAGCTCCCCCCTTCCGGCCCAGTCACGTCGCCGGGGGTCCCGGAGTCCGTGGTCCGCCGCCTTGTCCTCCTCGCCTGCCACGCGCCCAGCGTCTACAACACCCAGCCCTGGGCGTGGCGGCTGCGGCCCGACGGGATGGACCTGTACGCCGACCACCAGCGCCGCCTGCCGGTGGCGGACCCGACCGGGCGCGAGCTCGTGCTCAGCTGCGGCGCCGCCCTGCACCACGTCCAGGTGGCCGCCCGTGCGCTCGGCTGGGAGCCGACCGTGCGCCGGTTCCCGGACCGGTCGGCGCCGACGCTCCTGGCCGAGGTACGGCTCGTGCCGGCCGTGCCGCCGCGCTCGGCCGCCGACGACATCCGGGCCGTGCACGAGCGCAGTACGGACCGGCGCCGCTTCACCTCGTGGCCGGTGCCCGACGAGCGGCTCGAGCGACTCGCTGCCGAGGCCCGCGAGTGGGACACGGACGCCGTTGCCGTCACCGACGTCATCGACCGTTTCCGGATCGACCTGCTGGTGGGACGGGCCCACCAGCTGCAGGCCCGTGATCCCGACGTGCTCGCCGAGCAGGAACAGTGGCTCGACCGGCGCCGCGGTGACGGCGTCCCGACCGCCACCGTGCCCGACCGGCCCGCACCGGACCCGAGCCACCGCAGCCGCTTCGGGGTCGGCTCGCTCGAGGACACCGGTCGCGACCTGGAGGGCACCGACGCGATGATCGTGCTGTGCGCCGAGGAGGATGCGCCGAGAGCCTGGCTGCGAGCCGGCGAGGGACTCAGCGCGCTCTGGCTGCATGCCGTCCACCATGGTCTCTCGGTCGTCCCGCTCTCGCAGGTCGTCGAGGTCGCCGAGACCCGCGCCGCCCTGCGCCACGAGGTGTTCGGCGGACTGGTCGAGCCGCTCCTGCTGCTGCGTGTGGGGTGGCAGGCGATCGGCCGTCGCCACCTGGTGGCGACCCCGCGACGCCCCCTGGACCAGGTCCTGCTGCCGTGAGGCGGCCCCGATCTCCCGACCGTCCCGCCTCATCCCTCAGCTCACCCCGCAGACAGGAGCCCTCGTGGACGTGACCGACATCGCCCGGTGGCAGTTCGCCATCACGACCGTCTACCACTTCCTCTTCGTCCCGATCACGATCGGCCTGTCGGCGATGGTGGCCGGCTACGAGACGGCGTGGGTGCGGACCCGGAACCCGCGGTGGCTCCGGCTGACGAAGTTCTTCGGCAAGCTGTTCCTCATCAACTTCGCCATCGGCGTGGTGACGGGCATCGTCCAGGAGTTCCAGTTCGGCATGAACTGGAGCGACTACTCCCGGTTCGTCGGCGACATCTTCGGCGCACCCCTGGCCGTCGAGGGACTGCTCGCCTTCTTCCTCGAGTCCACGTTCCTCGGACTGTGGATCTTCGGCTGGGAGCGGCTCTCGCCCCGGCTGCACGCCGCGTGCGTCTGGCTGGTGCACATCGGGACGGTGTTCTCGGCGTACTTCATCCTGGCGGCCAACTCGTGGATGCAGAACCCCGTCGGGTTCCGGTTCAACCCCGAGACGGGCCGCGCTGAGATGACCGACTTCGCCGCCGTGCTGCTCAACAAGGTGCAGCTGGTGACGTTCCCCCACGTCATGCTGTCGGCGTACCTGACCGGGGCGGCCTTCGTCATCGGCGTGGCCTTCTGGCACCTGCGCAGCAGCAGGACCGACGAGGACCGCGACCTGTACCGCGCGGCCGTGCGCACGGGCGCGGTCGTGGCGCTGGTGGCCGGCCTGGGCGTCGCGGTGTCCGGCGACGTCCAGGGCAAGATCATGACCGAGGTCCAGCCCATGAAGATGGCCGCGGCCGAGGCGCTGTACGAGACCGAGTCCTCCGCCGGCTTCTCCATCCTGACCATCGGCACGCTCGACGGCAGCGAGGAGAAGTTCTCGATCAAGATCCCCAAGCTGCTGTCGTTCTTGGCCACCGGGTCGACCTCGGGAGAGGTCGAGGGCATCAACCAGCTCCGTGAGCGCTACATCCAGACCTACGGGCAGGACCCCGGCGCGTCCTATTACTCCACCGGCGACTACGTCCCCAACGTGCCGCTGTCGTACTGGTCCTTCCGCCTGATGATCGGCCTCGGGATGGCGGGCGCAGCCATCGCCGGCTGGATCCTGATCGCCACGAGGGGAGGGCGCGTCCCACGCGGCCGCACGATCCTGTACGCCGCGATCGCGCTGCCCTTCCTGCCCCTCTTCGCCAACTCGTTCGGGTGGATCTTCACCGAGGTCGGCCGGCAGCCGTGGGTGGTCTTCGGACTCCTCACCACCGAGAACGGGGTGTCCCCGACGGTGTCGACCGGCGAGGCGCTGACATCGCTCGCCGTGCTCACCCTGCTGTACGGCCTCCTGGCCGTCATCGAGGTCCGGCTCATGCTCACCTACATCGGCCGCGGAGCCGATCCCGTGCCCGACCACGACCTGCACCACGGGCCCGACCTCGACGACCACGACCGGCCGCTGGCCGTCGCCTACTGACCGGGAGAGCTCATGGAACTCACGACCGTCTGGTTCACCCTCATCGCCGTGCTCTGGATGGGCTACTTCGCCCTCGAGGGCTTCGACTTCGGCGTCGGCATGCTGCTCCCCGTGCTCGCGAAGAACGACACCGAGCGTCGCGTCCTCATCAACACCATCGGCCCGGTCTGGGACGGCAACGAGGTGTGGGTTCTGGTCGCCGGCGGCGCGACCTTCGCCGCCTTCCCCGAGTGGTACGCCACCCTGTTCAGTGGCTTCTACCTGCCGCTGCTCCTCATCCTCGTCGCCCTCATCGTCCGCGGCCTGGCGTTCGAGTACCGCGCCAAGCGGGACGACGACCAGTGGCGGGCGCGCTGGGACCTGGCGATCATCGTCGGCTCGGTCGTCCCCGCGCTGCTGTGGGGGGTCGCGTTCGCCAACATCCTTCGGGGCGTGCCGATCGACGCGGACATGGAGTACGTCGGCGGGTTCTTCAACCTGCTGAACCCCTACGCGCTGCTCGGCGGAGTCATGACGCTGCTGCTGTTCCTCACCCATGGCGCCATGTTCATCAGCCTCAAGACCGACGGCCGGATCCGCGGCGCGGCCCGCGACCTCGCCTTCAAGGCGGGCCTCGCCGCCGCCGTCGTGGCCGTCGCGTTCCTGACCTGGACGCAGGTCATGACGGGCAGCCCGGCGTCCGCCGTGGCCTTCGTGGTGGCGGCGCTCGCGCTGGTCGCGGCGCTCGTCGCGATCAGGATGGGCCGTGAGGGCTGGGCCTTCCTCGGCACGTTCGTCACGATCGCCGTCGGGGTGGGCGGCCTGTTCCTCGCGCTCTTCCCCGACGTGATGCCGACCAGCCTGGCCGACGGGGTCGGCCTGACGACCACGAACGCTGCGGCGACGGCGTACACGCTCAAGATCATGACCGTGGTCGCGCTCGTCTTCACGCCGATCGTGCTGGCCTACCAGGGCTGGACGTACTGGGTGTTCCGCAAGCGGATCGCCGTGCACCACATCCCGGCGAGCGTCGCCCCGGCCACCTCGACGGGCCCGTGAGGCCGTCGGACCCGCGGCTGCGGCGGTACCTGCGGCCGGCCGCCCGCCCGCTCGCCGGCGTGCTCGCCTCCGGGGTCGCCAGCAGTGTGCTGGTGCTGCTCCAGGCCTGGGCCGTCGCGGACCTGGTGCTGGCCGCGCTGCGGGACGGCGACGTACGCGGGGCCGCCGTACGGGTCGTGGCCGTGCTCGCGCTGCGCGGAGTCGTCGCGTGGGCCGGCGAGACGTCCTCGGCTGCGGCTGCCGCTGCGGTCGGCACCGACCTGCGCGCTCGCCTCGTCGCGGTCGCCGCAGCGCCCGACGCACGGCGGCGCAGTGGTGAGCTGACCACCCTCGTCACGCGCGGTGTGGCGGCAGCCGAGCCGTACCTGACCAGGTACCTGCCGGCCGTGGTCCTGGCCGCGGTGCTGCCGCCGCTGACGCTCGCAGCCATCGCCACGCAGGACCCGCTGAGTGCGGTCATCGTGCTGGCCACGCTGCCGTTGGTGCCGGTCTTCGGGGCCTTGGTCGGACTGGCCACCCGTGACCGCGCCCGCGAGCAGTGGCGGGCCATGGCCGTGCTCTCCGGACACTTCGTGGACGTGATGAAGGGGCTGCCCACGCTGGTCGCGCACCGCCGCGCGCGGGCGCAGTCGGCGCGGATCGGCGACGTCACCGAGAAGTACCGCGTCGCCTCGATGGGCACGCTGCGCATCGCCTTCGCCTCCTCCGCGGTGCTGGAGCTGGTCGCCACCCTGTCGGTCGCACTGGTCGCCGTGACCGTCGGCGTCCGGCTGGCAGCCGGGTCCCTGGACCTCCGCACCGCGCTCGTCGTGCTCCTCCTGGCACCCGAGGCCTACTGGCCGCTGCGCCGCGTCGGCGCGGAGTTCCACGCCGCGGCCGAAGGGGTCGCCACCTTCGAGGCTGCTGAGAGGCTGCTCTCGACGACGTCGAGCGAGGCGGCTCCCCCCGCCCCCGCGGCACCCGGTGCCGACCTCGTCGTCTCCGGCCTGACCGTCACCTACGAGGGCCGCCGTGTGCCCGCCCTGGCACCACTCGACGCCGTGCTGCCGGCGCGCGGAGTCACGGCCGTCACCGGACCGTCCGGCTGCGGCAAGTCGACCCTCCTGGCTGCTCTCGCCGGGCTGCTCCCCGCCGACGCAGGCAGCGTGACAGCCGACGGCAGGCCGGTCGGCGGACCGGCGTGGCAGGCCCAGGTGGCGTGGCTGCCGCAACGCCCGGTGTTCCTGACCGGCAGCGTCGCCGACAACCTCCGGCTGGCTGCTCCCGAGGCCGGTGACGACCTCCTCTGGGAGGCGCTGCGACGGGTGGCGCTCGAGGAGCGCGTCCGCGCCCTGCCCGACGGGCTCGACACCGCCCTCGGCGAGGACGGCGGCACCCTGTCGGCGGGCGAGCGCGCCCGGCTCGTCCTCGCGCGGGTCGTGCTCGCCGACCGGCCGTGGGTGTTGCTCGACGAGCCGACGGCCCACCTCGACGACATCACCGAGCGGGTCATCGCCGACACCATCGTCGAGCTCGGCCGGGACTCGGCCGTGGTGGTCGTCGCCCACCGGCCGGCGATCGTCGCCCTGGCCGACCACACCATCGCCCTCACGGCCCCGCCGGAACCTGAGGGCGTCGGCCAGAGGCCACGACGCACGTCCCCGCGAGCCGCCCCGGCCGCCGCTGTGGCTCCTGTGGAGTCAGGCCGGGCCTGGCCGCTGTGGGCCAGCACCCTCGTGGGCGCGGCCGCCTCCGCTTCGGGTGTGGCCCTCACGGCCACCGCGGGCTGGCTGATCGTGCAGGCCTCCACGCAGCCGGGTGTGCTCACCCTCCTCGTCGCCATCGTCGGCGTGCGCACCTTCGGCATCGCCCGTCCCGTGCTGCGGTACGTCGAGCGGTTGCAGTCCCACGACGCCGCGCTCAGGCTGCTCGCGCGTCGCAGGGTCGCGGTCTACGACGCCGTGGTGCCCCTCGTGCCCGGGCGCCTGGGCCGCCGCCGCGGTGACGTCCTGGCCGCCGTCGTCGACGACGTCGACAGCGTGGTGGACCGGGAGCTGCGAGTGCGGGCTCCCGTCCGCACGTACGTCCTGGTGGCCGGCCTCGCCTCCGCCGTCACCGCCCTCCTGCTGCCCATCGCCGGGCTGGTCGTCGCCCTGGGGGCCGTGGTCGCTGGTGCGGGTGGCTGGTGGCTCGCCAGCAGCGGCGCACGTCACGCCGAGCATGACCTGGTCGCCGCCCGCGCCGACCTGTCGGCGACCGTGCTGGAGACCGTCCAGGTCGCCGCCGAGCTCAGGATGTGGCAGCGCACCGACCAGGCGGCGGCCGAGGTCGCCGCCGTCGCCGAGCGGATCGGTGCGGCCGGGCGTCGCGCGGCCCGCTGGCTGGGCGGTGCCCGGGCGCTGGTCCTCCTCACGAGCGGCGTCGGCGTCGCCGCCGTGTCGCTGCTCGCGACGGAGGCCGTCTCCGCAGGCGACCTGTCGGAACCGATGCTCGCCCTGCTCGTGCTGATCCCCCTCGCCCTGTCCGACGTCGCGGCCGCGGTCCCCGACGCGGGTGTGCTGTCGGTGCGCACCGCCGAGGCGTCGGCGCGGTTGACCCGGCTGGCCGCCACGGCACCGGCGGTCCGCGACACGGTCGCCACCGCGACCTCACCGGCATCCTCGGAGGCCGTGCTCGTCGGAGCACGGGCCCGCTGGCAGCCCCACGCGCCGCTCACGGCGCCCGCGTCGCTCGACCTCTTCCCGGGCGAGCGCATCGGCCTCGTCGGAGCCTCGGGGACCGGCAAGAGCACGGTTGCCGCGCTGCTGCTGCGATTCCTGGACCCGTCCGAGGGCACCGTCACGATCGGCGGCGTTCCCTCACGCAGCCTCACGCTGGACGACGTACGGAGTCGCGTCGGGCTGGTGGACGACGACCCGCACGTCTTCGCGACAACCGTCGTCGAGAACGTCCGACTGGCCCGGCCGACCGCGGCCGACACCGAGGTGGAGGACGCCCTGCGCCGTGCGCACCTCGGTCCGTGGCTGGACGCCCTGCCCGACGGTCTCGACACGTGGGTCGGTGAGGGGCACGCGGGGGTCTCGGGGGGTGAGCGGGCGAGGTTGGCCGTGGCGCGCTCGCTCCTGGCCGAGCCGCCGGTGCTGGTGCTGGACGAACCCACCGCCCACCTGGACCACCCGACGGCCGAGGCCCTGGCCCGGGAGGTGCTGCTCGGCTCGGGCGAGCGGGCCGTCCTGTGGATCACGCACGGGCACGTCGGCCTCGACCTGGTCGACCGCGTCGTCGACCTGGGCGGCGGCGTCACGACGGGACCGAGGTCCCCCCTCCCGGGGCCCGGTGCCCGTGGTCCGCACGACCCCGCCGACCGAGGTCGGAACTAGGCGGACGCATCCCTCGCCCGCCCTCGCCTTCGGGCCCATGGGACCCGGGACCAAGGGCCCGGGCCAGAGGCTGGGGCCAGCCAGCCATCGTCGCGCGAGCACCCCGGCACGTGACGCCGACGATCAACCACTCAGGTTCTCAGCCGCGCCAGGTCCACTCCGCCACGTCCGGCATGTCCTCGAGGTGCGTGACGATGTAGGCCGCGTGCTCTGCCAGCCGTTCCTCGCACAGCCGTTGCAGCCGGTCCCAGCCGTCCACGCGGCGCGAGGCGCGGCGCAGCACCTCCTGGGCGAGGTGGTAGCGCGACATCCGGTTGAGCACGACCATGTCGAACGGGGTGGTCGTCGTGCCTTGCTCGCTGAACCCGCGGACGTGGAAGCGGCCCGGGTCCGAGCGTCCGTGGATGACCTGGTGGACCGCACGCGGGTACCCGTGGAAGGCGAACACGACGTCCCGGTCGCGGGTGAACAGGGCGTCGAACTGGCCGTCGGGGAAGCCGTGCGGGTGGTCGTTCTCCGGGAGCAGGGCCATCAGGTCCACGACGTTCACGAAGCGCACGCGGAGGTCCGGCACGTGCTCGCGCAGCAGCTCGGCCGCCGCCAGGGCCTCCTGGGTCGGTACGTCGCCCGCGCACGCCAGCACGACGTCGGGACGCTCGCCCTCCGGGCACGACGACGCCCACTCCCAGATCCCCGCCCCGGCCGCGTTGTGGCGGTGCGCCTCCTCGAGGGTGAGGTACTGCAGGTGGGGCTGCTTGTCGACCACGATCAGGTTGACGTGGTCCTGGCTGCGCAGGCAGTGGTCCATGATCGACAGCGTCGTGTTCGCGTCCGGCGGCAACCACACCCGGACGACCCCCGGCGAGAGCGGCAGCATCGAGTCGATGAGCCCCGGACCCTGGTGCGAGAAGCCGTTGTGGTCGTTGCGCCAGCACGTCGACGTCAGCAGCACGTTCAGCGACGGCACCGACGCCCGCCACGGCAGCTCCTGGGCGTGCTGGAGCCACTTGACGTGCTGCACCGCCATGGAGGCCGAGACCATGGCGAACGCCTCGTACGTCGCGAACACGCCATGCCGGCCCGTCAGGGTGTACCCCTCCAGCCAGCCCTGGCACAGGTGCTCGCTGAGCACCTCCATCACCCGGCCGTCCGGGCCGAGGTGGTCGTCGGTCTCGAGCAGCGGGCCCATGAAGCACCGGTCCGTCTCCTCGAACACCGCCTGGAGCCGGTTGCTCGCCGTCTCGTCGGGCGAGAACAGCCGGAACGTGTCCGTGGCGGCGTACAGGTCGCGCATCAGCTCCCCCGACGACACCGTGTTGCCGACCAGCGACCGCCCACGCCCCTCGAACGCCACTTCGTACGGGGCCAGGTCGATCGCCGGCAGCACCTCGCGCAGCCCGCCGTTCGCGTACGGCGTCGCGGACATGCGCTTGTCGCCGACGGGCGCCAGCGCCTTGAGCTCGGGGACGAGCCGGCCGGACTCGTCGAACAGCGTCTCCGGCGAGTACGACCGCAGCCACTCCTCCAGCATCCGCAGGTGCTCGGGGTTCTCCGCCAGGCCCGCCAGCGGCACCTGGTGCGCGCGGAAGGTGCCTTGTACCTGGACGCCGTCGACCACGTCGGGTCCGGTCCACCCCTTCGGCGTGCGCAGGATGATCGCCGGCCATCCGGCCTCGACGTCCCGCGCACGGATCCGTCCGTGCGCGTCGCTCAGCGCCCCGTACAGGGCCGGGAACACCTCGCGCGGGTCGTCGCCCGCGACGACGACCGGGTCCCAGCCCTGGCTGCGCAGGTACGCCGTGACGTCCTCGTCCGAGGTACGCCCGAGGACCGTGGGACCGGCGATCTTGTAGCCGTTGAGGTGGAGGACCGGGAGCACGGCACCGTCGCGGCGCGGGTTCAGGAACGCCGGCAGCCGCCACGATCCCGACAGCGGACCGGTCTCGGCCTCGCCGTCACCCACGACGCAGGCGACCACGAGGTCGGGGTGGTCGAACGCGGCGCCCGCCGCGTGGGCCAGCGCGTACCCGAGCTCGCCGCCTTCGTGGATGCTGCCCGGGGTCTGCACGCTGACGTGGCTCGGGACCCCGCCGGGCGAGGAGAACTGCCGGAACAGCGTGCGGATGCCGTCCGCGTCGTCGGCGACGTGCGGGTAGACCTCGGTGTACGTGCCCTCGAGCCAGGCGGCCGCGACGAGCGCCGGGCCGCCGTGGCCGGGTCCGGTCACGTAGACCCAGGGCCCGTCGTCGGTCTCGCGGATGACGCGGTTGAGCAGGGCGTACAGCATCGACAGCCCGGGGCTGGTCCCCCAGTGCCCGAGCAGCCTGGGCTTCACGTGGTCCAGGGTCAGAGGGTCGCGCAGCAGCGCGTTCTCCTTGAGGTAGATCTGGCCGACGGTGAGGTAGTTCGCCGCCGCCCACCAGCGCAGGTCGAGGTC
>JAICRP010000056.1 GCA_025966445.1 Nocardioides sp.
AGCCGGTCGTAGTTCTCGAGCGTGACCGTCTCCGGCCACCACGATGGCGGCACGGCACGCACCTCGCGCTCGGGCTTGAACGACGAGAGCAGCATCCACATGAACGGTGCCACGACGAGGAACAGGCCGCCGGCGAGCAGCACGTAGATCCAGCCCGGGGCCTTGTCCAGGTCGTCGCCGCCGCCCTGCGGGGCTGCGACCGTCTCTGGCTCGACGGTCAGAGGGGGCATCGTGTCGCGGTCCGCGGTCCTGGGGCTCATGACAGCGCCTCCTTCCGTGCCTGCTCGGCCTTCTTGGCCTGCCTCTTGCTGGGCTTGTCGTCGCGCTCCCCCAGCAACCTGAACTGCACGAACGTGAGCAGGACGACGGCGAGGAACAACAAGTAGCTGGCGGCAGCTGCGTATCCGAAGTTGCCGAAGCCGAACTGGTCGAACGTGAAGTACGTGACCGATCGGGTCGAGTCGAGCGGGCCGCCCTTGGTCATGACGAACGCCTCCTCGAAGAACTGGAGGTAGCCGATGCCGGTGATCACCGCGCCGAACAGCAGCACGGGCCGCAGCATGGGCAGGGTGATGTAGCGGAACCGCCCCCACCCCGTGGCGCCGTCGACCTCGGCGGCCTCGTTCATCTCCTTGGGGATGGTCTGGAGACCGGCCAGGAAGATGATCATCAGGGTGCCGAAGTTGCGCCAGGCGGCCATCACGATGAGAGACGGGAGCGCCAGCGTCGTGCTGTCGAGCCAGGCCGGGCCGTCGAGGCCGACCCACGAGAGCATGGTGTTGAACACTCCCCCGTTGTCGCGGTACAGGTACTTCCACACGACGGAGACAGCCACGATGCTGGTCACGACGGGCAGGTAGTAGCCCACGCGGAAGAAGCCCTTGAACCGGACGATCCGGTTGAGGAGCACGGCCACCCCGAGGGCGAGCGCCATGGTCAGCGGAACGCCCAGCACCAGGTAGAGCAGCGTGTTGACGGTGACCTTGCGGAAGACCGGGTCCTCGATCAGCTTCACGTAGTTGTCGAGGCCGACGAACTGGACGGCGAACGGCGACCGGATGTCGGCCCGCCGCATGTCGGTGAAGCTCATGCCGAAGCTGGCCAGCACCGGTCCCAGCGTGAACGCCAGGAACAGCAGGGTGAACGGCAGCGCGAGCATCCATGCGGCGAGCGCCTGCTGGCGTCGGGTCGGGTCGACGTGGCGGCTCGGCGAGGAGCCGCCCCCGGACCGCGGCTTGTGGCCGCGATCCGGGGAGGAGACCTCGGTGGTGGCCGTCATGTCAGAGCCCGGTTCCGATCGACGCGGCCTGCTTCTGCATGGCGGACACGGCGTCAGCCGGGTCGCTGTCGCCCTTGGTGGCCTTCTCGATCTCGCTGTCGACCGCGGCGGCCACCTCTTCCCACGTCGGCACGGCCGGCGGGGCGAGGGCGCTCTCGAGCTGCTGGCCGAAGATCTGCAGCTGCGGGTCGTCGGCGAGCTCGCCGGTGTCCCAGGCGGACTTGACGGCGGGGAGGTCACCGACCTCGTCGTAGAACGCCTGCTGGGTCTCGGGCTCGCTCAGCCACTGCACGAACTTCCAGGCGCCGTCCTTGTTGTCGGAGTCGCTGAAGACGGCCAGGTCGCCACCACCGGTGAACGACGTACCGGGCGCGCTGTCCTTGCCGGGCAGCGGCACCACGGCGTACTGGTCCTCCTTGACGCCGGCGTCCTCGACCAGCCCCGTGTGCCACGGGCCGGAGATGAAGGAGCCGAACGTGCCGTCGGCGAAGCCACTCTCGAGCTCACCCGCGTCGAGCAGGGCGGTCGAGGACTGGCCGTCGTCGAAGAAGCTCTTGTAGTACTCGAGCGCCTCGGTCATCTCCGGGGAGTCGATGGTGTACTCGGTGCCGTCCTCGTTGGTGAGCGAGGCGCCGTTGGACCACGCGAACGGCATGAAGGTCTGCCACGAGCCGCCGCCACCGGCCGGGAGGCTGATGCCGTACTCGACGCCGGCCTTGTCCTGCAGGTCCGTGGCGAACTGCTTCAGCTCGTCCCAGCTGGCGGGCGGCTCGTCCCAGCCGGCCTTCTCGGCCAGGTCGGTGCGGTAGTAGAGGACGCGGGTCTCGACGTACCACGGGACGCCGTACGACGTGCCGCCCACCTCGGTGGAGTCCCAGGCGCCCTCGAAGAAGTCGGCCTCGTCCACGAGGCCCTCGGGCGTCGGGTCGATGCCGCCGCTCTCGGCGAACTCACCCATCCAGGTCGTGCCGACCAGGGTCACATCGGGGGTCTCGCCGGACGCGATCGCGTTGGCGATCTTGTCGTGGGCGGCCTCCCACGGGATGGCCGTCACCTTGACGTCGGCGTCGGGGTTGGCGTCGGAGAAGTCCGACACGAAGTCGCCGAGGACGTCGCCCTCGGTGCCCATGGCCCACACCTCGATGCTGCCCGAGGCCTTGCCCTCCGAGATGGCCTCCCCCTGGCCCTCGGCGGCGCCGCCGCCTTCGTCACGACCGCAGGCGCCCAAGGTCATCGTGAGGGCGAGGGCCGCTGTGGTCATGGCGACCAACGGGCGTCGGATCGCGGGTTTCCGAGATCTGTTCATCGGGTGGTTCCTCCTGCGGTGGGTGTCGTGCTCTGACGGACGATGAGCTCGGTGGGGAGGACCTCGTGGACCGGGGTCTCGCGGGTGCGGTTGATCAGCTGGTCGAGGAGCTGGGCGGCGTGGACGCCGAGGTCGCGCATCGGCTGGCGGACGGTGGTCAGCCCGGCGTACCTGGCGGCCATCACGTCGTCCCAGCCGGAGACGATGGCGTCCTCGGGGACGCGCAGCCCGGCGTCGCGCAGGCCGAGCATCAGCCCGAGGGCCAGCTCGTCGTTGGCGCAGGCGAAGGCGTCGGGCAGGGACTTCGTCGTCCGCCGTCTCGCGAGCGCCTGGCGGGCGGCGTGCACCCCCGCCTCCTCGCTGAAGTCGGACACGGGCTCGACGGTCACGCTCGCCCCGTCGCGCTCGGCCGCGGCGCTGATCGCCGCGAAGCGCTCGGCGACGTCGGCCGTCGCCTCGGGGTCGCCGACGAACAGGATCGTCCGCGCTCCGGCGGCGACGAGGTGCTCGCCCAACAACGTGCCGGAAGCGTTGTTCTCGGCGTTGACCGAGTCGACGTCGACGAGCGGGGTGCGCGCGACGAGCACGATCGGGGTGCCGCGCCGGTTCAGCCGGTGCACGACCTCGTCGTCGACGGTCGGGCCGAGGACGACCAGGCCGTCGCAGCGGGCGGCGAGGCCGGTGACCAGGGTGTCGGCGTCGCGCCGACCGTGGGTCGAGAGGATCAGCACCGACCGGTCGAGCTGGGCGGCCACGGACTCGTACCCGAGGACGACCTCGGCGTAGTACGGGCCGGACAGGTCGGGGAAGACGATGCCGTTGGCGGCGTGGCGGCCCTGGGCGAGCTGACGCCCCAGCTGGCTCGGCACGTACTCGAGGTCGGCGGCCGCCTGGGTGACCCGCGCTCGGGTCTCCGGGGTGACGCTCGTGGCGTCACGCAGCGCGCGGGAGACGGTGGCGATCGACACGCCGGCGCGGTGGGCCACGTCCCGGATCGTGGTCGCCACGGGTCCGCCACCTTTCACCTGGAGATGTAACCGGTTTCTGTAACCGGTTACATCACCGTGACACCCGTCACTTCGACCCGTCAAGGCCCCCGCGCGAAAACCACCCCGAGGGGTGGAACAGGCCGGCGTACCCTCAGGCGCGGGCCGTGGGGCGCACGAGGGTGATGGTGCGAGGGCCGGGCTGGAAGCCCAGACGCTGGTACAAGCGCATGGGCACGGGGTACCCGTCGTCACCGCGCGGGCACACCAGACCCGTGGTCGCGCCCACGTCGCGGGCGGCCCGGAGGGCGGCCGCGCTCACCGCCCCGGCCAGGCCCCTCCCGCGGTGCTCGGGCAGGCAGCCGACCGGTTCGACGAGGGCCACACCGGTCGCGGTATCCAGCCACACGCACGCCGAGGCGACCATCCGCCCCGCGGCGTCGAGGGCGACCCAGTCGAGGTCGGTGCGGTACGGCGGGGTGCTCATCAGCCGCTCGTAGGCGCCGGTGGTGACCACCGACGTCGCGCTCCAGGCGTCGCGGTGGCAGGCCGCCCGGGCCGCCGCCTCGCCGTGCTCGACGTGCCGGAAGGTGTAGCCCTCGACCTCGAGGAGCCCGAGCTCGGCGAGATCGAGGAGGTGGTGGGTGAACCAGGGGCCGTCCTCGACCAGGAACCCGGCCCGGTCGAGCAGCGCGATGACGTGCTCCTCGGTGTCGAGCACCATGGTGCGCACCGCCACCTCGCCGGCCCGGTCGAGGAACCACTCGATCGCGGCGTCGCCGCCGTCGAGTGCGGCGGGGTCGACGCAGATCTCCATCCAGTCGTCGGACTCCGCCCAGGCCCACGCCACCACTGCGTCGTCGCGGTGGAACACGGCCGCCGGGCCGTGGTGGAGCACCTCGGGGAGGCCGTACGCGTAGCTCCACGCCAGCTGGCCCGGGTGGTGGCGCGTCTCGGGGCTCCAGAGACGCGAGGCAAGCGCCTGCATAGCAGGCAGGGCCACGGCGATCGGCTCGACGGCCGGCGTCGGCTGGCCCATCCGGTCAGGAGCCGGGACGCAGCAGCTGCGGCCCCTCGGGAGACTGCACGATGCGCACCGCGAGGTCGGTGAGCCCGACCCGTTCGTGGCGAGCGTGGCGCCGCATCAGGTCGAAGGCCTCCTCGACGGAGACACCGAGGGACCGGGCGATGGCGCCCTTCGCCTGCTCGATCACCACCCGGCTGTTGAGCGCGAACTGCAGCTGCTCGGTGAGGAGCTCGGCCTGCCGGATCAGCCGCTCCTGGATGATGGCGATCGTCGCGAGGTCGGCCAGGGCCTGGACCACTCGCGCTTCCTCGGGATCCAGTGGCCGTCGCTGCGTCCCGAACACGTTGAGGGCACCGATCACCTGGTCGCGCAGCCGCATGGGGAAGGCGTGCACGGACGTCACACCGGACGCCAAGGCACGCTCGGCGAACGCGGGCCAGCGCGAGCTGGCCGTCGTCAGGTCAGTCTCGGTGACCGCTTGTCCGGTGCGGTAGCAGTCGAGGCAGGGCCCCTCCTCGTGCTGGATCTGGAAGAGCTCGAGGAGCCGGGCGCTCTCGTCAGAGGCACCCATGTAGTGCAGACCGCCGTCGAGGTCAGAGAGCATGAGGCCTGCCGCCGCCGCCCCCGTCATCTCGGTCGCGTGACCGGCCACCGTGTGCAGGAAGTCGATGACGTCGAAGTCCGCGACGAGCGTGTCAGCCACCCCGACGAACACGTCGGCAAGCCGTTCGATGCCGATCATGCGGCCTCCTCTTCTCCCAGGATAGTCATGGAGATGACCCGTCGGGAGCGGTGTCGTCGGACAGCCACATGTCGGCCGACACGGTGCCCGCGATCACCTCGTCGGCGACCTCCAGCAGGGAGGTCCCGGACGAGAACGCGCGGGCTCGCATCCGTGCCAGCGCCTCGGTCAGGGTGATCCCGAGATCCACCATGACCATGCCCTGGGCCTGGTGGATCCGCGACCGGTCGACGAGTGCCGTGGACAGCCCGGCGTCGAGGTCCCCGGCCGGCGTGATGGTGTCACCGTCGAGCAGGAGGTCCGTCGCGGCGCGCGCGAAGGTCGCGGCCGTCGCGATGTCGGGACCGTCGAGCGGGCCGCGCCCGTCGGCGTACAGCTCGAGGACCCCGAACGAGACCGCGCCCTCGTGCAGGGGGAACGCGAACACGCCCGTCACCCCTCGCTCGAGGGCCAGCGAGCAGAAGCCGGGCCAGCGTCCCCTGGCCAGCAGCAGATCGGGCACCATCACGGGTCGCCGGGTGCGGAACGCGACCACGGCCGGCCCCTCGTTCGACGTGAACTGGAGCTCGGCCACCCCGCGCGACTCGAGGTCCGACGACGCCGCCACGCCGGTCTCCGCATGCTGGGCCATCAGGTGCACCGCCGCCCCGCGCAGCACGAGAGCGCCGGTGACCGCTCGACAGAGCCGTTGGAGGGCCGCCGCCAGCCCGGAGACGTCGGTGTCGGCGACAGCGTCGCGCAGGAGCGACACGACCAGACGGCGGCGGTCCTCGGGTCCGAGGGCGGGCGGCTCGATGCTGTTCACGCCTTCCTCCGCGAGACCGGGGCGCTGGGCCTGAGGGAGGCGCCGAGCAGGTGACCGCCCGACCCTACTCTTGCCGGTGCCGCATCCGAGGCGTACGTTGGACGAACTTGGTCGTCCAGGACCCCGACGACGCCGTGCAGGTGTGGCACCGGGGGGACCCCATGACCGTCTCGCTTGATGTGGCCCCTCCGCGCCGCGTCGCGATGACACCCCGGTGCCACCCGCCGCTGGAAGCCCTCCTCCCGCTGGTCCCCCGCTGGCACTCGTGGAGGGAGGCGCCGTGCCGTCAGGCGACGTGACGATGTCGTCCTGACGGCCGGCGTTGGGATCGCGTCGCCGTCGCGGCCAGGAGAGCCACGGCCGCCGGGCGCGCGGCG
Organism: Nocardioides sp.; assembly: GCA_025966445.1. Lineage (GTDB taxonomy): Bacteria > Actinomycetota > Actinomycetes > Propionibacteriales > Nocardioidaceae > Nocardioides. The sequence continues at coordinate 6,523 of JAICRP010000056.1, forward strand.
CGATCCCGCCTACCCCCCGACGATCTCGCTCAGCCAGCTGCTGACCTTCGCGGGTTCACGAGGCAGCGCGGATGCGTGCACGGCGACCTCGCACGCCGCCCAGCCCGGGACGTCGGCGGTGCGCCAGGCACCACACGGCTGGATCCGGGTGCGCTCCATGAACGCGACGGCGCGCTCGTTGACCGCGTCGGCCTCGCTGTCGGCGAACAGCTCGAAGGTGTTCGTGTGCGGGGGGCTCGGGTTGACCCGGACGCCCGCGGCCACCAGGTGCTCGGCGAGAGCGCGACCCCACGCGACGTACTCCCCCATCCTTGGCAGGTGCTCGCGCAGCCCCGCGAGCGCTGCCACGGCGTACGGCGTGAGGTGGAACAGGGTGCCGCCCATCCGCTTGCGCCAGCGCCGGGCCTCGGCCACGACGTCCTCGTCACCGGCCAGGCACGCGCCGGCCAGACCACCGAGCCCCTTGTAGAAGGACACGTAGATGCTGTCGGCGACGCCGGCGATCTCGTCGAGCGGGCGGTCGTAGAACGGCTGGCTCTCCCAGATCCGGGCGCCGTCCACGTGCACGGCCACGCCGAGCGCGCGAGCCCGCGTCGTGAACGCCGTGAGGTCGTCCCACTCGGGCAGCGGGCACCCGGCGTCGCGCAGGGGTAGCTCGAGGAGCACGGCGGCGAGGCCATCGCCGAGCCGGTCGAGGTCCTCGACCGTGGGCAAGGCGCGGCCGGTGGACAGGTGCTCGAAGCGGAAGCCGTGGAGCAGCCGCGGCCCGTCGTCCTCGTGCAGCAGCAGGTGGGACAGCTGCGGGATCCCCACGCGCAGCGACCCGGCTCGGTCGCAGTGCACGCGCAGCGCGGCCTGCTGGGCCATCACTCCGCTGGGGAACATCGCGGCGGCCGGCTTGCCCAGGAGGGCTGCGACCTCCTCCTCGAGCCGGGCGACGGCGCCGCGCTCGGCGTACACGTCCCACTGCTCGATGCCGAGCTCCTCGGCGGCCCGCGCGACGTCGCTCATCGCCTCCACCGGTGTTCGGCGCGGGGTCCAGAAGACGTCTCCCTCGCACTGCCGCGCGACCTCGCGGAACCTCTCGACGACGTCGTTCACGTCAGCATCCTGGTGCCTGGAGGTACGCCCTCGTCGACGGCCTCGACCAGCTCCTGAAGGGCGGTCAGGGCGACCCGCTGCGGGTACGGGCCGAAGCTCAAGCGGGCCACGCCGAGCTGCTGGAGACGACTGGCCGGCGGCATGCCCGGCGCACCGATCAGGGCGAGACGGCCGGGACCGAACGCCTCGACGAGGGTCTCGACCTCGTTCTCGTCGAGGAGTCCGGGCACGAACACGACCGGTGCGCCGGCCTCGAGGTACGCCCGCCCGCGCAACACCGCTTCCTCCAGCACCTCGCGACGGTCCTGGTCGCCGGCGCGCACGAACGCGTCGGTGCGGGCGTTGAGGACGAAGTCGGGCACGCCCTCCGCGTCGGCGGCGCCCAGCGCCGCGGTGACCGCCGCGGTCGCCTCGGCGAGCGGCAACATCTTGTCCTCGAGGTTGGCGCCGACGACGCCGAGAGCCACCGCGCGCCGGATGGTGCCGGCCGGGTCGCCGTACCCTGCCTCGAGGTCGGCGGTGACCGGCAGGTCGACGGCGGCCGCGATCCGGCCGACCATCTCGAGCATCAGGTCGACCGGGATCTGCTCGCCGTCGGGATAGCCGTAGGTCGCGGCGATCCCGTGGCTGGCCGTGGCGAGCGCGGTCGTGCCCTCGACCGACGCGACGGCCTTGGCGCGCGCGACGTCCCAGACGTTGACGAGGGTGAGGATCTTCGGGCTGCTGTGGAGGGCGAGCAGCTCGGTCGCGCGGGCAGCGGTGGACGTCATCCCTCGATCATGCCGACAGGTGCCGACGTCCCGGAACCCTGGCCCGCAGTCGCGACCCGACGGACCGGGACCGGGAGTCCAGCTCGGTCCGCAGCCGACGGGCGCGCCGCTGCGCGTGGCTCAGCCGGACCAGGTCGGCCACCCAGGCCTCGACCATCGCGTCGAGGGCGCGCGTCAGCCCCGTCGGCGGCGGGACGACGAGCGGCGCGACCTCACCCTCCGCGTGCACCGAGCTCCGGACCACCCAGACCCACTCGTCCGGGATGAGGCCGAGCACGGTGCAGACCCGCTCCCCCACCAGCGACCGCGGCGAGACACGGGTGAAGACGAGACCGGCGTCGAGCAGCCGCTGCTCGAAGTCGTCGCCGTAGTAGCGGACGTGGTCGTGCTGACCGAACCGGCGGACACGCTCGGCCTCGTCGGCCGAGGGGTCCTCGTCGGTCGGCGTGCCGAAACGGATCGGCACCTGCACCAGACCCACGCCTCCCGGGGCCAGCACCCGGGCGAGCTCGCGCATCGCCGCCACGTCGTCGGGCACGTGCTCCAGGACGTGGTAGCAGACGAGCATGTCGACGCTGCCGGCGGCGAGCGGGATCGCGGTGACCGAGCCGAGCAGGTCGACGCCGCGGTCGTCGTACCCGATGTCCATGCGGACGTGTCGAAGGGGCGCCAGCTCGCGGAGGATCGCGGTCGTGCACGGTGCGGGCGCGATGTCGAGCAGTGTGCCGACTTCGACCACGGGGCTCAGGCAGGACGTGACGACGGCCAGGAACCGTTGGCGCTCGAGGCTCTTGCAGTGGGGGCACCGGGCGTCCGGGCGCGCGCCGGGCCCGCGACGGAAGCGTCCCGACGTCCACTGCCCGCACGAGGGGCAGAAGCGCCGAGGAACCTCCAGGGGCTCGTCCACCCCTCGATGATCCACGTCACACCCGTCCCAGGAGTCACACCACGCCGGGACCGGCGGATCGGCCGGATCAGCCCCAGAACACCCGGTCGACGACCGCCCGGGCACGTCGCGTGGTCCGCAGGTAGTCGTTGACCATCTCGTCGCTGCCGCCGTGCGGGTACCCGAGGACCGCGGCCATCGCGGTCTTGGTCCGCGGGTCGCGCGGCAGCTGGTCGCTGCCCTTGCCCTGCACGAGCGTCACCGCGTTCCGCACCCGGCTGACCATCCGCCAGGACCGCACGAGCACGTCGGCGTCGTCGGCGGACAGCAGGCCGGCCTCGCCGGCCGCACCCAGGGCGTCGAGGGTCCGCGGCGTGCGGAGCCCCGGCTCGGCACCTGCGTGGCGCATCTGCAGCAGCTGCACGGTCCACTCGATGTCCGCCAGCCCGCCACGGCCCAGCTTGAGGTGGGTGTTGGGGTCGGCACCGCGCGGCAGCCGCTCGCGGTCGACGCGCGCCTTCACCCGGCGTACCTCGGCCACGTCGGCGTCGGTGATGCCCGCGGCCGGGAAGCGGAGCGGGTCGATCAGCTCGGTGAACCGCTGCCTGACCCCCTCGTCGCCGACGACGGCGTCGGCGCGCAGCAGCGCCTGGAACTCCCAGACCGCCGACCACTTCGCGTAGTACGCGGCGTAGGAGTCGAGGGTGCGCACCAACGGGCCCTGCTTGCCCTCGGGCCGCAGGTCGGCGTCCACCTCGAGTGGCGGGTCGGTCATCGGGAGGGCGAGCAGGCGGCGGAGCTCGTTGGCGACGGTCTGGGCGTACGTCGACGCGGCGTGCGGGTCGGCGCCCGGCACCGGCTCGTGCACGAACATCACGTCGGCGTCACTGCCGTAGGACAGCTCGAAGCCGCCGTACCGCCCCATGGCCACCACGGCGATCGCGGTCGGCGCCTCGTCCAGTCCCTGCTGCTCGCGCACCGCGCGCCCGACGGCCTCGAGGGTGGCCTCCAGCGTGGCGTCGGTCAGCCGGGACAGGCCCGCCCCCACGTCGGCCACGTCGATCTCGCCGAACAGGTCGCCGGCCGAGAGCCGCAGCAGCTCGCGGCGCCGGACGGCACGGATCGAGCGCACCGCCTCGACGGGGTCGTCCTGGCGCCCTGCGGACGCTGTCATCTCGAACATCAGCTGGACCACGTCGCGAGGCGTGAGGTCCTCGCCCAGCATCCGCACGCCCAGCGGCTCGCGCTCGATGAGCGTGGTCGCGAACCGTGACGTGCCGAGCACGCGGGCCAGTCGCTCGGCGACGTGTCCCTCGTCGCGGAGGGTGGAGAGGTACCAGGGGGTCGCGCCGAGCGACTCGCTGAGCCGCCGGAACCCCAACAGCGCGGCGTCCGGGTCGGGCGAGTCCGCGAACCACCCGAGCATCACCGGCATCAGCGCCTTCTGGATGCTGGCGGTCCGCGTGACGCCGCTGGTCAGCGCCTCGAGGTTGCGCAACGCGGCCTTGGGGTCCACGAAACCGAGGGCGGCCAGCCGCGAGGCGGCCGCGTCGGCGGACAGCCCGGCCTCGTCGCCGGTCATCTGGTCGGGCATCTGGTCGGGCATCCGTGCCGCGGCCTCGAGCAGCGGGCGGTAGAACAGCTTCTCGTGGAGGCGGCGTACCTCGCGGCGCCAGCCCTGCCAGTCGTCGTCGAGCGCGGCCTCGGCGTCCTTCACGTAACCCATGCCGCGCGCGAGCCGACGCAGGGAGGCCTCGTCGCTGGGCACGACGTGCGTGCGACGCAGCTGGAAGAGCTGGATCCGGTGCTCGAGGGTGCGCAGGAACGCGTACGCCTGGTGCATGGCCTCGCCGTCGGCGCGGCCGACGTACCCGCCCTTGGTCAGCGCCGCGAGCGCGCCGAGGGTGGCTCCCACGCGGAGCGACTCGTCCCCGCGGCCGTGCACCAGCTGGAGCAGCTGGACCGCGAACTCGACGTCGCGCAGCCCACCCACCCCGAGCTTGAGCTGCCGGTCAGCCTCGCGGGCCGGGATGGTCTCGACGACCCGGCGCCGCATGGCCTGGACGTCGCCGACGAAGCCGTCGCGTCCGGCGACGCCCCAGACCAGCGGGGCGACCAGCTCGACGAACTGGTGACCGAGCCCCAGGTCGCCGGCCACCGGTCGGGCCTTGAGCAAGGCCTGGAACTCCCAGGTCTTGGCCCAGCGTTCGTAGTAGCCGCGCATCCCGGCCATCGTGCGGACCAGGGGACCGGACTTGCCCTCGGGCCGCAGGGCCGCGTCGACCGGCCAGATCGTGCCCTCGGCGGTGTGCTCCGAGCACGCCCTCATCAGCTGGGTCGCGAGCTGGGCGGCGGCCCGGGTGGCGACCGCCTCCGATGCGCCCTCCACCGGCTCGTGCACGAAGATGACGTCGACGTCGGAGACGTAGTTGAGCTCGTGCCCGCCGCACTTGCCCATCGCGATCACGGCCAGCCGGACGGAGAGGGCGTCCTCCCCCACCTTCGCCCGGGCGACCGCGAGGCCGGCGTCGAGGGTGCCGGCCGCGAGGTCGGACAGCTCGGCCGCCACGTCGTCGACGCTGACGTGGTGGGCGAGGTCGCGGGCAGCCAGCCGGATCAGCACTCGGCGGTACTCGACGCGCATCGCGTCGAGGGCCTGGCCCTCCGGCAGGGTGGCGACCGGGAGGTCGGCGAGCGGGTCGGCGCCGACGGCGGCGAGCAGGCCGGCGCGGACGGCGTACGCCGCCGGCCTGGTGCTGCCGAGCGTGGGGTCGGTGAGCTCGCGCCACTGCTCGGGATGACGGACCAGGTGGTCGGTGAGCGCCAGGCTCGCGCCGAGCACGCTCAGCAGCCGCATGGCCGTCCCCTCGTCGTCCGCGACGCCGTTCACCAGCTCGAGCGGGTCGTCGACGGCCTCGACGAGCCGCAGCAGACCGGCCAGGGCGAGGTCCGGGTCGGCGGTGCGCCCGAGCAGGGCGACCAGCGGCTCGGCGTGGTCGCCCAGCTGGGCCATGCCCGCCAGGGTGCGGTCGGGGTCGACGAACCCGTGCCGCAGCAGGTCGCTGCGGCTCGTCCTCGACCTGGTCACGGAGCTCGGGTGAGCTCGACGAACCGGGCCGCGAGCGGCCGCCACGCGGCCTCGAGCTCGTCTCGCGCGGCGTCGATCTCGGCGAGGACGGCCTCGGTGTCGAGACCCTGCGCCAGGTGGAGCTCGCGGTCGGCCACGGCCCAGGGGCGGATCAGGTCGGCCTCGACCTCCGGGTGGTGCTGGACGCCCCACACCGTCGGCGCGAACCTGGCCGCCTGCACCTTGACCCCCTCGGCCCGGGCCAGCACGACGGTGCCCTCGGGCACGTCGGTGACGACGTCGTCGTGCCAGTGCACGCCGCGGCGCGGGGTGGCGACGGTGGACATCAGCGGGTCGAGGTGGGCGTCGGGAGTCCAGCCCAGGGTGCGCAGGCCGAACGTCTGGCCCCGGGAGTTCGTCTCGACCACGCCGCCGAGGGCCACCGCGGCGAGCTGGTGCCCGAGGCAGATGCCCAGCACCGGGACACCGTCGGCCGCGTGCGTGCGGATCCGTTCGCGCACGGGGGCGAGCCACGGGCTGTCGGCGTCGTCGTTGGCGCCCATCGCCCCGCCCAGCACGACGAGCGCGTCGTACGTCGCGGGGTCTGGCAGGGCCTCCCCGGCGTACGCGCGGCAGACCTCGAGCTCGGCCCCGGCATCGGTGAGCCAGCCACCGAAGAGGGCGGGCGGGCAGTCGGCCTCGTGCTGGACGACGGCGATGCGCGGGCCGCTCATCTCAGCAGCTCGCGCTTGAGCAGGAACGCGCAGGTGAGGGTGAACAGGCCCGACACCACGAGGACCAGGCCGAAGACGGTGGTCAGCACCGGCAGGCCGGCCAGCATGGCGAAGATCCCGGCGAGGATGCTGAACAACCGGGCACTGACGACCTGGGCGGTCAACCGGCGGCGAGCGGAGTAGGCCGTGAACAGGACCACGGCGCCGGGCAGGATCAGGAACACGATCGAGACGGCCAGCGCCCCGGATCGCGAGCGCTCGCCGTCGCCGTCCCAGGCGGACACGATGAAGACCACGCCGTAGAGGACCAGCAGCGCGGCCGACACCAGGACGACCATCAGCCCGACGTTGAGCTGCCGCTCCAGGGGGCCTCGCCGAGGTGTCGTCTCCTCCTCGGGAGTGCCGGGCTCCGTCGCGGGGCTCACAGGACCGGCAGCATTCGGTCGCGCTCGAACGCTGACACCTGCGTCCGGTACTCCTCCCACTCCGCCCGCTTGTTGCGCAGGAAGAAGTCGAAGACGTGCTCCCCCAGGGTCTCGGCCAGGAGCTCGGAGCGCTCGGCGATCCCGATGGCGTCGTACAGGCTCTTGGGCAACGGCTGGATGCCCATGGTCGTGCGCTCGCGCTCGGTCAGGCTCCAGACGTCGTCCTCGGCCTCACGCGGGAGCTCGTAGCCCTCCTCGATGCCCTTCATGCCGGCCGCGAGGATGGTGGCGTACGCGAGGTAGGGGTTCGCCGCCGCGTCGACGCTGCGCACCTCGATGCGGGTCGACTGGCCCTTGTTGGGCTTGTACATCGGCACGCGCACCATGGCCGAGCGGTTGTTGTGACCCCAGCAGATGTACGACGGGGCCTCGCCGCCGCCGAGCAGCCGCTTGTAGCTGTTGACCCACTGGTTGGTGACGCAGGTGATCTCGCTGGCGTGGGTGAGGATGCCCGCGATGAACTGCTGGCCGGTCTTGGACAGCTGGTACTGCGAGCCGGCCTCGAAGAACGCGTTGCGGTCGCCCTCGAACAGCGACACGTGGGTGTGCATCGCCGAGCCGGGGTGCGAGGTGAACGGCTTCGGCATGAACGACGCCCAGATGCCCTGGCTCAGCGCCACCTCACGGATGACGGTCCGGAAGGTCATGATGTTGTCCGCGGTGCTCAGTGCGTCCGCGTACCTC
>JAICRP010000103.1 GCA_025966445.1 Nocardioides sp.
GGATTCACGATGTCCGTGCTGGTGTGGGCGTACCCGACGTCGGGAGGCATATACTGGTGGGCCGCCATGCTGGGGGGCCCAGCGGCGGGGTTCTTCACCGGCTGGCTCAACCTGATCGGCCTGGTCGCGGTGACTGCCGGTGTCTCCTACGGCTGCGCGACCTTCATCGACCTGACCTTCAGCACCTGGTCGGAGTCCTACGCCGGCAGCTACTCGCTGCAGAGGGTCTTCTGGACGTTCCTGGCAGTGCTCACCTGTGCGGCCGTGCTCAACATCTTCAGCAGTCACCTGATGGCGATCATGAACAACGTCTCGGTCTGGTGGCACGTCGTCGGTGCCTCGGCGATCGTGCTGATCCTGATCATCATCCCCGACCAGCACCAGTCGTTCAGCTACGTCTTCACCGAGCGGTTCAACAACTCCGGCTACGCCGACGGCAGCACGAGCACGATGGGGTTCTGGTTCTTCATCGTTCCCTTCGGCTTCCTGCTGACGCAGTACACGATCACCGGCTTCGACGCCTGTGCGCACCTGTCTGAGGAGACCGAAGCGGCGTCGACCGCTGCCGCGAAGGGCATCTGGCAGTCGATCTTCTACTCCGTGCTCGGCGGCTACATCCTGCTGCTGGCGGTCGTGTTCGCGGTCCCGAACGGCGCCGACGGCCTACCCGACAACGCGGGTGTGGGTGGCGGTGGCGTGGCGTACATCTTCGTCGAGTCCCTCGGCGTCAACTGGGCCGGCTTCGTGCTGTTCATCTCCGCGTCCGCACAGCTCTTCTGCGCCACCTCGTGCATGACCTCGGCCTCCAGGATGACCTACGCGTTCAGCCGCGACGGCGCGATCCCGGGCTCGAGTCGCTGGGTCTCGCTCACCGCCAAGAGGGTGCCCGCCAACGCCGTCGTGTTCGTTGCCGTGTGCGCCGCGATCGTCACGCTGCCCGCCCTGATCGAGGTCAACATCGGCACGGAAGAGGCGCCGCTGCTCATCCCGCTCGCGTTCTACGCCGTGACCTCCATCGCCGTGATCGGCCTCTACCTGGCCTTCGCCATCCCGATCTGGCTGCGCTACCGCCACGGTGCCCGGTTCGACGTCGGAGCCTGGAACAACGGCGCGAAGTACAAGTGGATGAACCCCATCGCCGTCGCCGAGATCGTCATCGTGTCGGTGTACCTGATGTTGCCGTTCGTCCCGGCCGGCGTGCCGTTCAGTGACGACTTCTCCTGGAAGTTCGTCAACTACGCGCCGATCGTCACCCTCGGCGCCCTGCTGCTCCTGACGATCTGGTGGAACGTCTCGGCGAAGAACTGGTTCGCAGGTCCGAAGCAGACCATCGACCAGGCCGTGCTCGACGCCTTCGAGTGACGGACGAGCTCGAGGTTCTCCTCGACCAGGTTCCCGTCCTGGCAGGTCCGAGATCAGTCGCGGACCTGCCAGGCGGGCTGACCAACCACAACCTCCGGGTGACGACGAGAACAGGGGACTACGTCGTCAGGCTCACGCAGAGCGACGCCGGCCTCCTCGGCATCGACCGGGACGCGGAACATGCGAACACCCGGTCGGCCGCGGAGGCCGGAGTCGGCGCCCACGTCGTCGACTACCGGCCCGACCTCGGGATGCTGGTCATCACCTTCCTGCCGGGGGAGGCCCTGACGAACGAGAGCATCGGCGCGCCGGGCGTGATCCCCCGGGCGGCCGACGCCATCCGCCGGCTCCACGCCGGGCCGAGGTTCACCGGTGACTTCGACATGTTCACCCGCCAGGCCGGGTACCTCGCCCTCGTGCGCGAGCACGGGTTCTCGCTCCCGGCCGGGTACGACGCCTTCGCGCCGCAGTGGGAGCGGGTACGCCGCGCGCTCGCCGTGCGTCCCGCACCCACGGTCCCGTGCAACAACGACCTGCTGGCCGGCAACTTCATCGACGACGGCGAGCGGGTGTGGCTGATCGACTACGAGTACTCCGGCAACAACGACCCGGCCTTCGAGCTCGGCAACACCGCCACCGAGTGCGACCTCAGCCGGGAGCAGACCGACGAGCTCGTCGACAGCTGGGCGGCGGAGGACCCCAGCTTCCGCGCCCGGGTCGACCTGCAGTCCCTGTGCTCGGAGTACGGCTGGGCGCTGTGGGGCTTCATCCAGGCCGCGACCAGCCCGATCGACTACGACTTCCACGGGTGGGGCATGCAGCGCTACGAGAAGGCCGTCCGACGCTTCACCGGCGACGGCTTCGACGCCCTCCTCGACCGGGTCGCCGCCGGTGGCTGACCTCCCGGCACGAGCCCGTGTCGTCATCATCGGCGGCGGCGTCATGGGCTGCTCGACGGCGTACCACCTCGCCCGGCTCGGCTGGACCGACGTCGTGCTCCTCGAGCAGGGCACGCTGTCGTGCGGGACGACGTGGCACGCGGCCGGGCTCGTCGGGCTGCTGCGCGCCAGCGAGAGCGGCACCCGCCTCGTGCAGTACTCCTCCGAGCTGTACGCCGGGCTCGAGGCCGAGACGGGGCTGTCCACCGGGTACCGCCAGTGCGGCGGGCTGATCGTGGCCCGCACCGACGATCGGATGGTGCAGCTGCGGCGGACGGCCGCCACCGCGGCGGCCTTCGACCTCGACTGCGAGATGCTCACGGCCGAGCAGGCGCAGGAGCGCTGGCCGGTCATCGCCATCGACGACCTGCTCGGCGCCATCTGGCTGCCGCAGGACGGGCGCGCCAACCCGACCGACCTCACCCTCGCGCTCGCGAAGGGTGCGCGCAGCCATGGCGTCCGCGTCCACGAACGGGTGCGGGTCCTCGGCGTCCAGACGGCCGACGCCCCGCGCGGACGGCGCGTGACCGGCGTACGGACCGACGCCGGTGACATCGAGGCCGAGGTCGTCGTCAACTGCGCCGGCCAGTGGGCGAAGGCCCTCGGCGACCAGGTCGGCGTCACGGTGCCGCTGCACTCGGCCGAGCACTTCTACGTCGTCACCGACCAGCTCGAGGGCGTGCACGCGGACCTGCCGATCCTCCGTGACCCCGACGGCTACATCTACGTCAAGGAAGAGGTCGGGGGTCTCGTCGTCGGCGGGTTCGAGCCCGTCGCCAAGCCCTGGGTCCCGCCGTCGGAGATCCCGTACCCGTTCGAGTTCCAGCTCCTCGACGAGGACTGGGAGCACTTCTCGATCCTGATGGAGTCCGCGCTGAAGCGGATCCCGGCGCTCGAGCAGACCGGCATCCGCAAGTTCTACAACGGCCCCGAGAGCTTCACGCCGGACAACCAGTTCCTGCTCGGCGAGGCCCCCGGGCTCGCGGGCTACTTCGTCGGCGCGGGCTTCAACTCGGTCGGCATCGCGTCGGCGGGCGGCGCAGGGCGCGCGCTGGCCGAGTGGGTGGTCCAGGGCGAGCCGTCCATGGACCTCACGTCGGTCGACGTACGCCGGTTCTCGCCGTACGCCGCCGACGAGACCTGGCTGCGCAGCAGGGTGGCCGAGATCCTGGGACTGCACTACGCCGTGCCGTGGCCCGACCGCGAGCCGGAGACCGCCCGCGACGTCCGGCTCTCGCCCTTGCACGAGCGCGTGGCCGCCGCCGGGGCGACCTTCGGCACCCGCAACGGGTGGGAGCGGCCGCTGTACTTCGGGCCGACGCTCGACTACGGCTGGGGGAAGCCCGCCTGGCTCGCGCACAGCGCCGCCGAGCAGGTTGCCTGCCGGACGGCCGTGGCGGTCTTCGACCAGACGTCGTTCAGCAAGTACGTCGTCCGCGGGCGCGACGCGCTCGCCACGCTGCAGTGGGTGTGTGCCGCCGACGTCGACGTCGCGGTCGGGCAGGCCGTCTACACGCCGTGGCTCAACGCGCGCGGTGCCTACGAGTCCGACGTCACCGTGACGCGGGTCGGCGCCGAGGAGTTCCTGGTGGTGTCGAGCGCCGCGACGACCGTGCGCGACCTGGCCTGGCTCGACGAGCACGTGACGGAGGGTGCTGAGGTCGACGTCGCCGACCGGTCAGGCGACCTCGCCGTGCTCGGCGTGATGGGGCCCCGCGCGCGCGACCTCCTGGCCCGGCTGACCGACGCCGACCTCACCGACGCGGCGTTCCCGTTCGCGACCAGCCAGGAGCTCGACCTGGCCGGCGCGCGCGTACGGGCGACCCGGATGACGTACGTCGGCGAGCTCGGCTGGGAGCTCCTCGTCCCGAGCGACGCCGCGGTCGCCGTCTACGACGCGCTGCACGAGGGCGGCGCCGACGTCGGCCTGGCCGATGCCGGGTACTCGGCGATCGAGTCGCTGCGCCTCGAGAAGGGCTTCCGGGCCTTCGGCCGCGAGCTCACCCCGGACTACACGCCGGTCGAGGCCGGGCTCGTCTTCGCAACGGCCCTGGCCGGAGCCAAGGACTTCCTCGGCCGCGCGGCGCTGATCGACCGGCGGGAGCGGTTGCGAGCCCCCGGCCCGCGCCGGCGGCTCGTCTCCTTCGTCGCCGACGACCCCGACGCGATGCTCTGGGGTGGGGAGCTGGTGCTGCGCGACGGGGAGCCGGTCGGTCAGGTCACCAGCGCGGCGTACGGCGCCACGGTCGGCGCGAGCGTCGGTCTCGCGTACCTGCGGCGAGACGAGCCGGTCACGTCCGCCTGGCTGGCCGAGGGCGGGTACGAGGTGGACCTGGCGGGGGAGCGGGTGCCCATCACCGCGACGCTCAAGGCGCCGCTGTAGCGGTACTCCCGTGCATTTGACCGGTGAAACTGGCTTCCCGACCGGTCAAACGCACGGGACTACCCCACCAGGATGTTTGGATGGGCCGCGATGGCCCGCTGGACCGAGGCGCACGTCACCAAGCTCGCGCCGGACGACGCCTCGGTGACGGCTGCCCGCAGGCTCACCAACCCGGCGCTGTGGTCGGACACGGGGAGCACCGAGATCCTGGTGTGGGGGAAGTGCCAGGGCAGCGGGAAGTCGCCGTACCAGGTCAGCGTGGACCTGGCCGGGCCGGCGTTCCGCTGCTCGTGCCCGAGCCGCAAGTTCCCGTGCAAGCACGCACTGGCCCTGCTGCTGCTGTGGGTGCGCGGGGGTGGTGCGGTGGCCGACGCCGAGCAGGCCGCGGCGTTCGCCCAGGAGTGGGCCGACGGACGTGCGGAGAAGTCCGGGGCGCGGCAGGCCCGCGCCGAGACCGCCGCCCCGCCGGACCCGGCGGCCCAGGCCAAGCGCCTGGAGGAGCGCCTCGCGCTGATGAGCGCGGGCCTCGACGACTTCGGCGTGTGGCTGCGGGACCTGGTGCGCGCCGGGACGGCCGCCGCCCGCCAGCAGCCGTACGCCTGGTGGGACGAGACCGCCGCCCGGCTCGTCGACGCGCAGCTGCCGGGGCTGGCCGAGCAGGTCCGCACGATGGCCGGCGACGTGCACCGCCGCGAGGACTGGGCCGACCACCTGCTCGCCGTCAGCGGTCGCTGGTGGGCCGCGACCCGGGCCTGGACGATGCGCGACTCCCTCGACGCCGACGGCCTCGCCGACCTCCGCACGTACCTCGGCTGGGCCCGGCCGACCGCGGACGTGAAGGCGGCCGACTCGTACGCCGGCACGTTCCAGGTCCTGGGTGGGTACCGCAGCCTGGACGGCAGGCTCCAGCAGCAGCGCACCTGGCTCCGGGACGAGTCGACGGGCGAGGTGCTGCTCGTGCTGGACTTCTCGGCCGGCATGACGCCGATGGCGACGCCGCAGCTGGCCGGCACGGTGGTCACGGCCACCGTCAGCCGCTATCCAGGAACGCCACCCCGCCGGGTCCTGTTCGCCGACGAACCGGTGGTGACCGGGACGGTCGCGACCCTGGGTGAGGCGGGCTCGGTGACCAGCGCGCTCGAGGGCCGTTCGGCGCGACTGGCCGCAGGCCCGTGGCTCGACCGGGTCCCCGTCACGCTCGGTGGCGCCACCCTCGTCGCGGGCGCACCGCCCTCGGTGCGCGACGGGGCCGGCGACCGCCTCGACCTGGTCGACGACGGCGTCGCGCCGTGGTCGCTGCTGGCCCTGACCGGCGGCCACCCGGCCGACGTGTTCGGCGAGCTCGAGGGCGGTCGGTTCCGGCCGCTCAGCGTCGCCGTCGACGGACGGCTGGTCGCGCTGTGAGCGCGACGCTCGACGAGTGGTGGGGACAGCTGCGCGCTGCCGCCCTGGTCGGCACGGCCCGGCGCGAGGTACCGCCCCTGCCCGCCCTCGGTGTCGTCCCCCGCGAGGGCGCCACCCGGGAGGAGGCGCTGCTCGACGCCGCGGCCCTGGGTGACGCCGTACGTCGCGCCGGCCGGGTCCCCGACCCCGCGCCCGAACCGGACGACCAGGCACCCGCGGAGACGCTGGCCGTGGCGCCGTCGAACGCGGTCCAGATCCTCGAGCTGCTCGTCACGCAGGGCCCGGTCGCCGGGGCGTCCCGCGGCGTGCTCACCGTGCACTGGTTCGACACGGCCGCGGCCGCCGGTCGTGTCGTCCCTCCCCGGTTGCTGCCCCAGGTGCTCGACCTGGCCACCACGAGCGCCGTACGTCGAGCGGCGCGGGCCGTGGTCGGGGAGCGCGGCCGCTGGCTCGCCGCCCGCAACCCGGACTGGTCGTGGGTGACGGACGAGGGGCGGGCCGCGCAGGCGGCCGACCGGCTGAGCGCGATCGCGGCGCTCCGCCACGCCGACCCCGACGCCGGTCGGGCTCTCGTGGAGCAGACCTGGTCGACCGACGGCGCGCAGCACCGGGCGTCGGCCGTGGCGGCGCTGGTGGTGGGCCTGGGTCCCGACGACGAGCCGTTCCTCGAGCGCTGCCTCGACGACCGGGCCAGGTCGGTCCGCGAGGAGGCCTGCCGGCTGCTCGACCGTCTGCCCGGCTCCGCCCGAGCCGCCCGGATGGCCGACCGGTTGCGCCCACTGCTCACGATCCACGGCACCCTGCGCAAGCACCTCGAGCTCGGGCTCCCCGACGACCCCGACGAGGCCGCCGTCCGCGACGGGCTGGTCGACCCCGGCCCCGGCGTCTCCAAGCGCACCCGCTGGCTCCACCAGATCGTGGCCGGGGCACCCCTCGAGGTCTGGACCGAGGTGGCGCGTGCCGAGCCGGCGAAGGTCGTCGCGATGTTGCGTCCCGACGACGCCCTCGTCGTCACCGGTGCGCTGACGGCGGCCGCGGCGGGACGTCACGACCTCACCTGGGCGCGGGCCCTGATGCGCACCAGTCCCGACACCCGACTGCTCGCCCTCCTACCTGCCGACGAGCGCGAGCGGCACCTGCTTGCCCGTGTCTCGGCCGCACAGCTCGGGGCGTTGAGCACCGAGCTCGCGCAGGCACCACGACCGTGGGGGCCGGACCTCAGCCGGGCGGTGCTCGCGGCGGTCGGCAGCGACAAGACCACGGGCCACGCCGTCCGCGCCCTGCGCGACGTCCTGCCGACGGCCCTGCACCCCAGCACCCTGCCGGCCGTCGAGAAGGCCATGCATGCGGCCGGCGACGACACGTTCTTGCGCACCACCCTGCGCGACGTCCTCCAGTTCCAGTCCCTGCACCGATCGATCAGTGAGGCCTTCCGATGACCGACATCACTCCCGACGTGCTGCGTGCCCATGCGGAGCAGCAGTACGCCGACGAGCTCACGGCCCTGGCCGCCGCCGACGACCGGCCGCGCCCGCCGAGCTGGCGGCTCTCCCCGTGGGCCGTGGCGCTGTACGTGCTCGGCGGCGAGCTCCCGGACGGGACCACCGTCGAGCCGAAGTACTTCGGCTCGCGGCGCCTCGTCGAGATCGCCGTGGCCACCCTGGCCACCGACCGGGCGCTGCTGCTCCTGGGCGTGCCGGGCACCGCGAAGACCTGGCTGGGCGAGCACCTCGCCGCCGCCATCAGCGGCTCGTCGACGCTGGTGGTGCAGGGCACGGCGGGCACGGCGGAGGAGTCGCTGCGCTACGGCTGGAACTACGCCCGGCTGCTGGCCGAAGGGCCCAGCCGGCAGGCGCTGGTCGCCAGCCCGGTGATGCGGGCGATGGAGACCGGCGCGATCGTCCGGGTCGAGGAGCTCACCCGGATCCCCGCCGACGTGCAGGACGCGCTCATCACGATCCTCTCGGAGAAGAGCCTCGCCGTGCCCGAGCTGGACTCCGAGGTCCAGGCCAAGCCCGGCTTCAACGTCATCGCGACCGCGAACAACCGCGACAAGGGCGTCAACGAGCTGTCGTCGGCCCTGCGCCGGCGCTTCAACACCGTCGTGCTGCCGCTGCCGGACACCCTCGAGGAGGAGGTGGAGATCGTCCGCACCCGCGTCGAGGCGCTCGGCCGCAGCCTGTCGCTCCCGGCCGACCTCGAGTCGCTGTCCGAGGTCCATCGTGTGGTCCAGGTCTTCCGCGAGCTCCGCTCGGGGGTGACCGCCGACCGGCGGACGACCCTCAAGTCGCCCACCGCGACCTTGTCGACGGCCGAGGCGATCTCGGTGCTCACCAACGGGGTGGCGCTGGCCGCCCACTTCGGCGACGGTCGGGTGGGCGCCGCCGACATCGCGGCCGGTCTGCTCGGCGCGGTGGTCAAGGACCCCGTGCAGGACCGGATCGTGTGGCAGGAGTACCTGGAGACCGTCGTGCGCGACCGACGCGACTGGAGCGACCTGTACCTGGCCTGCCGCGAGCTCGGCTGAGGCCGCTTCCACCATGACCGCAACCGTCGAGGTACGAGCCACCATCTTGGGCGTCCGGCACCACGGACCTGGTTCGGCCAGGTCCGTGGCCCGGGCCCTCGACGAGCTGCGCCCGGACGTCGTCCTCGTCGAGGGCGCGCCCGAGCTCGACCGGGTCGTCGAGCTGCTGGCCGACCCCGACATGCGCCCGCCGGTGGCCGGGCTCGTGTACGCCACCGACGCCCCGCGCAAGGCGCTGTTCTACCCCCTCGCGTCCTTCTCGCCGGAGTGGGTGGCGGCGCGCTGGGCGCTCGACCACGGCGTCCCCGTCCACTTCGCCGACCTGCCCGTGGTGCACCAGCTCGCGGACCCGCCCGAGTCGGCGGAGGGCGAGTCCCGGCCCGGTCAGGCTCCCCGCCCCGACCCGATCGGGCTGCTCGCCTCGGCGGCCGGCTACGACGACCCCGAGCGCTGGTGGGAGGACGCCATCGAGCACCGCAGCACCTCGTCGCTGGAGCGCTTCGCCGCGGTCAAGGACGCGATGGCTGCGGTCCGTGAGAGCGACCCACGCCCCGACGACGACCCCGACGTCGTGGAGAACGCGCGGCGGGAGGCGGCCATGCGCCGCGTCCTGCGGGCCGCGATGAGGGAGGACGGCGTCGAGCGGGTCGCGTTCGTGTGCGGCGCCTACCACGCGCCGGCGCTGGACCCGGCGAGCTTCCCGGCCCAGGCCCGCGACAACGAGCTGCTCAAGGGGCTGCCCAAGACGAAGGTCGCCGCCACCTGGGCTCCGTGGTCGTCGGGCCGACTGGCCTTCGCGAGCGGGTACGGCGCCGGGGTGACGTCGCCGGGCTGGTACCAGCACCTCTTCGACCACTGGAGCCGCGAGCAGGACGACGACGCGCTCGCCACGAGCTGGCTCGTCCGCGTCGCGAGGGAGCTGCGCGGCCAGCAGCTCGACGCCTCGACCGCCTCGATCGTCGAGGCCTCCCGTCTCGCCACGGCCCTGGCCGCCGTCCGGGGCCGTCCGTCGGTCGGGCTGTCCGAGCTCGACGACGCGGCCGAGGCGGTGCTGTGCGAGGGGTCGCGGGTGCCGCTGGCGCTGGTGCACGACTCGCTGGTCGTCGGTCGCGAGCTGGGCGCCGTCCCGCAACGGGCGCCGATGGTCCCGCTCGCAGCGGACCTCGAGCGCCAGCAGCGCGCGGTCCGCCTCAAGCCCGCCGCGACGTCGCAGACCATCGTCGTGGACCTCCGTCGGGAGAGCCAACGAGCCCGCTCGGTGCTGCTGCACCGGCTCCGGCTGCTCGGCGTCGACTGGGGCACCGAGGCCGACGCGGGCGGCACGACGGGCACGTTCAAGGAGGCCTGGGAGCTCGAGTGGCACCCGGAGCTGGCGGTGGCGGTCATCGAGGCCGGCCTGTTCGGCACCA
>JAICRP010000256.1 GCA_025966445.1 Nocardioides sp.
CCAGCCGCACCGGGGGCGGCGGCCGTCGGTACTCCGCCCGCGACGTCGACCTGCTCCGCACCATCGCCGAGCTCACGTCGTCGGGAGCCGGGATCGAGGGGGGTCGGCGGATCCTCGAGCTCGAACACCAGGTCGACGCGCTCCGCGCCCGCAACGACGAGCTGGTGGCCGAGCTGGACGCCACCCGCGAGGCGCTGCGCGACGCCGTCCGCGAGGTCGGCCGTAGCCGCCGCGCCGACAAGCCCAGCCGACTGCCCGTGCTGCGCCAGCCCGACCCGTCGGGCCAGGTCGTCGTCTGGCGGCGCGGCCGCTAGCCAGGTCAGTACGCCGGTGGCTTGCCGGTCCCGCCGCAGAGGTAGTTCGGGCTGGCGGCGTACCCCGGAGAGCCCGCCTCGTCACGGACCACGTCGATGGTGAAGCCCCTCCCGCCGCCGCTGAGCGCGACCCAGGTCTGGGTGTCCGCGTCGGGGTAGCCGAGCCCCGCGTCGCTCGCGGTGATGACCCTGCCGGAGTCGGCGGTCATCACGGCCAGCAGCGCGTCGACGGCGGCCTCGGGGGTGTCGCCCCGTGCGGCGCCGAACTTCCAGGCCGGTTGGCCACCCGTCATGGTGCAGCCCGCGTCGCCGAGGCTGGCGTCGCGCCAGTGGCCGTCGGGGTCCACCACCCGCACGTCGGCGCTCATGCCGGGACGGGACTCCCCGTCGGTCGAGCAGGTCAGCTCGAGGTCACCCGGGGGGACCGGTCGCACCCACGTCGCGGGCTCCTGCGGCAGCGGGTCGCCCCAGCCCTGGGCGGAGGCGTCGAGCACGAGGGACGAGCCCTCGGCCATCGTGCTGGACACCTCGACGGTGACCCCCGCGGTACCCGCTGCCACCTCGCGGGCCGACACGGTGATGCCGCCGGGGGCGCACGACACCTCGATCCTGGCGGGCGGCCGCTCGTCCTCGGTCCGCACGCGGTCGGCCGCTCCTCGGACGGCCACGCCGCTGCCCGCGACGAGCAGCACGGCCAGCACCGCTCCGCCGACCACCAGCCGGTCCGTCCCCACCGGACGCCCTCCTCTGCGGTCAGTAGAGTGGCCGCACCCTGAGTATCCGCCTGCGAAGAGAGCCCAGCACCACACCGTGACTTCCAAGGACAACCTGGTGGCGCGTGCCCGCACGGCCGTCGTACGACGCCTGGACCCGGTCGCCGCGAGACGCACGGCGACCCTGGCCGAGCGCCGGACCAACGGCATCGAGGCGACCCCCGAGGTGGCGACGGCGCTCGACGCCACCGCCGCGCTCGCGGTGCGCGACCTGGCGCAGCGGATCCGCAGCGGCGACCTCGACGTCCACCACCAGGCGGCGCTCGCCCAGCTGGTCGAGGCGTACCTGAGCGAGCACCCGGCCGAGTCGCTGCCGCACGGCGTCGCCCAGGCGGTCGCCAGCAGCTTCGAGGGGCTGTGGCAGCCGGTGGGGGAGCCGGTGAACGAGCCGCCGCCGTTCATCCGCGACGTGATCCGCGACCAGTTCCACCGGCTCTACTACCACGTGTCGAAGCGCACCTGGAAGGACACCTGGTACCGCGGCGTGCGCACCTACAAGTGCCCCACCGACATGTGGATCTACATGGAGCTCATCGACCAGCTCGAGCCCGGCCTGGTCATCGAGACCGGCACCTACCGTGGCGGCAGCGCGCTCTACATCGCCGACCGGCTGGAGACGATCGGGGCCGGCAACGTCGTCACCGTCGACGTCAACGAGCCGCCGAACCCGCCCCAGCACCCGCGGCTGACGTACTTCACCGGGTCGTCGACCGACCCCACGATCGTGGAGAAGATCGCCGCGATGATCCCCGAGGGGTCACCGGTGCTGGTGATCCTCGACTCCGACCACTCCCGCGACCACGTCGCCGCCGAGCTCGAGGCGTACGCGCCGCTCGTGCCGGTCGGCTCGTACCTCATCGTCGAGGACACCAACGTCAACGGTCACCCCGCCGCCCCCGACTTCGGACCGGGACCGATGGAGGCGATGTGGGACTTCATGGCCACCGACCCCGGCTTCGAGGTCGACGCCCGCTGCGAGCGGTACTTCCTGACGCAGAACCCCTCGGGGTACCTCAAGCGCGTGCGCTGACCGCCGCCGCGCCTCAGCGGTTTGCTGAACGACCGAGCGGTGCGGAGGTCGCCGTGGCCCCGTCGGTGTGCAGGAACGTGACCTGGATCGGCTGGAGGGCCGAGGTGGACCACTGCTGGTTGGGCCGGCTCATCGTGCAGACGAGGGCGACCTGGTCACCGGCCGCGAGGCCGAGGGTGCCGACGCCGGACACGGCGGGCGGGCTCTCCACCGAGGCCACCTGGGCTTCGGCGAGGACGGCCTTGGTGGTGGCCGTGGTGCCCGACACCGACGAGACCGTGATGTGGCAGGTCACCGTGTTGGGGTTGGCCGTGCTGCCGGCGGCGCCCACGAACTGCGCCGAGTACGCCACGAGGTAGCTGCCCGCCGGCTGGGCCGGGAGGTTCTGGGTGAAGCCACCGACGCGGGACGTGGCGCCGTACACGTAGACCTTCTGCTTGGACGCGGCGAGGTCCGCGGCGTCCTTGCCGTCGAGCTTGTCGGCATTGAGGTTCTTGATCCGCTTGGTGTTGTGGACCTCGAGGGCCGGGCCCTTCGCGCGGATGTCGAGCGCGGGGCCGTTCCCGACGTTCTTGATCGTCGTGGTCTGGCCGGCCTGGTTCCACTTGCCCAAGACCAGGGACTGTCCCGTCGCCGCGGCGGCGGCCCAGTCGAGAGCGGCGAGCAGGACGATCCCGACGGCGAGGGCGGTGAGGCCCGACTTGATGCGTTGCATGACGTGACACCTCTCATCTTGAGTGGAACAGACTCAACTTCATGATCGTTGTGTCAGTGGGTCGCCACGCCGATCCACGAGGATGTCCGAGAACCCACGAGACGAGGAACCGACAGCCGGTATGAGCCAGTTCGCCGCCGAAAAGTTCACCACCCGCAGCCGCGAGGCGATCGACGTCGCCCAGGTCGCGGCCACCACGGCCGGGCACAGCGCCACCGAGCCCATCCACCTGCTGGCGGCCCTGCTGCGCCAGGAGGACGGCACGACCCGCAGCCTGGTCACCAAGGCCGGCGTCGACGTGGCCACGCTGGCCGGCGCCGCCGAGGCGGCCGTCCGCGGCCTGCCCAGCGCCAGCGGCGCCACCGTCCAGCGGCCCGCCGCGTCCGCCGCGCTCACCCGCGTGCTGGCTACGGCGATGGACCTGGCCACCGGCATGAAGGACGAGTACGTCGCCACCGACCACCTGCTGATCGCGCTGGCGACCGTCGAGTCGAGCGCCAAGAGGGTGCTCGACGACGCCGGCCTGACCGCCGACGGCCTCCGGGAGGGAGTCTCCGCCGTGCGCGGCAGCCGCCGGGTGACCAGTGCGGGCGCCGAGTCGACGTACGAGTCGCTGGACAAGTTCTCGGTCGACCTCACGCAGGCCGCCGAGGACGGTCGGCTCGACCCGGTCATCGGCCGCGACGCGGAGATCCGCCGGGTGATCCAGGTGCTGAGCCGGCGGACCAAGAACAACCCCGTCCTCATCGGCGAGCCCGGCGTCGGCAAGACCGCCGTCGTCGAGGGCCTGGCCCAGCGGATCGTCGAGGGCGACGTCCCCGACTCGCTCAAGGGCCGCCGGCTGCTGTCGCTCGACCTGGCCGCGATGCTGGCGGGCGCGAAGTACCGCGGCGAGTTCGAGGAGCGGTTGAAGGCCGCCATGGAAGAGATTCAGCGAGCCCAAGGCGAGGTGATTCTCTTTATTGATGAATTACACACAGTTGTTGGCGCCGG
>JAICRP010000089.1 GCA_025966445.1 Nocardioides sp.
CGCCGGCAAGACCACGCTGCTCCGTCTGCTGGCCGGCGTCGACGAGCCCGACACCGGCCGGGTCGTCCCGGGCCACGGGCTGAAGATCGGCTACTACGCCCAGGAGCACGAGACCCTCGACACCTCGAGGACCGTGCTGGAGAACATGCACACCGCCGCGCCCCAGCTCACCGACACCGAGGCCCGGTCGGTGCTCGGCTCGTTCCTGTTCAGCGGCGACGACGCACAGAAGCCGGCGCGCGTGCTGTCGGGCGGCGAGAAGACCCGGCTGGCGCTCGCGATCCTCGTCGTCTCCAGCGCCAACGTGCTGTTGCTCGACGAGCCCACCAACAACCTCGACCCGGCGTCCCGCGAGGAGGTGCTGGCCGCGATCCGTGCCTACGAGGGCGCCATCGTGCTGGTCACCCACGACGAGGGTGCCGTGCACGCCCTCGAGCCGGACCGGGTGCTGATCCTGCCCGACGGGGTCGAGGACCTGTGGACGGCGTCGTACGCCGACCTGGTCTCGCTGGCCTGAGCGCATAGCCTGCGCCCATGACTCCCGAGGAGCTGAGGTCGGCCGGACTCGTCTACGAGGTGACCGGCGAGGTCGCCGTCGTGACCCTGGACCGACCCGAGGTGCGCAACGCCCAGACCCCGTCGATGTGGCGGGCGCTCGCCGCGATCGGGGAGCAGGTCGCCGACGACGTGCGCGTCGTCGTGGTCCGGGGGAGCGGGCAGACGTTCTCGGCCGGGCTCGACCGAGCGATGCTCGACCCGTCGGGTGCCGGCGACGGCGTGGAGACGGTCGCGGGGCTGCTCGCGATGTCCGACGAGGACGCGTCGGCGGCGATCGAGCAGTTCCAGCGTGGCTTCACCTGGCTGCGCGACCCGCGGTTCGTGTCGGTCGCGGTCGTGCAGGGGTACGCCATCGGCGCCGGTTTCCAGCTCGCGCTCTCGTGCGACCTGCGCGTCCTCGCCGAGGACGCCCAGCTCTGCATGAAGGAGTCCGCTCTCGGCCTGGTGCCCGACCTCACCGGCACCCAGCCGTTGGTCGACGCCGTCGGCTACGCACGGGCGCTGGAGATCTGCGCGACGGCCCGGATGGTCTCCGCCGAGGAGGCGATGGCCATCGGCCTGGCCAACGTGGTCGTGCCGGTCGCCGCCCTCGAGGCCACGGTCACCGACCTGGCGGCCGCGCTGACCGCGGCCCTGCCGGGCGCCGTACGCGAGACGAAGGAGCTCCTCCTGGCCGCGTCGTCCCGCACGCTCGACGAGCAGCGGAGGTTCGAGCGCGAGGCACAGGTACGTCGGTTCCGCGAGCTCGCCGCGATGCTGGCGGGCTGAGGCTCACAGGAGGATCCCTCGGCTGGCCATCTCGACCGAGCGGGCGAGGCCCTGGCGGAAGATCCGGTCGAGCCGCTCGTTGGCCGACAGCTCCCAGAGCACCTCGGACGTCTGCCAGGCACCGGCCCGGGCCAGGTGGATGCCGAACGCGGCGAACCCGTCGTCGATCCGGCCACCCAGCTGGTCGACGGTGGCGATGACGCCGGTGCTGAACCAGCCCTTGATCTCGTCCTGCGCCACGGCGAGCACGTCGTTGGTGCGTGTGAAGTCGTGGTGCTCGGGGGACTCGTCCACCGGCGCCTTCCCGAGCTCGACGCAGGCATCCACGACCGCGAGGGGCAGGTCGTGGGAGATGTGGGCGTTCATGCCGGCCAGCGCGAACTGGATCGGGAGCGTGTGGTCACGGGCCCGACCCTCGAACAGTGGCGCCCACGCCGCGCTGACCGTCGTGCCGTCGAGGTCGGCGGCGTACGCCTCGAAGAACCTGTTGGCGAAGTGGACGTCGAGCCGGGCCAGGAACTCCCCGGCCTCGAACGTGCTGGAGTCGACCGCCGCATCGACCAGCTTGGTGACCTGCCAGTACATCCGGTTGAAGTACGCGACCCCGTCGTCGCGAGGCAGGTCCGCGTCGATGGCCGCCATCCGTTCGAGCACGTCGTCGATGGACGCCGCCTGCGCCCACTCCACCGTCGCCATGCTCGATGGTAGGGCGGCGGAGGGTCATCCCACGCGGTAACGGATGTGCGTCGCCCTGGGGGACCCGATGACCTCGACGGGCGTCAGGCCCGGGTCGGTCACGCCGTCGAGGAGGCGCTCGCCGGCGCCGAGCAGGATGGGCGAGACGTCGAGCACGATCTCGTCGAGCACCCCGGCCGCCAGGGCCTGACGGATGGTCGACGCCCCGCCCGCGATCAGCACCTCGCCGTCGCCGGCGGCCGCGACCGCGGCTGCGTACGCCGCGTCGAAGCCCTCGGTGACGAAGTGGAAGGTCGTCCCGCCGGCCATCTCGACGGGCTCACGCTCGTGGTGGGTGAGCACGAAGACCGGTGCGTGGTACGGCGGCTCGTCGCCCCACCAGCCCCGCCAGTCGCTGCCGGCCCACTCGCCGCGGTCGGGACCGAACATGTTGCGCCCCATCACGTACGCCCCGCGCTGCTTGGCGAGGTGCTCGCGGGAGGCGATGTCGCCCTCCAGGAGGGCGCCGTCGTCGGCGGGGAACATCCACTCGTGCAGTCGCTCACCGCTGACGCCGAGTGGTTCCTCGAGGCTCTGGTCGGCCCCGGCCAGGAAGCCGTCGAGAGAAATGGTCACGTGGCACGTCGTGAAGGTCATGGCGAACAGACTGCCGCAGCCGACAGGAACCATCGGTCCGAGCCCCCTAGGCTCTCGGGCCGTGGGTGACCAGGGGACCAACGCGATCGCCGCGCTGATCCTGGGGTCGGTGGTCGCGGTGCTGCTGTTCATCCCCGTGGCGGCGGTGCAGTACCGGCGCGACGGCCGGCTCGGTGCCGGCGACCTGATGGTGTTGGTGGGTGCCGCGGTCTACGGCGTCTCGTTGTGGACCTACACGCTGCTGCCGTTGCCCGACGTGGGCGACTACGCCTGCCAGGAGGCGCAGACCCAGGTGATGGCGTTCGCCGACGACATCCGGCGCGCGGCCGCGCGGGGCGGGTACGCCGGCCTCGGGACTCCCAGCGTGCTGTTGAAGAACCAGGCGTTCCTGCAGGTCGTCCTGAACGTCGTGCTCTTCCTGCCGTTCGGCGTGTTCGTCCGGCTGATCAGCCACCGCGGGGTCGTGGTCGCGACGGTGCTCGGCTTCGCGGTGTCCCTGCTCATCGAGGTCACCCAGCTCACCGGGGTGTGGGGCGTCTATCCCTGCGCCTACCGGCTGTTCGACGTCGACGACCTGCTCACCAACACCCTCGGCGCGTTCCTCGGTGCCGTGCTCTCCGCCCCGTACGCCGCCCGCCGGCGTCGCAGGCTCGGCACGGCCCGTCGGGTGCTGCCGACCACCGTGTCGGCGGGGCGCCGGCTCGCGGGCACCGCGAGCGACGTGCTCTTCGTGGTGCTGGCCGGCACGGCCGCGGCGGCCCTGATGCGCGGCTACCTCGTCTTCGCCCAGGACGAGCGTCCGGCCCCGGACTCGCCGGCCATGATCGCGCTCCGGGCCGGCGTGCCGCTGCTGGTGCAGACGGCGATGGTCCTGCTCGCCGGGAAGACCGTGGGCGAGCTGGTCGTGGACCTGCGGACGACCCCCGCGTCGGTCCCGCGCCGACTGGTCAAGCTCGTCGTCGGCGTGGTCCCGCTCGTGCTGCTCGCCGTGGTCACCGTCCCGGCGGCGCAGGTCGCCCTGCTGGCCCTCGCGGTGGCGGGCGTCGTGGGCGCGTTCCTCACGCAGGGGCACCGTGGTGTGAGCAACGCCGTCGCCGGGCTGGACCTGGAGATCGACGACGGCTGATCACTGGAAGTCATCGGTCCCACCCGGTGGACTCCGAGCAGCCGAGGATGTCGGCGATCTCGGCCATGGGCCGGTCCTCGAAGGAGAAGAGCACGACGACCGCACGCTGCTCGGGCGCGAGGCGTCGGACGGCGGCGAGCACCTCAGGGGCGCCGGCGTCGGCGTCTCGACAGCCCCGCTTTCCGCGGCCGACCACTTCCACCCGGCCCGCCAACATCCCTCGATGTCGCTGTCGGTGGTGGGAGGAACAATGGGGAGCGTCGGGAGGTTGCTCCCACGAGCCAGCAAGGGGTGATGAGTGGCAGGCATGTCGGGGATGGGCCAGGTGTGGCGTCACGTGCGCACCGACCGCAGCATCGCCAACAGCAAGCTCGACCGCGGCACGGTCAAGCGCGTGCTGTCGTTCGCGCGACCCCACCGCCGCCTGATCACCGTCTTCCTGGCCCTGACGGTGGTCGACGCCTGCCTGGTCGTGGTCACCCCCCTCCTCGTGCAGCGGATCGTGGACGACGGCATCCTCGCCAAGGACACCCGTCTGGTCTTCGAGCTGGCGGCGTTGATGGCCCTGGTCGCGGTGTTCGGCGCGGTGCTGGGCGTGGTGTCAGGCTGGTTCTCCTCCCGGATCGGGGAGGGGCTCATCTACGACCTCCGCACGCAGGTCTTCGGTCACGTGCAGCGCCAGTCGCTGGCGTTCTTCACCCGCACCCAGACCGGGGCCCTCGTCTCCCGCCTCAACAACGACGTGATCGGCGCCCAGCGCGCGTTCACCTCGACGCTGTCCGGCACGGTCTCCAACGCCATCTCGGTCGTCGTCGTCGGCATCGCGATGATCGCGCTCAGCTGGCAGGTCACCCTGATGTGCCTGCTGCTGTTCCCCCTGCTGTTCGTGACCTCGCGCGTGGTCAGCACCAAGCTCGCCGGGCTCACGCGTGAGCAGATGGACGGCAACGCCGACATGGGCAACGTGATGACCGAGCGCTTCAACGTCGGCGGCGCGATGCTGCTCAAGCTCTTCGGCAGGCGGGCCGACGAGGACGCGCTGTTCGCCGCGAAGGCCGCCACTGTCCGCGACCTGGGCATCCGGATCTCGCTGATCACCCGCATCTTCGGCGCCGCGATGATGACCATCCCGTCCCTGGCGACCGCGCTCGTCTACGGCGTCGGCGGCTACCTCGCCATCCAGGGTGAGCTGACGGTCGGCACCCTGCTCGCACTCACCACTCTGCTGCTGCGGCTGCTCGGTCCCCTCCAAGGCCTCTCCAACGTACGGATCGACGTGATGACCGCGCTGGTCAGCTTCGAGCGGGTCTTCGAGGTCTTCGACCTGCCGTCCTCGATCCAGGAGAAGCCCGGCGCGACCGAGCTCCCCGTCACCGCCTCGCGGGTCGAGTTCGACCACGTGTCCTTCCGCTACCCACGCGCCGACGAGATCTCGCTGGCGTCGCTGGAGGCCGTCGCGCGCACCGAGACCCGCGACACCGGCGAGGTGCTGCGCGACATCACGTTCACCGCCGAGCCCGGCCAGATGGTCGCGCTCGTCGGTCCGTCGGGCGCGGGGAAGACGACGATCACCCACCTGGTCGCGCGCCTCTACGACGTGGGCGGCGGCGCCGTCCGGGTCGGCGGCCTCGACGTCCGCGACGTCACCCTCGAGTCCCTCGAGGACGTCGTCGGCTACGTCACCCAGGACGCCCACATGTTCCACGACACCATCCGGGCCAACCTGCTCTACGCCCGCCCGGGCTCCGACGACCGCGAGGTGTGGGCCGCGCTCGAGGCGGCGCAGATCGCCGGCCTCGTCCGGGCGCTGCCCGAAGGGCTCGACACGGTCGTCGGCGACCGCGGCTACCGGCTCTCCGGCGGCGAGCGGCAGCGGCTGGCCATCGCGCGCCTGCTGCTGAAGGCTCCGGCCGTGGTCGTCCTCGACGAGGCGACCGCACACCTCGACTCCGAGTCGGAGTTCGCCGTCCAGCGCGCCCTCGACGCGGCCCTCGAGGGACGCACCAGCCTGGTCATCGCCCACCGGCTGTCGACCGTCCGCCAGGCCGACCAGATCCTGGTCGTCGACGACGGCCGCATCCTCCAGCGCGGCACCCACGCCACCCTGCTGCAGGAGGGCGGCCTGTACGCCGACCTCTACCGCACCCAGTTCGTCGACGACCTGCACCCGGCCGTCGCGCCCTGACCTAGGGTCGACGTCATGGACCTCCAGCTGAAGGACCGTGTCTACCTCGTCACCGGAGGGGCCCGCGGGCTCGGACGCGCCACGGCCGACGCTCTCGTGGCGGACGGCGCCCGGGTGGTGCTCTCCGGCCGCAACGCCGAGTCCCTCGACGCCGCCGTCGCCGACCTCGGTGACGGGGCCGTGTCCGTGGTGGCCGACAACGCGGATCCGGGCACGCCGGCCCGACTGATCGAGACCGCGAACGAGGCGTTCGGACGGTTGGACGGCGCCCTGATCTCGGTCGGCGGTCCGCCGCCCGGCACGGTCGCGAGCACCCCCGACGAGGCCTGGGAGCAGGCCTTCGGCTCGGTGTTCCTGGGTGCCGTCCGGATCGCCCGCCAGGTGTGCGACGCCCTCGAGCCCGGGGGGTCGGTCGCCTTGGTCTTGTCGTCGTCGGTGCGCTCACCCATCCCTGGCCTGGCCATCTCCAACGGCCTCCGACCCGGCCTGGCGATGGTGGCCAAGAACCTCTCCGACGAGCAGGGACCTCGTGGCGTGCGCGTCAACGGCCTGCTGCCCGGACGCGTGGGCACCGAGCGGGTGGCCGAGCTCGACGCGTCGACGGGCGACGCCGAGGCCGCCAAGGCCAAGAGCCTGCTGCAGATCCCCCTGGGTCGCTACGGGGAGCCGGAGGAGTTCGGCCGCACGGCCGCGTTCGTGCTCTCACCGGCGTCCTCGTACGTCACCGGTGTCATGCTCCCGGTCGACGGGGGCATGCTCCGGTCGGTCTGACCGCCGGACTTGTTGCGCGGCCCGCGCCACTCGTCGTACGCCAGGTAGCAGAACCCGAAGACCGCCAGCAGCCCGAAGAACCACCACTGGAGCCCGTAGAAGAAGTGCGGGCCGTTGCTCAGGTCGGGCAGCTCGGCGGGCTCGAGCGGGGTGTCGGGGCTCGGGTCCTCGCTCGCCAGCTCGACGAACCCGCCGTAGGTCTCCCGGCCGATGGCGGAGCCGATCTGCTCGCTCGAGATCGACCGGGTCGAGCCGTCGGTGACCTCCGCCGAGTCACCGGTCGCGTCGACGCGCACGTAGCCCGTGACCGCCACCGTGCCGGGCGGCGGGGCCGGGACCTCGTCCGGTGTCGCGCCGCCGTCGTCGGTGGCCAGCCAGCCGCGGTCGACGAGGAGGGCCGCGCCGCTGTCCGTCTGGAGGGGGACGACGACGTCGACGCCCGAGGACCCCTCCCGCGTGCGGTAGCGGACGATGATCGTCTCGTCGGTGAGGTACGTGCCGGTCGCCGTGACCAGCCGCCACTCGTCCTCCGGATCGACGGCACGGCCGACCGCCAGCACGTCGTCCACGGCAGCGGGAGCGACCGCCTCGTTGCGCTCGACCACCGCGTTGTCGCGCTTGCGGTCCTCGAGCCTGCCGAACTGCCACTCACCCAGCCACCAGGTGGCGTACGCCAGCACGACCACGACCAGGAAGAACGCGATCCACCGCCTGCTCACCAGGAAGCGGAGGGATCGCACCCGACGAGGCTAGTCGGGCGGGCGGGAGCGGCCGGACCCGACCGGTGGCCAACCTGCCCGCACCTAGACTGAGCGGGTGACACAAGCGCTGGGTGACCGCTTCGGCCGGGTCGCGACCGACCTCCGGGTCTCGCTGACCGACCGCTGCAACCTGCGGTGCTCGTACTGCATGCCCGCGGAGGGGCTGGAGTGGCTGCCCGACGAGAGCGTGCTCACCGACACCGAGATCGTCCGCCTGATCCACATCGGCGTGCACCTGCTCGGCATCCGGGAGGTGCGGTTCACGGGCGGCGAGCCGCTGGTGCGGCGCGGGCTCGTCGACATCGTGGCGGGCACCAGAGCGGTCTCGCCCGACCTCGAGATCTCGATGACCACCAACGCCCTGGGCCTGGCCCGGACGGCCCACGCGCTCAGGGCCGCCGGGATGGACCGGGTGAACGTCAGTCTCGACAGCGTCCGGCCGGAGACGTTCCACGCCGTCACGCGCCGCGACCGCCTGCACGACGTGGTCGAGGGCCTGGCTGCTGCCGCGGAGGCCGGCCTGGGGCCGATCAAGATCAACGCCGTCCTCCTGCGCGGTCACAACGACGACCAGGCGCCGGAGCTGCTGCGCTGGTGCCTCGAGCACGGCTACGACCTGCGGTTCATCGAGCAGATGCCGCTCGACGCCCAGCACGGCTGGAGCCGCGCGGAGATGATCACCGCCGACGAGATCTTCACCAGCCTGGAGAAGGAGTTCGTGCTCAGCCCGGCCGTGGAGCCGCGGGGGAGTGCCCCCGCCGAGCTCTTCCTGGTCGACGGAGGTCCCGCCACCGTCGGGGTGATCGCGTCGGTCACCCGGCCGTTCTGCGGCGACTGCGACCGGGTCCGGCTCACCGCCGACGGTCAGGTCCGCAACTGCCTGTTCGCGCGCGAGGAGTCAGACCTGCGGGCGGCGTTGCGCGCCGGCGCGACCGACGAGGAGATCGCCGACCGCTGGGTGGCCGCCATGGCCACCAAGCGGGCCGGCCACGGGATCGACGACCCGTTGTTCCTCCAGCCCGACCGGCCGATGTCGGCCATCGGCGGCTGACCCGGCCGATCAGTGGGCGGGCCCGGGGTCCTCGGGCGCGTCGTGCGTCGCGACGACCTCGAGCAGGAAGCCGCGTGCGCCGAGGAAGTCGGCGAGCGACGGGCGGTGCTGCTCGCACGCGAGCCACGTCTTGCGGCGGTCCGGGGTGTGCAGCTTCGGGTTGTTCCAGACCAGGGCCCAGTCGGCCTGCTCCTGGCAGCCCTTGGCCGAGCAGACCAGCGGCTCGCTCACGTCGACCTCCCGGTGTCCGGACGCAGGAAGTGCCGGACAGCCACGGGGGAAGCTGTCCGGCACTTCGAGAGGGATTGTGACACGCTTTAGTCAGTTGTCAAAGGTGGTCTGCACCGGAATCCGTGTCGGAACCCGTGCCTCCGGGCAGCTCCTTCTCGCCGGATGGCCCGTTGACCAGGGCGAACCCGTCGGATTTCGAAGAACCGGCGTTGGCCATCACCACCGCGACGTACGGGAGCACCAGGGCGGCGACGATCAGCACCACGCGGGCCCACGTGAGGGTCACGAAGATCGCGGCCACGAAGCACACCGTGCGGAAGCCCATCGCGAGCAGATACCGCCGCTGCCGAGCCGCGATGTCGTCGGCGGAGCTCCTGTTGGCGGTGGTGATGCGCACCGCGTCGCCGGACTGGTGCCGGACCATGACTCCCACTGTACGTCGGTAGGGTGAGCGACTCGTCCGTGCCCGTGCCCTGACCGGCCCGACCCCGAAGAGGCCCCCGTGTCGAACCGCACCTACCGCGTCACCGAGATCGTCGGAACCTCGCCCGAGGGCCTCGACCAGGCCATCCGCAACGGCATCGAGCGGGCCGCCCGCACATTGCGCCACATCGACTGGTTCGAGGTCACGCAGATGCGTGGCCAGGTCAAGGACGGGGACGTCGAGCACTTCCAGGTCGGCATGAAGGTCGGCTTCCGGCTCGAGGACGACTGACGCCGCTGCCGCGGCCCGCTTTCGCCTACCGCGCGGTAGTCGCTAGCGTCGGACCGGTGAGCGAGTCGGAGGAACAGACAGGCAGGTCCGTGCTGGTGACCGGCGGCAACCGGGGCATCGGGCGGGCGATCGCCGAGGCGTTCGTCGCGCAGGGCGACCGCGTCGCCGTGACGACCCGCTCCGGCGGAGCCCCCGAGGGGTGCCTGGACGTCCGGTGCGACATCACCGACCCCGCGGCGGTCGAGGCGGCATTCGCGGAGGTCGAGGCTGAGCACGGTCCGGTCGAGGTGCTGGTCGCCAACGCCGGCATCACCGCCGACGGCCTGCTCGTGCGGATGTCGGACGACGACTGGGCGTCGGTGATCGACACCAACCTCACCGGCTCGTTCCGGCTCGCCAAGCGGGCGGTCTCCAAGATGATGCGGGCCCGGCGCGGCCGGATCATCTTCATCTCCTCGGTGGTCGGCCTGCTCGGCTCCGGCGGCCAGGTCAACTACGCCGCCTCCAAGGCCGGCCTCGTCGGCATGGCCCGCTCCATCGCCCGGGAGTACGGATCGCGCGGCATCACCGCCAACGTGGTGGCGCCCGGCTTCGTGGAGACCGACATGACCGACACCCTGAGCGACGAGCTCAAGTCGCAGTACAAGGCGCAGGTACCGCTGGGGCGGTACGCGTCGACGGACGAGATCGCCTCGGCGGTCACCTGGCTCGCGTCGGACGGCGCGGCCTACATCACCGGGGCCGTCATCCCGGTCGACGGCGGACTCGGAATGGGGCACTAGTCATGGGAGATGGCATGGGCATTCTCGACGGCAAGCGCATCCTGGTCGCTGGAGTCACGATGGACTCCTCGATCGGCTTCGCGGTGGCACGCGTGGCACAGGAGCAGGGCGCCACGGTGCTCATCTCCAACTTCGGCCGCGCGCTCGGCATCACCAAGCGGATCGCCAAGCGGCTGCCGTCCGAACCGCCGGTGCTCGAGCTCGACGTCACCGACGACGAGCACCTGGCCCGGCTGCCCGAGCTCGTCCGTGAGCACGTGGACGGCCTCGACGGCGTCGTGCACTCCATCGCCTACGGCAACCCCGAGACGCTGCTGGGTGGCAAGTTCCTGGACGGTCCGTGGCCCGACGTCGCGCAGGCGGTCCAGGTGTCGGCGTACTCGCTGAAGTCCCTGGCCATGGCCTGCCGCCCGCTCATGTCGGAAGGGTCGTCGGTCGTCGGGATGACCTTCGACGCGACCGTGGCCTGGCCGGCG
>JAICRP010000131.1 GCA_025966445.1 Nocardioides sp.
ACGAGCTGTGCGTGACCGAGGTGGCGCACGTGGCCTGGGCGGTGCAGATGTCGACCGTCGAGTTCCACCCGTGGAACAGCCGGCGCGCCGACACCGAGAAGCCCGACGAGTGGCGGATCGACCTCGACCCCGGTCCGCTGTCCGACTACGCGCAGGTACGTCGCGTTGCCCACGTCGTCCACGAGGTGCTCGACGAGCTCGGCGTCGTCGGCTTCCCCAAGACCACCGGCAGCAAGGGCATGCACGTCTACGTCCGGATCGAGCCGGACCATGGCCACAAGGTCGTCCGCCGCGCGGCGCTGGCCTTCGCCCGCGAGGTCGAGCGCCGTACCCCCGACGACGTGACCACCCAGTGGTGGCGCAAGGACCGCGACCCGCACCACCTCTTCGTGGACTACAACCAGAACGCCCGCGACCACACCATCGCCGCGGCGTACTCGGTCCGGGGCCTCCCCGACGCCCGCGTCTCCACCCCGGTCCGCTGGGACGAGGTCGACGACGCCGACCCCCACGACTTCACGATCTTCACGGTCCCCGAGCGGTTCAAGAGGCTCGGCGACCTGCACGCCGACATCGACGACCACGTCTGGGACATCGCGCCCCTGCTGGAGTGGGCCGACCGCGACGAGGCCGCGGGCAAGGAGACGCCCGAGGAGCCCGATCCGGACGAGTAACCACCCGTTCGGCCCACTGGTACCCCGTTCGAGCGGGTCACCAGTGCATCTACGGGGTGGTTACTCAGCGACACCTCCTACGCTGACGCACATGCCCGTCGTCGACCTGCACGAGAAGCTGAGCCGGTTCTCCGACCACTGGTCGCCCAAGGTGGTGGCGCGGATGAACGACTACGAGGTCAAGGTGGTCAAGCTCCAGGGCGAGTTCACCTGGCACACCCACGACGACACCGACGAGCTGTTCCTGGTGGTCGACGGCGTGCTGACCATCCAGCTCCGTGACGGCGACGTGACCCTCACCGCCGGTCAGCTGTACGTCGTCCCGCGCGGCGTCGAGCACTGCCCGGTCGCCGAGGGCGAGGTGAGCGCGCTGCTCATCGAGCCGGCCGGCGTGGTCAACACCGGCGACGCGGGCGGCGCGCTGACGGCGACGTACGACGACAGCCTGCTCGACTGACCGGCACCGGTCACGGGGGGCCGGGCCGGGAGTCGCCGTGGTAGCGCGCCTCGTGCTGGGCCACGAGGTCGCGGGTCTCCTCCGCGGACCGGCGGAGGTGGATCCCGCCGGACTCGGAGGTCCCGGCCGGTCCGGACCCGTTCCGGACAGGTGGCGGAAAGCCGATGGACGTGCTGGCCGAGGGCTGGACCCGAGGCGCCGGCTGGCGTCGGCCGATCGGTGCCTAGGATCCGAGGGTGGGCATCCAGATCACTCCCAGCATCCTGAACGCCGACTTCGCGAACCTCGGCGCGGAGGTCGCGCGCATCCCGGGCGCCGACTGGGTGCACGTGGACGTGATGGACAACCACTTCGTCCCGAACCTGACGTTCGGGCCGACGATGGTCGAGGCGCTCGTGCGGGCCAGCGAGCGGCCCATCGACGCGCACCTGATGATCACCGACGCCGACCGGCACGCGGCGGAGTACGTCGAGGCGGGGGCCGGGAGCGTCACCTTCCACGTCGAGGCGGCCGCCGCTCCGGTGCGGCTGGCCCGCGAGATCCGCAAGCAGGGCGCCCGGGCGAGCATGGCGCTGAAGCCGGCGACGCCGATCGAGCCCTACGAGGACCTGCTCGCCGAGCTCGACATGGTGCTGATCATGACCGTGGAGCCGGGGTTCGGCGGGCAGTCGTTCCTCGACCTCTGCCTGCCGAAGATCCGCACGGCCCGCGCCCTGATGGACAAGCACGGTCTCGAGACCTGGCTCCAGGTCGACGGCGGGGTCTCCCTCGAGACCATCGAACGGTGTGCCGAGGCCGGGGCCGACGTCTTCGTGGCCGGGTCGGCGGTGTTCTCCGCCGACGACCCCGACGCGATGGTCGCCGCGCTCCGCGCCAAGGCCGAAGCGGTCGGCACTCAGTCGCTGTAGGGCATCGGCTTCCAGAAGGGCTTCAGCACGCCCCACTCCACGATGTCGCTGCCGTCGCCGTCGGTCGCGTCCTCGTCGGTCCAGAGCCGGACCGCGCCCGTGATGTCGACCGCCACGATCGCACCGTACGTGTTCCCGTTCTTCGGGTTCAGGCACGATGCCATCCGCCCGGTGGCGCGGAAGTCCCACCAGCCGCTGTCGACCAAGACCCGGCGGGCGTACGACGTGGGCTCGTCCCTGGGGATCGCGAACTCGAGCAGGGCGCCGGTGTCGGCGTCGGTCGCGAAGAACACGTCGATACGCGCGCCGAGGGCGGTGATCGTGCGCGAGTACCCGAACGTGCCGATGCTGCCGAACCCCGTGCCGACGACCTGGTCGTACCGCGCGACCGTCTCGCCGTCCTTCCCGCGCAGCCGGTAGCGCACGAGCTGGTCGGTGTTGGTGAGCACGTACAGGTACGCGCGGTTGCGTCCGATGGAGATCTGTCGGGCGCCTTCCCAGTGCTTCGCGACGACCCTGGTGTGGTAGTCCGAAGAGACCAGGTTGCCCTGCGCGTCGCGACGGTCGATCTCGGTCACCTCGCGCAGCTGGGAGCCCGACAGGGTGAACCAGTAGCGCTTCGTCGCGGCGGCCAGCCCGTCGGCGTGGTGGGGGAAGGCGACGTCCCGGGGTTGGTATCCGAGACGCCCCGGCCCCCGCTTGATCGTGGAGGCCGAACCGCCCTCGTAGTGGAAGGTGGCCGGCACGCCGCGGGCCGTCATGCCCGGCAACTCCGCGAAGCACTCCAGCCGTCCGCCGGCCTCCGCGGGCCCGACCGGGCCCAGCAAGGCCACCGCCAGGATGCTCGTCGTGGCGGCGCGGAGCATGGAACGCATGGACAAAACGTCCCACATCCGTGTGGCGAACGCCTCGGTGAACCGGTCGTGTCCCCTGTGCCACACTGGACGGCGTACGAGCGACAGCTCACGTGCTCTGGGGTCGGTGGAAGTCCGAGCCGGCGGTGAAAGTCCGCGACCCGGCTGCAGCCAGCAGCCGGTTGACCAGGTGGAACTCCTGGACCGACGGTCAAAGTCCGGATGGGAAGAAGCACGAGGGACGGTCTTGTTGAGCACACCGTGAGGGGGTGCCCAGCGACCGGCCGCACGCCCCGGGGTCCGTGGATCCGACCGGAGGCGACACCTTGAGCACCAGCCCTCTCGAGCACGCGGCGATGCTGCGCGCGCTCGCGCTGGCCGCGTCGCCCGGAGTCCCGACCGGCCCCAACCCGCGGGTCGGCTGCGTGCTGCTCGACGACGCGGGCAACGCGGTCGCCGAGGGCTGGCACCGGGGGGCCGGGTCGCCGCACGCCGAGGCCGACGCGCTGCGCCAGGCCGGCGCGGGCGCCCGAGGCACGACCGCGGTCGTGACCCTCGAGCCCTGCAACCACACGGGTCGTACCGGACCGTGCGCGCGGGCGCTGGTCGAGGCAGGCGTACGTCGCGTGGTCTACGCCCAGCGCGACCCGAACCCCGTGGCCGCCGGGGGAGCCGCCACCCTGCGCGCCGCCGGGGTCGAGGTCGAGGGCGGGCTGCTCGAGGGCGAGGCCCGCCGCGTCAACCGGGAATGGACCTTCGCCATGGACCGCGGACGTCCGTTCGTCACGTGGAAGTTCGCCACCACGCTCGACGGCCGTAGCGCCGCGGCCGACGGCACCAGCCGCTGGGTCTCCTCGCGGGCCGCCCGCATCGACACCCACCGGCTGCGGGCCCTCTGCGACACGATGCTCGTGGGGGCCAACACGGTGGCGGTCGACGACCCGCTGCTGACGGTCCGCGACGCCGACGACCACCCGCTCGAGGTCCAGCCCCTGCGGGCCGTGATGGGGCTGCGCGACCTACCTGCCGACCGGCGGGTCTTCGACGGCAGCGCCCGTACCGTCCACCTGCGCACCCGCGACCCGCACGAGGCACTCAAGGAGCTGTTCGAGCTCGACCGCCAGCACGTCTTCCTCGAGGGCGGGCCCACGCTGGCCGCGGCGTTCTGGGTGGCCGGCCTCGTCGACGAGGTCGTCGCGTACGTCGCCCCGATGCTGCTCGGCTCCGGCCGACAAGCCGTCGCCGACCTGGGCATCGGCACCATCGCCGACGCCGCCCACCTGACCGTCACCGACGTCACCGTCCTCGAGCCAGCCGTCCCGGACGACGACGTCAACGTCCGCATCACCATGCAACCCCAGGAGCGCCCCTGATGTTCACCGGCATCGTCGAAGAGCTCGGCACCGTCGCCGCGATCGAGGACCAGGGCGACGCCCTGCGCCTGACCGTGCGCGCGACCACGGCGCTCGACGGCACCGTCCTCGGCGACTCGATCGCGGTCAACGGCTGCTGCCTCACCGTCGCCGCCGCGGACGGCGACACGTGGACCGCCGACGTCATGCAGGAGACCCTCGACATGACGTCCCTGGCAGGCGTGGTCCCCGGCGACCGGGTGAACCTCGAGCGGGCGATGACCGCCGACAAGCGCCTGGGCGGGCACCTCGTGCAGGGCCACGTCGACGGTGTCGGGACCATCGTCCGCCGATCGCCCAGCGAGCACTGGGACGTCGTCGAGGTGTCCCTGCCGGCCGACCTGGCCAGGTACGTCGTCCCCAAGGGCTCGATCTGCGTCGACGGCGTCTCCCTGACCGTGGTCGACGTCGGCGCCGGCTCGTTCACCGTCAGCCTGATCCCCGAGACGCTGGCGCGCACCACCCTCGGCACGCGTCAGCCGGGCGACCGCGTCAACCTCGAGACGGACGTGATCGCCCGCCACGTGGAGAAGCTCATCACCGCCTACCTTCCAGGAGCGACCCCATGACCGTTCGCCTCGACAGCATCGAGCGCGCCATCGCCGACATCGCGGCGGGCAAGGCCGTCGTCGTCGTCGACGACGAGGACCGCGAGAACGAGGGCGACCTGATCTTCGCGGCCTCCAGGGCGACCCCCGAGCTGATGGCCTTCACGATCCGGCACAGCAGCGGGGTGATCTGCGTGCCGATGCCGGGCGCCATGCTCGACCGGCTCGAGATCCCCCTGATGACCCCGCACAACCGCGACAAGATGCGGACGGCCTACACCCTGTCCGTCGACGCCCGCGACGGCGTCAGCACCGGTATCTCGGCCGCGGACCGCGCGCACACCGCCCGTGTGCTCGCCGACTCCGCGACCGAGCCGTGGGAGCTGACCCGGCCGGGCCACGTCTTCCCTCTGCGCTACCGCGAGGGCGGGGTGCTGGTGCGCCGCGGGCACACCGAGGCGGCCGTCGACCTCGCCCGGATTGCCGGCCTGACGCCGGCGGGCGTGCTGGTCGAGGTCGTCAACGACGACGGCACCATGAAGCGGGCCCCCGAGCTCCGGGAGTTCTGCGACGAGCACGACCTGGCGATGATCTCCATCGAGGACCTGGTGCGGTACCGCCAGCGGACCGAGGTGCTCGTCGAGCGGGTGGCGGTGACCGCGCTGCCGACCGAGCACGGCGAGTTCACGGCGTACGGCTATCGCATCGGCTTCGACCAGACCGAGCACATCGCGCTGGCGTACGGCGACCTCTCCGGCCACGAGCCGGTGCTGACGCGCGTGCACTCAGAGTGCCTGACCGGCGACGTGTTCGGGAGCGAGCGCTGCGACTGCGGGCCCCAGCTCGACGAGGCCCTGGCGCGGATCGTGCAGGAGGGGCGCGGTGTCGTCGTGTACCTGCGGGGGCACGAGGGGCGTGGCATCGGCCTGGTGGCCAAGCTGCAGGCGTACGCCCTGCAGGACGCCGGCCGCGACACCGTCGACGCGAACCTCGACCTCGGTCTGCCGGCCGACGCGCGGCACTACGGTGCTGCCACGCAGATCCTGCGCGACCTCGAGGTCGAGAGCGTGCGGCTGCTCACCAACAACCCGGAGAAGACCCGGGCCCTGGAGGAGTACGGCGTGCCGGTCAAGGAGCAGGTGCCGCTGACCACGCGGCCCAACGACCACAACCTCGCGTACCTGATGACGAAGCGGGACCGGATGGGGCACGACCTCCCGGGCCTCGGCATCGTCGCCGGTCGCGAGATCGACGAGGAGGTGTGACATGGCCGGAC
The DNA here is from genome assembly GCA_025966445.1 of Nocardioides sp. GTDB lineage: Bacteria > Actinomycetota > Actinomycetes > Propionibacteriales > Nocardioidaceae > Nocardioides. The sequence goes on from JAICRP010000131.1 coordinate 6,130, forward strand.
ACGGAGCCCCCGACCAGCGTCCGGTCGACTGTCACGACCTGAGGGTCGCGGTCGTCGCCGCGAGCTGGCACGAGCAGGTGATGGACGGCCTGGTGGACGGCGCCCTGCGGGCCCTGAAGGACTACCGGGTCGAGGAGCCGAAGGTCGTGCGCGTCCCCGGTACGTTCGAGCTGGCCGTGGTCGCCGACGCCCTGGCGCGTCAGGGCTACGACGCCGTGGTCGCGCTCGGCGTCGTCATCCGCGGGGGCACGCCGCACTTCGAGTACGTCTGCTCCGCCGCGACCGACGGCCTGAACCGGGTCGCCCTCGACCACCAGACGGCGATCGGGTTCGGCGTGCTGACGTGCGACACCGAGGAGCAGGCGCTCGACCGCGCCGGCCTCGCCCACTCGGTCGAGGACAAGGGCTACGAGGCGGCCGCGGCCGCCCTGGTCACGGCGCAGACCCTGCGTCACGTCCGTCGCGTCTACCTCGACTGAGGCGGTCCGCGCCCGGACGCCGGGCGAGGCCCGCGCGCCGACGGCACTACCCTTGACCGTTGTGAAGACGTTCGACGGCCTGTGGGCGGAGCTGGCCGAGAAGGCCCAGACGCGCCCCGCGGGGTCGGGCACCGTCGCGGCGCTCGACGCCGGGGTCCACGCCATCGGCAAGAAGCTGCTCGAGGAGGCCGCCGAGTCCTGGATGGCGGCCGAGCACGAGGGCCCGGAGCGGACTGCCGAGGAGATCAGCCAGCTGCTCTACCACGCCCAGGTCCTGATGCTGGCGACCGGCATCACCCCCGACGACGTCTACGCACACCTGTAGGAACGACGATGACGCTGCAACCCAACGGCACCTTGCGGATCGCGGTACCCAACAAGGGCTCGCTCTCGCAGGCGGCCACCGAGATGCTCCGCGAGTCCGGCTACCGCCAACGCCAGGACGCCAAGGAGCTCACGCTCGTCGACGCCGAGAACGGCGTGGAGTTCTACTACCTCCGCCCGCGCGACATCGCGCTGTACGTCGGCGAGGGCACTCTCGACATCGGCATCACCGGCCGCGACCTGCTGCTCGACTCCGGTGCCAAGGCCGAGGAGGTCCTCACCCTCGGCTTCGGCCGCAGCCGCTTCCAGTTCGCCGGGCCGGTGGGGGAGTTCACCGACCTCCAGCAGCTGGCCGGCCGCCGCATCGCCACGTCGTACGTCGGCGTGGTCCGTACCTTCCTCGAGGACCGGGGCATCGACGCCAGCGTGGTCCGCCTCGACGGCGCGGTCGAGACCAGCGTCCGGCTCGGGGTCGCCGACATCATCGCCGACGTCGTGGAGACCGGCTCCACGCTGCGGCAGGCGGGCCTCGAGGTCTTCGGCGAGACGATCCTCGACTCCGAGGCGGTGCTGATCACCCGAGGGGGCGAGGCGCCGGCCGGGCTCGAGGTCTTCAAGCGTCGGCTCGAGGGCGTCCTGGTCGCGCGGACGTACGTGATGATGGACTACGACATCGCGACGGCCGACGTCGACGCCGCGGTCACCCTGACCCCGGGCATCGAGGGCCCGACCATCTCGCCGTTGCATCGGGACGGCTGGGTCGCGGTGCGGGCGATGGTCCCGCGCGCCGGTGCCCAGCGACTGATGGACGAGCTGTACGACCTCGGCGCTCGGGGCATCCTGCTCACCGACATCCATGCCTGCCGGCTCTAGCCACGACGCGGGACCCGTGTCCCTGCCGCACACGTGGCGCCCGCTCGGGGTCCGCATCGCCGTCACCGGCCTGTTCGGCATGCTCGCGGTGGTCGTGGGGTTCGCGTGGTTCTCCTTCGACGCCGAGACCCGGGCGGCGTTCACCCCCTTCCAGATCGCCACGCTGATCGCGCTCGGGCTGCTGGCCGTGTCGCTGGGGTTCGCCCTGGCCCGCTCGCGCGTGGTGGCCGAGCCGGACAGGCTGGTCGTGGTCAACGGCTACCGGCGGCGCGAGTACGAGTACGCCGCCGTGGTCGACGCCTCGCTGGCTCCCGGCGCCCCCTGGGTCACCCTCGACCTCGACGACGGCACCACCGTCTCGGCGATGGGCATCCAGGGCTCCGACGGCGCCCGCGCCCAGACCGCCCTCCGGGAGCTACGTACCGTGCTGGCGTCGGCCTCCGCGGCGGGGGTGTGGCGGGGGGTTGTGCGGGGGGGGGGGGCGCAGGTAACCGGGGACGCAACGGGCCACCCCCCCCCGGCGGCCCCCCCCCCCGGGGGGGGGGGGCCCCGG
>JAICRP010000240.1 GCA_025966445.1 Nocardioides sp.
CCACGCTGGGACTGATAGCGGACGTCGTCGACCCGTCGCGCAGCCGCCCGCAGCTGCTCGGGTGTCTGCCCGTCGAGGGCCAGGGAGTCGAGCAGGTCGACGTACCTCGCCCGCTCGCCGTCGACGAGCTCGCGGACGCGGACGGTGAGCGATGAGCGGGCCCGCTCGGCCAGGCCCCGGACCGCCTGGTCCCCGAAGACCGCCTCGAGCAGCTTCTGCCCCAGCACGGCCGACCCGCCGGCGATGCCGACCTCGGCACCGGTCAGCCCCGCGGTGTGGGAGAACACGACGATCATCAGCGCCACCGACAGCCCGTTGACGCCATAGGCCAGGAACCTCGCCGTGCCGCGCTTGTCGGCGCCCTCGGTGCGGACCATCTCCAGCACGTCCTGCTGCCAGTCGCGGACGGCACGCTCGGTCTTGCGCCGCAGGTCGCGGGAGGCGCGACCGAGGTCCTCGCCCGCGTCGGCCAGCAGCGCCGGGCCCGGCGCGAGGGACTGCCAGGACCCCTCGGCACGCTCGGCGGCCGCCTCGGCGTGCTCCAGGATCAGCGTCTCGAGCCCGGACTCGACGGCGACCGTGACCCGCTCGGCCTGCTGCGGCTTGCCCTTGATCGCGTTGACGACCCGGTCGCGCAGCCAGCCCACCTTGGTCTCCAGGCCCCGCAGCAGCTCGCCCGTACCGACGAACTCCTGCCACCTCGCCAGCACCTCGCCGCGGAGGAGGGTGCCGTCCTCGGTCGCGTCGACGATGTCGTGGACGGCCTTGTCGTACGCCCGGTTGGCGTCCTCGCGCAGCCGCACCTCGGCGGCGACCTGCTCGGTCACGGCGTCGGCGACCTCGTGCGTACGCCTGGTCAGGGTGCGGATCGCGCCCTCGAGGGTCTGCTTGACGACGGCCGCGCGTGCCTCGGAGTCGGCGGCGAGCTCGATCAACCAGCTGCTGATCTCGGCGACCGCCTCGGCCGGCAGCAGCCCGTTGTCGTCGACCTCACCCTCGGTGACGGTGAAGAGCGGGGAGTCCTTCAGGCCGCGCGAGGCAAGCATCCGTGCCAGGTGGGCGGCGACCGTGTCGACGGCCTCGGGCGGCGTGCGGTCGAGGACGATGGCCACGGCCGCCGAGCGGTCCGCGGCCTTGCGCAGGAAGTCCCACGGCACCTGGTCGGCGTACCGGGCCGCCGAGGTCACGAAGATCCAGAGGTCGGCCGCGGCCAGCAGCTGGGCGGCCAACGCCCGGTTGGACTCCTCGACGGAGTCGACGTCGGGCGCGTCGAGGATGGCGAGGCCCTCGGGCACGGTCGTGTTGGGTACCAGCTGCAGGGCGGCCGGGTCGGACGTCGTCCGGTGCACCCGCTCGAGGTCGGGGAGGAGGCGGTCCTGGCCGAACCAACCGGCGTCGGCGGGGTTGTGCACCAGCACGGGCGAGCGCGTGGTCGGACGCAGCACTCCCGTCTCCGTGACGCGGGTGCCGACCAGGGAGTTCACCAGGGTCGACTTGCCGGCGCCGGTCGAGCCACCGACGACCGCCAGCAACGGCGCGTCGAGGGTCATCACCCGAGGGATGACGTAGTCCTCGAGCTGGTCGACCATCTCACTGCGGGTCGCCCGGCGCTCGGCGACGTTGGGGAGGTCGAGCGGAAGCACCACGTGCTGGAGCGCACTGCGAAGACGGACCAGCGCCGTGAGCATCTGGGTGCTCTCGGCGGGCGACTCGGAGCCGACGTGGCTCATCGTCGGGTGCTCATCGTTGGGGAACCACCTGTCCGGGGAACGCGATGAAGGGGCGCACCTGTGCGATCTGGGCGACGTACTCGTGGCCGCGCTCGGCGAAGTCGGGAGGCGGCGTACCTCGAAGGTAGCGGCTGTGCAAGAACCCGAGCTCGACCACCGCCTGCTGGTAGTCGCGCATCGCCTCGAGGCCCTCCTCCCCACCCATCGCCCGCGCGAACTGGCGGCTCTGCCGGCGGGCACCGAGGTCGACGACCCAGCCGATGTCCGTCGCCGGGATGAAGCCGCGGTTGGCCGCGTCGCTGAGCGATGCGGCGAGCATCCTGCTCTCCGAGCGCCGTGCCCAGACCGCGAAGCCGACCGCGCCCAGGAACGCCGGCGCCATCAGCACCAGGTAGACGAGGACGAAGTTGCGCCCCCCGAACAGCGTCGAGGCGTTCCAGATGGCGTGGGCCGCCACCGCGCACAGGTAGCCGACCAGCGGGGCCAGGAAGCGCCGCGTGCGCGACCGGCTGGCCACCGCGATCCCCACCCCGATGCCGGTGAAGGTCGTGAAGAACGGGTGGGCGAACGGGCTGAAGAGGCACCGCACCACGAAGGTGGCGGTCAGTGCCGTCGTACCGCCGGGGCCCGTGCCGTCGGTGCCGTTGTAGGCCGCGGCGAGGTAGAGGATGTTCTCGACGTACGCGAAGCCGATGCCGATCATGCCGGCGTAGACGATTCCGTCGAGCACGCCGTCTAGCTCGGCCCGCCGCCACCACAGGAGCAGCAGCAGGAACAGGCCCTTGGTGGCCTCCTCGGTGAAGGGCGCGCCGATGGCCAGGCTGAAGTCGTCGTCGACACCGACGACGAACCCACCGATGCCGAGCAGGATCGCTGCGGCCGTGGCCACGCAACCGCCCCACAACAGACCCGCCGCCAGAAGGCGGCGGGGTTCGGGTTCGTAGCGGTCGAGCCACATGTAACAGACGATGAGCGGGCCGACCGGCACCGTGGCCAGAACGGTGGCCAGCACCAGCGTGCGGGGGGCACCGCTGAGCGCCAGGACGAGCAGCATGCCGGCCGCGCCGAGGACCACCAGCACCGTCACCACGACGGTGAAGGCGATCGTGTCGCGGCGCTTCACTGGCATGTCGGAAGCCTAACGAAAGGGGTCGGCGGCGCCCGGTCGTGCGGGCGTAGGCTGACAACCGTGAGCGATGAGACCGAACTGACCACCGAATCGCACGACCCGGCAGTGCCCGAGGCCTACTCGGCGTTCATGCGCCAGGGCTGGGGCGACCGCGACGTGGATCTGCCCGCGCATCCCATCACCGAGCCCGCCGCCGCCCGCCGGCTCAAGCTGGCCGAGATGTTCCCGGGCGAGCGGCTGGTGCTGCCCGCGGGCACGTTCAAGGTGCGGTCCTACGACACCGACTACCGGTTCCGCCCTGACACGGCGCACACCTACTTCTCCGGCAACCAGACGTCCGACGCGGTGCTCGTCATCCAGGACGGCGCGGCCGTGCTGTACGCCCGGCCGAGCTCGAGCCGGGACACCGACGAGTTCTTCCGCGACCGGATGTACGGCGAGCTGTGGGTCGGCCGCCGACCGTCGCTGAAGGAGATCTCCGAATCGCTGGGCCTCGAGGTACGTCACATCGACGAGCTCGCGCCGGCCCTGGGAGGGACGGGCAAGACGCGCGTTCACCGGGGCGTCTCAACGCTCGTCGACACGATGGTGGCCGGCGACGACGCGCTCGACGCCGACTTCGCCCGGGTCATCTCCGAGATGCGGCTGGTCAAGGACGGCTGGGAGATCGGCGAGCTGCAGACCGCCTGCGACGTCACGGCCCTGGGCTTCGAGGACAGCGTGGCCGAGTGGAGCCGCGTCCTGGAGTTCGGCGAGCGGTGGATCGAGGGCACCTTCTTCCGTCGCGCCCGCGCCATGGGCAACGACATCGGCTACGACTCGATCGTCGGCGGCGGCTCGCACGCCACCACGCTGCACTGGATCGAGAACACCGGCCCGATCACGCCCGGCTCGCTCGTGCTGCTCGACATGGGCGTCGAGGGCCACAACCTCTACACCGCCGACGTCACGCGCACGCTGCCGGTCGACGGCACCTTCACGCCGCTGCAGCGCGACCTCTACACGCTCGTCTACGACGCGCAGGAGGCCGGCATCGCCGCGGTGAAACCGGGCCAGCCGTTCAACTCCTCCCACAACGCGGCGGTGGCCGTACTGGCGCACGGGCTCGAGGACCTCGGGCTGCTGCCGGTCTCGGCCGAGCAGGCCCTCGACCCGGAGTCCAAGATCTACAGCCGCTGGACCCTCCACGGCGTCAGCCACATGCTCGGCATGGACGTGCACGACTGCGGCCAGTCGTCCCCCGAGGCCTACGCCAAGGGCACGTACGCCGAGGGCATGGTGCTCACGGTCGAGCCCGGGCTGTACTTCCAGGAGGACGACCTGCTCGTCCCCGAGGAGCTGCGAGGGATCGGCATCCGCATCGAGGACGACGTGGTCGTCACCGCCGACGGCACGCGCAACCTGTCCGACTCGCTGCCGCGCACCGCGGACGACGTCGAGGCATGGTTCGCCGAGCACCGCCGCTGACCGACGACCCGAGACACTCGGGGGTTTCCTCGCGCGAGTGGCGGTGCCACCCTGAGCCATGCTCTTCCACATC
>JAICRP010000197.1 GCA_025966445.1 Nocardioides sp.
CAGCAGGTCGACGAGGTCGGAGTCAGGCACCGCCGCGCGGTCGGCGGCGTCGTCGCCGAGCACCCGCTCGGCCTCGACCAGCTGGGCCCGCACGCGCTCGCGCAGCTCCTGGCTCGCCGCGCGGCCGAATGTCACGACCAGCATCTGCTCGAGCTTGGCGACGCCCTCGACGACGTACCTGGTCACGAGCGCGCCGATCGTCCACGTCTTGCCCGTGCCGGCGCTGGCCTCGAGCAGCACGGTGCCGGTGGGCAGCGGGTCGGTGACCGAAAAGGCAACCGGAGCCACGGAAGCGGGGTCCCCGCGGCGGGTGCTCATAGCGGACCCACCTTCTCGACCCCGGACAGCAGTGGCTCCCAGACCTGCCAGGCGTACGTCGGCAGACCTGCGTCGAGGAGCGACTCCACCGTGGCCCGCGGGCCGAAGACCCTGACGTGGTAGGCGTCCTCGTCCTCCTTGGAGAACGAGGCCCCTCCCGCGAACCGGTCGGTCTCCCACTCCCGTCGCGCGGCACGCTTCTCGTCGGCGTCCGCGCCGCGCAGGCCGCGCGCGTGCTCCTCGGCCCACGCGGCCGAGGTGGCGATCGGCAGGGGCAGGGGCTTGCTCAGGCCCACGTCGCGCAGCTCGACCAGCGACCGCAGCCAGTCGGCGGCGCGCTGGTCGAGCGGGCCCGTGAGGGCACGCTTCGGCCCGGCTCGCTCCCGGCCCACCGCGTGGCCGGTCCAGGACTGGTCGGCGTCGGACGCACTGAGGGCCAGCAGCTCGACCCAGGTACGCAGCCGCTGCTTGGCCTTGAGGCGTGAGTAGCCCAGGGACACCAGCTTGGTGCCGTAGACACCGGCGACCGTGCCGGTGAGCCGACGCCCGTCGCCGAGGTCCACGTCGACGTCGACCGACCGGCGAGCACCGGTGCGCAGCTCGACGGTGCTGGTCCACAGCCGCTGGCACTCCTCGGTCACGCCGGCCAGTGCCCGCTCACCGAGCCGGTAGGGAGGCAGCGTGCCGCGCAGCTGCTCGGCCGTCATCACGGCCTCGGCGTCCTGTCCGGCGAGCAGCTCGCGCAGCAGGTGGTCGCCGACCTGCCACACCTCCAGGGAGTCGAGCGAGACGGGGATCGCGTCGACGAGCTCGTCCGGCTCGAACGGCGTCGACACGTCGAGGCGGTCGCGCAGGAACGTCCGCACCGGGTGCATCAGGAACCGGATGAGGTCCTCGAGCGACACGTCGTCGCCCGCCCTCAGCGGCAGGTCGACGGGAAGCAGCGGCGGGACAGGACGACGGACGCCGGCCGCGGCCCGCGCCCCCGCCAGCGCCGCACCGTCGAAGCTGAACGGCCGCCGGGTCGGACCGCGCAGCTCCGGGACCGCCCACTCCGGCGGGTCGGTGGACGGGTCGCCTGCCTTGAGGTTGCGCGGGTCGTAGGCCTGGAGCGGGTGGCGGGTCAGGATCGCGTCGCCCACCGGCTCTGCGGTGGTGCGGTCGGCGGCGTCGAGCAGCTCACCCAGCGGCACGGCCGGGGGGCGGCGAGCACCGGAGTGCTCGTTGGCGCCGGTGTAGGTGATGACGAGGTGCTCGGTGGCGGCCATCACCGCGTCGAGGAGGAGCTGGCGGTCCTCGCTGCGACCATCGCGCTCGCCCGTGCGCGGGCGCCGGGCGAGGGCGTCGTCGCCGTCGAGGAAGCCGGCCCGCGGGAAGATCCCGTCGTCGAGGCCGAGCAGGCAGACGACGCGATGCGGCACCGAGCGCATCGGCACCATCGTGCAGACGGTGAGTGTGCCGGTGCGGAAGTTGGCCCGCGTCGGCCGGCCGGCCAGGCGGCCACCGAGCAGCGCCCGCACGTCGGCGAGACGCAGCTCGAGCTCACCGTCTCCTGCTTCGGTGGTGGCCGCACGCGTCAGCTCGCGCTCGAGCTGCGGGAACTGCCAGGCGTCGTCGGCTGGTACGTCGGTGAGGTCGCGCACGCCCGTGCGCAGGGCGTCCATCCAGTGGGTCACGGACCGGGCCGAGCCGAGCGCGGCCAGGGTGCGATGGAGGCGGTCGACGAGCTCGGCCACCCGCCCGGCGAGGTCGATCTCGTTGCTGCCGACGTCGTCGAGCGGGAGGCCCGTGCCGAGGTGCCGGTGGTCGTCGCCGCTCATCGCGACACCCAGCAGGATCCGGTCGAGGCCGGTGCGCCAGGTGTTCTGCGGGAACTTGTCCATCGCGAACGACGCCCGCGATGCCTGGTCGAGACCCCACCGGACACCCGTGCTCGCGACCCAGCGGCCGACCCGCTCGAGCTCGTCGTCGGTGAAGCCGAACCGACGCCGGCACGGCTCGGTGGCCGCCAGGTCGAGCACCTCCGAGGCGGTCACCCGGCCACCGCTCAGCTCGAGGAGCACCTCGGCCACGGCGAGCAGCGGGTTCGTGCTGACCAGCGCCCGGTCGGCGAGCTTGACCCGCAGCCGGTGCGCCGGGTGCCCGGTGACGCCGACCCCGCCAGCGGCCTCCGGACCGGTGGGGGCGAGACCGAATCCTGCGGAGATCAGCGGCGCGTACGTCTCGATGTCCGGGCACATCACCAGGATGTCGCGGGGCTCGAGGGTCGGGTCGTCCTGGAGCAGGCCGACCAACACCTCGCGCAGCACGTCGACCTGCCGCGAGGGCCCGTGGCATGCGTGCACCTGGAGGCTGCGGTCGGCCGGGTCGTGGTGGCGGTCGGCCCGCTCCTCGATCGTCGGGGCGTGGTTGGCGCGCAGGTCGGACTGGAGCAGACCCAGCAGGGACGTCCGGTCGTCGGCGGGTGCCGCCACTGCGTCACCGTCCGGGAACCCCGCTCCGTCGAGGGAGCGGCGCAGCTCGCGGGCGTCGCGCCCGAGCGACGCCAGCAGCGGGTGGCCGACCAGCTGGGCCGACTCGTCGTCCTCGCGGGCGACGGGTCCGCGGGGGCCGCTCACCGAGCCGAGCGCGTCCCACAGGGCCGGCGAGGCCTGCGGGAGGTAGAGGTGCACGTCGCGGCACTCCCCCAGCGCCCCCAGCAGCTCGACCTCGGTGGCCGGCAGCCGAGTGTGACCGAACAGCGACAGCCGCGGCGGGAGGTCCAGGCCGGCGCCCCCGTCTCGCAGGGCCGCGAGCGTCGCTGCGTGCCGGACGTCCGGCGCCGGCGCGTCCACGCGACCCAGCAGCCGCCGCCACAGCTCGGGCTGCCACGCCAGGTCGGCGTCGATGGACCCGCCGGCGCCGTCGGTGTCCCTGCCCTCGCGCCAGTCGGTGACGAGCGTCGGTCGTTGGGCGGCGTACGACGCGAAGAGCGACGCCAGCCGGATCGCCACGCTGTAGCGGCGGTTGCGGCGCAGCTCGGCGTCGTCACCGGTGTGGCCGTGCCCGAGGTGCTCGGCCAGGGTCGCGCACCACGGCTCGCCGAGGCTGGTGTCGATGGTGGCCAGCAGGGGCCAGACCAGCCGCTCGGGGTCCCAGGGGTCCTCGGCCTCCCGGCCGATGAGCAGTGACACCAGCGACCGCGGCTGGAGGAACCGGACGCCCGCACAGACCCCGTCGCCACCGTCACCGACGCCGAGCCGATGCGACAGCCGCTGGGTCAGCCACCGCTCGACGCCGCGGGCGGGGACGACCACCACCTCCTGGGCGAGGGGGTCGCCGAGGGGCGTCGCGAGGAGGTCGCCGAGCGCCTCCGCCAACAGGTCGGTGCGCGGTGCCCGGTGCAGGTGAAGCGCCACGGGGCGACCCTAGGCGGTGCCGCTGACAGCGGCTCGTCTCACTGCCCGGTCGGTGACCTCACCCTTCGGGGTGGAGCCGCGGGGCGCGGAGGCCTACTCTGGCCGGGTGCCTATCCGTGTCGCCCTCGTCAACGACTACGAGGTCGTCGTGCACGGCATCGCCTCGATGCTGCGCTCCCACGTGCACCGCATCGAGGTGGTGGAGCTGAACGCGTCGAGCAGCGTCGCGGAGCCGGTCGACATCGCGCTGTTCGACACCTTCACCCAGTCGCGCGACGACGGCACCGGCATCGTGCACCTGCTCGAGAACCCGCGCGTCGACAAGGTCGTCGTCTACACCTGGAGCACCGACCGGGCCCTGCGGGACGCCTCGCTGCGGCTGGGGGTGTCCGGCTACCTGTCGAAGCGGATGTCAGCCAGCGACCTGGTCAACGCGCTGGACATGGTCCACAAGGGCGAGGTCGTGGTCAGCGAGGAGCCCGACCGGCTGCCGCTGATCGGCGGCGACTGGCCGGGACGCGAGGAGGGCCTGACCGCACGCGAGTCCGAGGTGCTGTGCCTGATCACCCAGGGCCTCACGAACGCGCAGATCGTCGAGCGCACCCATCTCTCGATCAACTCGATCAAGTCCTACATCCGTTCCTGCTACCGCAAGATCAACGTCGACAGCCGCTCGCGCGCGGTGCTCTGGGGAGTCGACCACGGCATGCAGCTCGACCGCGTCCGGGTCATGGACCCCGACATCCCCGGCGCCAGGTAACCGCCAGGTCAGCCCTTCTCGTCGGCCGTCTCGGTGGCCGTCTGCTCGGCCCGCACGCCGGCGACGACCTGCTCGTGCTCCTGGCGCCGTACGGCGCGGGCGCCGAGGAAGAGGTACCCCACGAAGCCGACGACCAGGGCGACCGGCACGCCGAGGTTGGCGTAGGCCCACTCACCCTCGCGCCCGCCCAGGCCGAGCGGCTCGAGCAGGAAGCCCAGCCAGTCCAGACCCTTGCCGGCCCCGGTGGTGTCGATGACCAGCCCCCAGCCGATGACGGTGGCCGCGACGAGCAGCAGCACCGACTCCCAGCGGACCAGGCCGTACCCCGCGCCCTCCCCGTCGGAGCCGAACAGCGCGCGCTCGTCGTACGGGTAGCGGCGCATGAACAGGTCGCACAGGAAGATGCCGCACCAGCCGGCCATCGGGACGCCGAGGATGATCAGGAAGGCCATGAAGACCGACAGGAAGTCGTCGGCGACCCAGACGATGTAGATGGTGCCGAGGATCATCAGGATGCCGTCCAGCAACGCGGCCAACCAGCGCGGCGCCCGCAGCCCGAGGGCGAGCAGCGTCAGGCCGCTCGAGTAGATGTCGAGGATCGCGCCGCTGACGAGGCCACCGACGGCGACCAGGGCGAAGGGCACCAGGAACCACGTCGGCAGCAGCGTGGTCAGCGCGCCGATCGGGTCGGCGGCGATGGCGGCGGAGAGCTCGGGGTCGTTCGCGCAGAGCAGCACGCCGTACGACACCAGGATCACGACCGGGAGGCTGCCGCCGAACGTCGGCCAGAAGACGACGCCGAGCGTGCGTGCGGTGCGGGGCAGGTACCGCGAGTAGTCGGCCGCCGAGTTGACCCAGCCGACGCCGAAGCCGGTCAGCACGAGCACCGTCGCGCCGATCACCGCGGTGGTCGGGCCGTCGGGCAGCGCCTGGGCCGCGTCGAGGTCGATGTGGTCGACGGTGAGGTAGACGTAGATGCCGGTCGCGACGATCATCGCGATGGTCAGCCACTTCTGGATCTTCATGATCGCGTCGAAGCCGAGCACCCCGGCCGCCACGATCACGCCGGCGACCACGACGAACGCGGCGACCTTCGTGGAGTCGCCGGAAGCCCAGCCGAGCCGGTCGAACACGGTCGCGGTGGCCAGCGTCGCCAGGGAGACGAGGACCGTCTCCCAGCCGACGAGCAGCAGGTAGGACACCAGACCGGGCAGCCCGTTGCCGACCCGGCCGAACGCCGCGCGGCTGAGCACCAGCGTCGGCGCCGAGCCGCGCTTGCCTGCGATGGACACCAGGCCGACGAGGAAGAAGCTCGCGACCGCGCCGACCACGGTGGCCACCAGCGCCTGGGTCAGGCTGATGCCGAAGCCGAGCACGAACGAGCCGTACGAGACCGCCAGCACCGAGATGTTCGAGGCGCACCACGGCCAGAAGAGGCCGGCCGACCTGCCCTTGCGCTCGCTCTCGTCGATGACGTTGATGCCGTTGGTCTCGATGCCGCCCCGGCGGGTGGGCGTCTCGGGTGAGTCCTTCTGCGTGGCGATGTCGGTGCTCATTTCCCCAAACCCTCCTCGACCAGCCGGGCCAGGAGTGGCCCGACCCTCGCGGCGCTGCGTTCGGCGATCCGCACCACGTCGTCGGGGTCGATCCCCCCGTCGGCACCCTCGACCGCAGTGACCGTCGAGAGCCCGAGCAGCTCCACGTCCCACTCTCGCGCCGCGATCGCCTCGTACACCGTCGACATGCCGACCAGGTCCGCGCCGATCCGCCGCAGCCACCCGGCCTCGGCCCAGGTCTCGTAGTGCGGCCCGCCGAGCAGCGCGTAGACCCCCTCGCGCAGGTCGGGGTCCAGGCGCCTGGCGATCGCGCGCAGCCGGCGCGACCAGGCGTCGGTCAGGTCGACGAACCGTGGC
>JAICRP010000181.1 GCA_025966445.1 Nocardioides sp.
GGATGACCATCGTCGTCAGCGTCGAGGACTCCCCGCTGGAGCAGGTCACCAAACAGCTGAACAAGCTGGTCGAGGTGATCAAGATCGTCGAGCTCGACGGCTCGGCCTCGGTCAACCGCGAGCTGCTGCTCGTCAAGGTCAAGGCCGACGCCGACACCCGCGGCCGGATCCTCGACGTCGTCGAGCTCTTCCAGGCCAAGGTCGTCGACGTGTCACCCGACACCGTGGTCATCCAGTCGATGGGCAACGTCGACAAGCTGGCCGACCTGCGCCGACTGCTCGAGCCCTTCGGCATCCGCGAGCTCGTCCAGTCCGGCATGGTCGCGATCGGTCGCGGCCCCCGCTCGATCTCCGAGCGGACGTTGCGCCCGGTCGCCGTACCCGTTCCGTCCGCCACCGCCTGAACCCCCGCACCACCACCCAAAGGAGCGCCCACCGTGGCCCAGATGTTCTACGACGACGATGCCGACCTCGCCCTGATCCAGGGCAAGAACGTGGCCGTGCTCGGCTACGGCAGCCAGGGCCACGCCCACTCGCTGTCGCTGCGCGACTCCGGCGTGGACGTCCGGATCGGGCTGCCCGAAGGGTCGAAGTCGCGGGCCAAGGCCGAGGCGGAAGGCCTGCGCGTGCTGACCCCCGCGGAGGCGGTGGAGGAGGCCGACGTCATCGTGATCCTGGCGCCCGACCACAAGCAGCGCCAGCTCTACACCGAGTCCGTCGAGCCCAACATCACGCCGGGCGACACCCTGGTGTTCGGCCACGGCTTCAACATCCGCTTCGGCTACATCACCCCGCCCGAGGGCGTCGACGTGTTCATGGTCGCCCCGAAGGGTCCCGGCCACCTGGTCCGTCGCGAGTACGTCGACGGGCGCGGCGTCCCCGTGCTCGTCGCGGTCGAGAAGGACTACTCCGGAAAGACCTGGGACCTCGCCCTGTCGTACGCGAAGGCCATCGGCGGGCTGCGCGCGGGCGGCATCAAGACGACCTTCACCGAGGAGACCGAGACCGACCTGTTCGGCGAGCAGGCCGTCCTGTGCGGTGGCGCGTCTCAGCTGGTCATGTACGGCTTCGAGGTGCTCACCGAGGCCGGCTACCAGCCCGAGGTCGCCTACTTCGAGTGCCTCCACGAGCTGAAGCTCATCGTCGACCTGATGTACGAGGGCGGCATCGCCAAGCAGCGCTGGTCTGTGTCCGACACCGCCGAGTACGGCGACTACGTCTCGGGCCCGCGGGTCGTGGACGAGCACGTGAAGGACAACATGCGGCAGATCCTGGCCGAGATCAAGGACGGCTCGTTCGCGCAGCGGTTCATCGACGACCAGGACGCCGGCGGTCCCGAGTTCCGGGCGTTGCGCGAGAAGGGCGAGGCGCACCCGATCGAGCAGACCGGTCGCGAGCTCCGCAAGCTGATGGCCTGGGTCAAGTCTCACGACGACGACTACACGGAGGGCACCGCCACGCGATGATGCTCCGGTGACCGTCACCGGGGTGCTCGCGACCCGCACCGCACGGCGCGACCTGCGGGTCGACGCCGTACGCGGCGTCGCCCTGGTATCGATGTACGTCGCCCACTGCGCGCCCACGTCCGGCCCCGGGCACGTGTTCACCCTCAGCGAGTACGCGACGTACCCCTTGTTCGCGCTGCTGGTCGGCGTGGGCGCCGAGCTGGGTCCGCGCGCCGGGCGAGCCTCGTGGGTCGGTCCGCTCGTCCGCGGTGGCGTCCTGATCGTTGCGGCGCAGGTCGTCGAGGGCTGGGGCGCACTCATCTTCATCGTGCTCGCGCATCTCGGTGTGCTCACGTGGCTGGCCGCACCGCTGGCACGGGCGCCATCGGCGGTCGTCGCCGGCATCGGGCTGGCGTCCCTGCTGGTCGCGCCGCGCCTGTACAGCGTCACCATCGGCTGGAGCGACGCGACCTTCCCCGGCGGGGAGTCCACGCTGCGGCTGGCTCGATTCCTCGTGGCGGACTGGCCGTACCAGATCGTGGCGATGATCTTCTTCGCTGCGATCGGCATCGTGCTGACCAGGTACGTCCTCCGCCCGACCCGGGTCACCCACGCGGAGCGGCTGCTGGCCGGGGTCGCGTGCGGCCTGGTGGCAGCGGTGTGGATCGGTCTGCACGAGGCGGGCGTCTTCGCGATGGAGGCCTACGA
This sequence comes from Nocardioides sp., assembly GCA_025966445.1. Taxonomy (GTDB): domain Bacteria; phylum Actinomycetota; class Actinomycetes; order Propionibacteriales; family Nocardioidaceae; genus Nocardioides. Next base: position 2,154 of record JAICRP010000181.1, read on the forward strand.
CGTCACCTACCGCGTGCTCACCTTCGACGCCCTGCTCGTCGTTGCGATCACCTTGGTCGTCGCCGGGGCGGCCGGCCTGCTCCCGCCCGCCGCGGTTCCGCTGGCCGCCATGGGCGGCATGTCCCTGAGCCTGTACTGCCTGCAAGTGCGGTGGTTGGCCTACGACGTCCGCACGCTGCACCCCGGCGCCAGCGACGACTCGTGGCTCAACGTCGCCCTGCTCGTCCTCGGGTCCGCTGCCCTGGCCCTCGTCTGGCGCGCCGTGGTCCGGGTCGAGCCGTGGCGGCGCGGGCCGCTCGAGGGTCCGGTGGCTGCGGTCGTTCGCTTGTTGTCGGGGGAGCGTGTCCGTGCCTGAGTCCCGCTACACCCACGGCCACGCCGAGTCCGTGCTGCGGTCCCACCGCACCCGGTCCGCGGCGAACTCGGCGGCGTACCTGCTGCGGCACCTCGCGGCGGGCCAGCGGCTGCTCGACGTCGGCTCCGGACCCGGCACCATCACCGCCGACCTCGCGGTCCTCGTGGGCCCTGGCGAGGTGGTCGCCCTCGAGGTGAACGACGAGGCCGCGGCGCTGACCCGGTCCGGGGCGCCCGGCGTGGACGTACGCGTCGGGGACGTCCATGCGCTTCCGTTCGCCGACGGTGAGTTCGACGTCGTGCACGCTCACCAGGTGCTGCAGCACGTCGCCGACCCGGTCCAGGCCCTGCGCGAGATGGCGCGGGTGACCAAGCCCGGAGGGCTGGTCGCGGCCCGCGACTCCGACTACGGCTCGTTCGCGTGGTGGCCGCGGCCGCCGGAGCTCGACCGGTGGCTGGAGCTGTACGACGCGGCCGCCCGCGCCAACGGCGGCGAACCCGACGCCGGCCGCCGGCTCCTCGCGTGGGCGCACGCCGCGGGCCTCGCCGACGTCACCGCCTCGTCCTCGACCTGGTGCTGGGCCACCCCCGAGACCCGCGACTGGTGGGGTGGGATGTGGGCCGACCGCATCCTCGGCTCCGCCCTCGCCGACCAGCTGGTCCGCGAGGGCCGGTCGACCTCCCAGGAGCTGGAGCGGATCTCGGCCGCCTGGCGCTCCTGGTCCCTCGACCCCGACGCCTGGTTCTCCGTCCACCACGCCGAGATCCTCTGTCGCCTGCCGGGGTAGTCCCGTGCGTTTGGCGCCTCCGTACGGCGTGTCGACCGGCCTTTTGCACGGGAGTACCGCGGGGACGGGGCGTTGGGTGAGGTCAGGCAACCCAATCGGTGCGCGTGGGCTGCCGCCGTGTACGCGAACTACCCGATCGGCCTGCGCGAGCGGCTGGAGGCGGCGCTGGTCGTCAGCATCCTGATCGCCCACCTCGTTCACCTCGTCGGCGATCTTCGCCTGAAGGCACCCGCGAGCTGGGCTACCCCGGCGCGGGCGGGAACACCACCCGCGCCGGGGTGGTTGAAAAGTACATGATGGTCGAGATCTGGTCCGACGTGGTCTGCCCCTGGTGCGCGATCGGCCGCAGCCGGCTCGATGCCGCGCTCGCCGACTTCGCCCACGCCGAGGGCGTCGAGGTGGTCCTCCGCTCGTTCGAGCTCGACCCCAGCGCACCCGTCGGCGGCAGCCAGCCGATGGTCGAGGTGCTGGCCGAGAAGTACGGCGTGCCGCGCGACGAGGCGGTCCGGATGATGGCCCGGACCGAGGGCCTGGCCGCCGACGAGGGTCTGGTCATGCACATGGCCACGACCCTGCACAGCAACACCGTCGACGCGCACCGGCTGCTCCACCTCGCCCTCGCGACCGGGGGGCCGGACGTCCAGGCTCGTCTGAACGCGGCCCTCGTGACCGCGCACTTCGAGCACGGCGAGGACGTCGGCGACCACGCCGTGCTCCGTCGGACCGCGGTCGCGGCCGGTCTCGACGCGGCCGATGTCGACGACGTGCTGAGGAGTGACCGGTACGCTTCCGACGTGGCGGCCGACGTGCAGCAGGCCCGCGCCTACGGCGCCACCGGCGTGCCGTTCTTCGTGATCGACCGGCGGTACGGCATCTCCGGCGCGCAGCCGACCGAGCTGTTCGCCCAGGCCCTCGACCAGGCGTGGTCGGAGTCCGTCAGCGCGTGACCTGCTGTCCGCGGGCCGGCCACTGGCCGGCGCGCACGACGTAGTGCGAGCTGGGCGCGTCGTCGTACCAGTCCTCGGTCACGCCGAGGTACGTCATGCCGAGCCGGTCGCACACGCGCATCGACGGGTAGTTGTCGGTGTGGGTGAGGGCCCGGATCTCGCGGAGGCCGCTGGCGAGGCCGTACTCGAGGACCGCTCGAGCCGCCTCGGTGACGTAGCCGTGCCCGGTGGCGTCCGGGTGCGCGTACCACCCGATCTGCACGAGCGAGCTGCCGTCCGGCTGCTCGGACCTCGGGATGGGCACGAGCATCACGGAGCCGGCCGGGACACCGGTCGCGGCGACCTCGAAGGCCCACTCGCTCATCGGCAGCTCCATGGCCATCCCGGCGATCTTGGCCCGGGCCTCCTCGACCGTCTCCAGTGTCCTGGGATGGCCGAGCCACCGGACGATCTCGTCCCGGCGCAGGATGTCGAGGAGGCGTGGCGCCTCGTCGTCGCGCCAGGGCCGGATCACCAGTCGCTCGGTGCTGATCGGGATGGACGTCACGCTCGCAGCATGGCAAAGGGGAGTGACGTGGGTCGCGCGGTTTACGGGCGAGACGGGTCGGGGAGACCGACCCGGCTCGGGTAGGGTTGTGCGGGCACAGCGTCGTGCTCCGACCGCCGTTCGGCAGGTCCTCGCCGTTCGCCCTCCGTGACTCCAGACAGAGGTTCTCGCTGTGACTTCGCACCAGACCCGGCCCGTCGTGCTGATCGCCGAGGAGCTGAGCCCCGCCACCGTCGAGGCGCTGGGCCCGGACTTCGAGATCCGCACCTGCGACGGGTCCGACCGCGGCGAGCTGCTCGCGGCGATCGTCGACGTCGACGCGATCCTGGTCCGTTCCGCGACCAAGGTGGACTCCGAGGCGCTGGCCGCCGCCGGACGGCTCAAGGTGATCGCCCGCGCGGGAGTTGGCCTCGACAACGTCGACGTGAAGGCCGCCACCCAGGCCGGCGTGATGGTCGTCAACGCCCCGACCTCCAACATCGTCTCCGCTGCCGAGCTCGCCGTCGCGCTGATGCTCGCGGCGGCCCGCCACCTCTCGCCTGCGCACGCCGCGCTCAAGAACGGCGAGTGGAAGCGTTCGAGGTACACCGGCATCGAGCTCTACGAGAAGACCGTCGGCATCGTCGGCCTCGGTCGCATCGGCGTGCTCGTCGCGCAGCGGCTGTCGGCCTTCGGCATGACCGTGATCGCCTACGACCCGTACGTCCAGGCCGGCCGCGCGGCGCAGATGGGCGTCCGCCTCGTCGACCTCGACACGCTGCTGGTCGAGTCCGACTTCATGTCGGTGCACCTGCCCAAGACGCCCGAGACCGCCGGCCTGATCGGCGCAGAGCAGCTGGCCAAGGCCAAGTCGTCACTCGTCCTCGTCAACGCGGCGCGCGGCGGGATCGTCGACGAGGCCGCGCTCTACGCCGCCCTGAAGGAGGGCCGGATCGCGGGCGCCGGCCTCGACGTCTTCGCGACCGAGCCGTGCACCGACAGCCCGTTGTTCGAGCTCGAGAACGTGGTCGCCACCCCGCACCTGGGCGCATCCACCGACGAGGCCCAGGAGAAGGCCGGCGTGGCCGTGGCCAGGTCGGTCCGACTGGCGCTGTCCGGCGAGCTGGTGCCCGACGCGGTCAACGTGCAGGGCGGCGTGATCGCCGAGGAGGTCCGCCCCGGCATCCCGCTCACCGAGAAGCTCGGCCGCATCTTCACCGGTCTCGCCGGTGAGGTCGCCCAGCAGATCGACGTCGAGGTCCGGGGCGAGATCACCGAGTTCGACGTCAAGGTGCTCGAGCTGGCCGCCCTCAAGGGCGTCTTCACCGACGTCGTCGACGACCAGGTGTCCTACGTCAACGCGCCGCTGCTCGCCGCTGAGCGCGGCACGGCCGTCCGGCTGATCGCCGACCCCGAGAGCCCCGACCACCGCAACCTGATCACCCTGCGCGGCACCCTCGCCGACGGTTCGCAGGTGTCGGTGAGCGGCACGCTCGTCGGCATCAACCAGCGCGAGCGCATCGTCGAGGTCAACGGGTTCGACGTCGACCTCGAGCCGACCGACCACCTCGCCTTCCTGACGTACGTCGACCGGCCCGGCATGGTCGGCACGGTCGGCCGCATCCTCGGCGACGCCGGCATCAACATCGCCGGTATGCAGGTCTCCCGCGACCAGCGCGGCGGGCAGGCACTGGTGGCCCTGTCGGTGGACTCCGCGATCGGCGGCGAGCCGATGGCCGAGATCGAGGCGGCCATCGAGGCCTCGTCGGTGCGCGGCATCGACCTCTCCTGAGGGAACTCCGCACCGCTGCGGCGCGTTGAGCGCCCCGTGACGTTCACGGAGCAGGTCGACCGGTTGGTGGAGCTCGGGTACCCGGGCCTGATGGGGATGAAGGACGATGGTCTGCGTGAGCGGCTCGAGCCGTTGCGCGGCGCCGCCGAGGCGCTGGACGCCGCAGCCGGTGAGGAGGTCCCCGGCCGGGCGGGGTACGTCGTGGTCGTCACCCGCGAGCTCGTCGACCCGTACTCCACCGTGCCGTTGCTGTCGCTGCGGGGGAGGCAGGGAGTGGTCGACCGCAAC
>JAICRP010000261.1 GCA_025966445.1 Nocardioides sp.
GCACCCCGGCCTGGGCGGCATACGCCTGCACGATCGGGAGGAACGAGTACGTCGCCAGGAGCGGCGCCTCGTCGGTGTGGGTGTAGATGATCGGGGAAGAGGGCACAGTCTCGCTGGACACGTTCGGACGCTAACAGGCGGGCCGGCGACACGACCACGCGAGGGTAGGCTGCGCGCGGCTGGTCACGGGCAGTTCACGGGCAGGCGCAGGGAGAGGTCTCGACATGACGGACACAGCGGTGGCGGCGGCCGAGACGGCGGCACCCACGGCTCCCCAGAAGTTCTCCGCCGAGGTGCTCGGCACCTTCGTGCTCGTGTTCTTCGGTGTCGGCGCGGCCCTGGCGACCGGGGCCGACGTGATCACCACGGGCCTCGCGTTCGGCCTGACGGTGCTGGTGATGGCCTACTCGGTCGGCCGGGTCTCGGGTGGCCACTTCAACCCCGCGGTCACCGTCGGCGCGGCCGTCGGCGGCCGGCTGGCCTGGTCCCATGTGCCGCTGTACGTCGTCGCGCAGCTGATCGGCGCAGTCGCCGGCGCCGCGGTCCTCTGGAGCGTCTACCAGGGCATCCCCGGCTTCAGCTCCGAGGGCAACTTCGGCCAGAACGCCTTCGGCGACCTCTCCACCTACGGCCTGGCCTGGTGGGCGGCCTTCCTCGTCGAGGCGGTGACCACCCTGGTGTTCCTGCTGGCGATCCTCGCCGTGACCGACGAGCGCAACGAGCACCCGGCCCTGGCTCCGCTGGCCATCGGCCTGACGCTGGCGATGATCCACTTCGCGACGATCCCGCTCACCGGAACCTCGGTGAACCCCGCCCGCTCGATCGGCCCGGCCCTCTTCGCCGGCGTCGACGCCATCGCCCAGCTGTGGCTGTTCATCCTGGCCACGCTCCTCGGTGGCGCCCTGGCCGGCCTCCTCTACCCGCTCGTGTTCGGCCGCCACGGCGAGCCGGTCGCCGGGTCGGGCCTGCGCTTCGGGCGTCGTCCCCCGCCCGGCGCTGTTCCCGGGTACGGCGCACCGGACGCCTACCAGCAGCAGTGGAACCAGCAGTACGCCGTCCCGCAGCCGGGTCAGCCCGGTCAGGCACCCTGGCCGCCCCAGCCTCCACAGCAGTGGCAGCAGCCGCAGTACCCCACCGCCCCGCCCCCGCAGTCGTGGCCCCCACAGCAGCCGCCGCAGCAGGCACCCCCGCCGTGGCCCGCGGGCGACGACGACGGCCAGACACAGGTACGTCCTCCGACCTAGCCCCTGGTCGAGGAGGGACGAGGTCCCTTCACGAGACCCCGCTCCTCGCGCTCGTCCCTGTCGTCAGCCTGTCGTGACCGAGGCGAGGACGACCCGTGCGGTGCTGCCCAGCATGGCGGACTCCTCCACCAGGCCCGTGCCCTCGGCGTACGCGCGGCGGACGACCACGTCCGGCTCCAGGGTCGAGGTGTCCTCGGTGAGCAGCAGCGACCCGAACGTGCCGGCCGGCACGGAGCGTTCCTCGTCGAGCGACAGGACCGTCGACCGGTCGGCGGCGTTCGGGGCCCGCTGGTGGAGGTACCCGTCGCCGACCCGCGGACGCGCCGGCATGGCGAGACCCGCCTCCGCGCCGTCCTCCCCTGCCCGCCAGGAGCGCTCGCCGTCCTCGCCGAAGAGCCAGACGTTGCCCTCGTCGTCCTGCGCGAGGTACGTCACGACCTCCTCGACCACAGCACCGTCGCGGTCGGTACCCGTCCGCCGCACCACCACGCACGACACCCCTGCCACCGTCTCGCGAACGTCCTCGACGCGGACCTCGAGCCTCTGCACGGCGCTGCCGGCGACGTCGTAGGTCCACACGGTGCCCGGCGCGAGCGGCAGCCACGGGTTGTCGACCTCGTCGACGAAGTCGTCGGGATCGGGGCTCGGCGTGGGGATCACGAGCTCGTCGACACCCTGCGGGCCGATCTCGATGGGGTTGGCCTGGCCGGCCGCTCCGCAACCCGAGACCAGCGGCGCGGACAGGAGGAACACCGCGACGAGGGCCACGACGAATGCTGGGGATCGTCGCGACATGGGCCCAGGATGCCGCACGGGCGGTGGCTGCTAGCGTCGCTGCCGTTCCCGAACGCCAAGGAGTTGTCATGTCCCCCGCTGATGTTCAGGCCCCTCTCAAGGTCGCCGTCACCGGCGCCGCCGGCCAGATCGGCTACAGCCTCCTGTTCCGGCTGGCGAGCGGTTCCCTGCTCGGCGCGGACCGCCCGATCGAGCTGCGGTTGCTGGAGATCGAGCCGGCCCTCAAGACGCTCGAGGGCGTCGTGATGGAGCTCGACGACTGCGCGTTCCCGGGCCTTGCCGGCATCGAGACCGGGTCGGACCCGCGCACGATCTTCGACGGCGTGAACCTCGCGCTGCTCGTCGGCGCGCGACCGCGCGGTCCCGGCATGGAACGCAGTGACCTGCTGTCGGCCAACGGAGCGATCTTCACCGAGCAGGGCAAGGCCCTCAACGACGTGGCCGCCGCCGACGTCCGCATCGGTGTCACCGGCAACCCCGCGAACACCAACGCGCTGATCGCGCTGAGCAACGCGCCCGACATCCCGCGCGAGCGCTTCTCCGCGCTGACCCGCCTCGACCACAACCGCGCGATCTCGCAGGTGGCCGCCAAGACCGGCGCTCCCGTCACCGACATCACCCACATGACGATCTGGGGCAACCACAGCGCGACGCAGTACCCCGACCTGTTCCACGCCCGGGTCGGCGGTCGCAACGCCGCGGAGGTCGTGGGCGACCAGGACTGGATCGAGAACACCTTCATCCCCACCGTCGCCAAGCGCGGCGCCGCGATCATCGAGGCCCGCGGCTCCTCCTCGGCCGCGTCCGCGGCCTCTGCGACGGTCGACGCCGCCCGCGACTGGCTGCTCGGCTCGGCCGAGGACGACTGGGTGTCGATGGCGGTCGTGTCCGACGGCTCGTACGACGTTCCCGAGGGCCTGGTCTCCTCCTTCCCTGTCACCACCAAGGACGGCAGCTGGGAGATCGTCCAGGGTCTGGAGATCGACGACTTCTCGCGGTCGCGGATCGACGCCTCCACCGCCGAGCTCGCCGAGGAGCGCGACGCCGTGACGGGGCTCGGCCTGATCTAGTCACACCCCGACGCAACCTCCGGGCGGACTCGAGGCGTTCAGGGGCGGGAACCACCTGCTGGCTCACGTTTGCTGGATCGGCAAGTACGTTTGCCGATCGGGCTGCGCGTCCGTACCGTTCGGGGCATGGAGCACACCGGGACCCACGACCACGCGACCGAGA
>JAICRP010000228.1 GCA_025966445.1 Nocardioides sp.
CCGGAGAAACCCGAACATGACGTACGGCGCGACGTACGCCAAGTTCCGGAAATGCACGCCAGGTACGCCGACACTCAGCGCGCCAGCAACCTCACGGCGTCGTCGAGCAGCACCTCGGCCCGGTGGTCGAACGAGTGCTCGCGCATGACGGTCTCGGCGAGGGCGAGCCGTGCGTCGCGCGGCGGGAAGGCGGTCGACGGCGACGCCAGCAGCGGGCCCATCTCGGTCTCGTCGTGGAAGGTCCGGACGACGTCGCCGAACACGTCGGCGAGCCCGTCGATCTCGTCGGTGACCAGCCGGGCGGCGCAGGCGGTCACGTCGAAGAGCCGGTTGGCCAGGAACCCGTCGCGGCGCATGTCGTCGTGGTGGTCGTTGAGGACGACGCCGGCCGAGCAGTAGAGCGGGCCGAGGTCCTCGTTGGCCACGATCTTCGAGGCGATCATGGTCGGGGCGAGGAAGCGTTCCCAGTCGGACCCGTGCACCTGGACCTCGGCGCCGACGGCGAGGGCGGAACGTACGGACCTGCGGTAGACGTCGCGGGAGTTGCCGACGAACAGGACGGGGGCGCCGGTGTCGGGCTCTGCGCGTGAGGGGTTGAACAGCCGCGGGTCGGTGCACTGCAACAGGGGGGTGACGGCGATCCCCGTCGCGGCCGACGTCCGGGCAGCCCACGTCGCGCTGGCGGCGTACACGCGGTCGAAGCCCGCCATCTCCCCGCCGGTCACCAGGTCGGGATGGCTGATCACCCACTGTAGGTTGACCCGCCCGGGCGACGGCGCGACCCGGTCGAGCCCGCGCAGCACGAGCACGACGTCGTCCAGGTCGCGAGTACCCCGGTGGCGCTGGTCGCGGGTGTCGATGGTGACCCGCTGGCCGAGGCGTTCGAGGGCGTCGGCCATCGAGCGCGCGAAGTACGCGTCGCCCCAGCGCTGCCCGCGGCGACCCGACGGTGCCGCGATGTCCAGGGCCCAGCGCAGCACCGGCGGCCCTTCTCGTACGGCGGCCCGCAGCGGCCGCACGAGCGTGCGCGGAGTCAGGGCCGGGACGTCCAGCGGCTCGTGGTCGGTGCCCGGCGGGACGGCGCGGTCCTCCCAGCGGCGACCCACGACCTCGAAGCCGGCGCGGGCCCAGGCCTCCTCGGACCCGCCCGGCGGCTCCGGCCACCGCTCCTGGAGGGCGCGGACGCCGTCGGAGGCGGTGTCGAGCCGCGGCAGCTGACCGGCCTTGAGCACCAGCGGCGACCGGGGGACGACGACCGTCGCGCCACCACCGTGCGCTGCCATCCGGACACCGAGCTCGACCTCGGGGAGCGCGTCGCCGATCCAGACGTCGAAGCCGCGCAGGCGGACCACCTCCGTGCCCCGGACCGCCACCACGGGCGAGAGCGGTGCGGGTACCTCCCGCGAGCCGAGGGCCTGGGCATCGGCCACCGGATGACCGGCGAGGAACGGCTCGGGGTGGGTGCGGCCCGGCCCGAACACCGCGCCGGCGCTGACGATGAGCCCCGGCCGGTCGACCACCAGCGGCTGGGCGATGGCGACGTCGCGGTCGGACAGCGCCGACGTCAGGCCGTGGAACGCGTCGCGCGGCGGGTTGGCCGACGTACGCGCCAGGACCACCACCTCGCCGCTGGTCTCCGCGATCCCGAGGTTGGTGCAGACGGCCGGACCGATCCGGGCGAGCGGAGCGAGCAGCCGCGCGTTCGGGTACGTCGCCAGCAGCATCGCGAGGGGCAGCTCGACGGCTCTCGGCAGTCGGGCGCCCACCACGACCAGCTCGAGGTCGGCACTCTCGCGGCGCCGGGACATCGTCCGGGTCACCCAGCGCACCGTGCGGTCGAGGTCGGCCGTCGTGTGCAGCACGATGCTGACCCGGCGCGCCTCGCGCGGCCGTTGCTGCGCTGTCGTCCAGTCGACGAGGTGGCGCTCCAGGACCGTCGCCGTCCAGCGGGGGTCGTCGTCCGGCGCGTCCGCGGCGCGGTCGAGCAGCACCCGGGACACGAGCGGCATCGGCGCCCGCGCGGCCAGCTTGACCAGCAGGTCGAGGGACTCGGCCCCGCCGAGCGTCTCGTCGAACCCACCGACCTCGGTCACCACGTCGAGCCGGGCGACGAACGCGGCCAGGTCGACGTGCTCGTGCGCGAGCAGGTGGTCGCGGCCGCCGTCGACGGCCCGGTACGTCTCGCCGTCTCGTCGCGGCATCCGCATCGCGGCATGCGCCATCGAAGCCCCATCCGCCTCCAGGTGGCCGAGCATCACCGCCAGGAAGTCGGAGTGCCAGGCGTGGTCGGGGTCGACGAACGCGACGTACTTCCCCCTCGCGCGGGCCAGGGCGGCGTTGCGCGCCCGGGCCGGGCCGCCCCGCGGCACCGACATCGGGACCACGCGCGGCTCGAACGCGGCGATGCCGGTCAGCACCGCGCTCGTGTCGTCGGCCGAGCCGTCGTCGACCACGACGAGCTCCCAGCCGACGTACGACTGGGCCTGGACCGTGTCCACGACGGCGCGCAGCCGCGGACCGTCGTCGCTGACGGCCAGGACCACGGTGACGAGGGGGTCGTCGCCGGGCGCGGGCAGCGCCGGCGCGGCGGCCTGCGCGGCGGGCGGCTGCTTCGTCCGTCGCTGGGCCACCCGGACGTCGTCGGTCTCCGCCCGCCGCTCGGCCGCTGCGAGGGCCGCACCGCGGAGCCGGCCCCACGTGATCTCGGGGACCCCCTCGGGCACCGGGACGGGTGAGTCCTCCCGCGCGCGGGAGACCCACCACGCCACTGGGCCGTGCGGGTGCCGGGCAGCGTCGGGGTGCTCGGCCACGATCCGGGCCACGTCCACCAGCGGGTGCGGCGAGGTGCCGCCCCAGGTGGGCTCGTAGAGCGGGTGCGGCGAGCAGTCGGCCTCGGGCTCGAGGCAGCGCGCGGCGGCGTCCTCGTCGGAGGCGAAGACCGTGCCGAGCTGGGCGCCCACCCAGTCCCGGTCCAGCAGGCCCGAGGCGAGCAGGTCGGGGACGTCAGGGGACACGGCGGTACTCCACGTGCCGGCGCAACGGCATCAGGGCGGGCGGCGTCGGGCGGAGCTTCTCCGTGGGCCGGGGCGGGTAGAAGACGGCGGTGTCGTCGATGAACTCGCGCACACCGGCGAACGCGTCCGGCAGCTGCTCCTCGCAGTACGTCAGCAACTTGTCGGCCCCGAGCCCGTACGGGTCGAAGCGCAGGGTGTCGAGCTTGACGTACGGCAGCCGGCCGCCGTCGAGGGCGCGGTCTGCCAGCGCGGCCGATGGGTTCCACGGCTCGCGAGCGCGGTCGCGGAAGGTGTCGAGGCCCGCTCGCGTCCGGGTCAGCCCCGGGCGGTGCGCCGCCCACCACCGGACGCGCCGCCGGGCGAGCCGCCGGTCGCTGTCGGTCTCCCGGAAGTACGAGCCGGACCGGAAGCCGGCACAGTGCAGGCCGCCGCTGAGCCCGACCTCGTGCTGCATGATCACCTGCCGCCGCGTCGACAGCGGGTCGAGCCCGGTCCAGAACCGCCGGAACGTCGCCGACCCGATTACCCAGGGGCGGAACGCCACGAAGAAGCTCTGCACGTGCGGGGCGACGCGCTCGGTGCGGGTCAGGCCCCAGAAGTCGACGGGCTGGTCGGCCATCGCGGCGAAGATGACGTCGTACGGCGTCACGGGCACGTAGGTGTCGTTGCAGATGACGACCTCGTCGTACGACGTCAGGTCGCCCGCCAGCCCCGCCCGGTGCAGGCCCACCTGGTAGCTGGTGAAGTCGTAGCCGTAGTTGGGTCGCTCGACCAGCTCGGCGCGGTCGGCGAGCCAGGCCCGCGACTCGTCGGTGAGGGCGGCGGTGGAGACGACGATCATCCGGTCGACCGCAGCGGCGACCGACTCGACCTGGCGCCGGACGTGGGGGCCGACGCCGCCCCGGTGGTCGTAGTGGGCCATCACGGCCAAGCGTCGGCTCACCCGCGTCACGCTACCGAACCGCCACCGAGGTCTGTTCACACGGATGTAACAGAGTCGCCCGCTTCTTTTCCTCACCGAAACGTGCGGCGGCGCACGGCGAAACGTCCCGTCGTGAGGCTTCGGGGCAACAGGAGGCGGCCTTCGGCGCGACAACGCGGTCGAGGCGGAGCCGCTCCCGACCCATACGTTTCCCAATGAATCTCTGGGAGGTTCCATGGACGGCTACTACGCCTTCATGCTGGTGGCATCCTCGCTCGTCCTGATGATGACCACGCCCGCGCTGGCCCTCTTCTACGGCGGTATGAGCCGTTCGAAGTCCGTGCTGAACATGATGATGATGTCGTTCGGTGCCCTGGGCATCGTCGGCATCGTCTACGTCCTGTGGGGCTGGTCGATGTCGTTCGCCGGCACCGACGTCGGCACCCTGTTCGGCAACCCCTTCACCGCCTTCGGCCTCGAGGGTGTCGGTGCCGACAGCTACGTGTACGTCGCGTTCCAGATGACCTTCGCGGTCATCACCGCGGCGCTGATCAGCGGCGCGATCGCCGACCGGGTGAAGTTCTCCGCCTGGATGGTCTTCGTCCCGATCTGGATCACCCTCAGCTACTTCCCGCTGGCCCACATGGTGTGGGGCGGCGGGTTCCTGTCGGGCCTCAACCCGGACGGCCTCTCGGCCATGCTGTTCGGCGTCACCGACGGGGTCGCCAACGTCTTCCCGCAGGACTACGCCGGCGGCACGGTCGTCCACATCAACGCCGGCATGGCCGGCCTGGTCCTGGTGCTGGTGATCGGCAAGCGGCTCGGCTTCGGCAAGGAGGCCATCCGGCCGCACAACCTGCCGCTGACGATGATCGGCGCGGGACTGCTGTGGTTCGGCTGGTTCGGCTTCAACGTCGGCTCGATCGTCTTCGGTGGCAGCAGCGCCGAGGCCGACGCCGAGCAGTTCCTCAACGAGACCAGCCTGGTCTGGCTCAACAC